>JBEKUI010000186.1:0-9720 GCA_049515175.1 Terriglobia bacterium
CGGCCTTCCGGACGTTGAATGATCATCCCGGGGCCTGGGCGTTTCCAGAAGTGGCAATGGTGCTCTAGGGCGGGACAGGGCTACAAAGCGCCCGGCAGGCTTGACAGAACCCTTCCGCCTTTCTAGGATGAAACCGCGCTCGCGATGTGTTTCCGCGCACCGAATGTCTTTGCGGGGGAAAATGCCATGCGAGAGTCACGCGTCCATTACCCGATATTTTCCTGCTTACTCTCCGGGTCGTTACTTCTAATCGCGGCCAGGCCCGTATTGGCTCAACAGGAAGAGCACCGCAGTAAGGTTCCGGTTGTGGGAAAGATCACGGGAGGGACCAATCGCCAGGCCTTTACGGGCAAGGTTCAGTCTCTGGATCTCAAACGCAACTTGCTGGTCGTGAACACGGTGGAGGGCGACAGTACCGAGTTCTTTCCCCTCAAGAAGGGCATTCCCATCTCCTCCGCGGGGGGAGGAAGGATCCGGATTAAAGAGCTAACCCCCGGCACAACGATTATCGTCTATTTCGATGTAAGAAATGACCGGCGCACTGTCACTGAGATCACTGTGCTGGATACCGGCAGGAGCGGGAAGGGAGAAAAGGCCAACCCTCCCTCCTGACGCCCCGCGCCGCAACGCCTTCCGCATGCGCATCGGAATCACCTGCTATCCAACCTATGGCGGCAGTGGGGTTGTCGCCACAGAACTGGGGCTGGAGCTTGCGGCCCGCGGCCACGACATCCACTTTATCAGTTACGCCGTCCCGGTACGAATCACGGAAGCCTCGGAGCGCATTCACTTCCACGAAGTGGAGATGCTCAGCTATCCGCTCTTTGACCATCCCCCCTACACACTGGCCCTGGCCACCCAGATGCACAATGTGGCGGTGAGTGAATCGCTCGACCTGCTGCATGTCCATTACGCCATACCCCATTCGGTGAGTGCCTACTTGGCGCGCGCCATGCTGGCCTCCCGCCGGCTTCCCTTTGTCACTACCCTGCACGGTACGGACGTCACCCTGGTTGGAATGGATCGCTCCTACTTGCCCATTACGCGATTCTCCATCGAGCAGAGCGATGCCGTCACCGCCATCTCCAACTATTTGCGGGACGTGACGGTGCAGGAATTCGGTGTCCAGCGGTCGGTAGAGGTTATCTCCAATTTCGTGAACTGCGATATCTTCCGACCTGCCGGCGGCGTTACACGACGGGAGGAATTCGCCGCCCCGAATGAGAAAGTCGTTGTACACCTCTCCAACTTCCGCCCGGTGAAGCGGATTCCGGATGTCATTGAGATCTTCCACATCGTCCGCAAGCAAATCCCCGCCAAACTGGTCCTCATCGGCGACGGGCCGGACCGCGCCGGTGCCGAGTGGTTGGTCCATGACAAGGGCTTGTCCAGCGACGTCCTCTTTCTGGGCAAGCAGAATCAGGTGCAGGAAATTCTCAGCGCGGCCGACGTGCTACTGCTGCCTAGCGACCTCGAATCCTTCGGACTGGCGGCGCTGGAAGGAATGGCCTGTGGCGTTCCGGCGGTATGCTCCAAAGTGGGAGGGGTACCCGAGGTGATCACGGACGGTGTGGAGGGTTTTCTAGTGCCGCCGCGGGATATCCCGACCATGGCCGCGCGCGTCCTCGAGATTCTTACCGACCGCGAGCAGCAACAGCGCATGGGCGGTGCCGCGCGTCGGCGCGCCCTCACTCAGTTCTGCGCGAGCAAAATCATCCCTCTCTACGAGAAGCTCTACGAGCGCGTCCTGGCTGGCTCCTGAAAATCTTCCGCACCGGCGCAGTCCCCAGTCCGCTTCCTGAAAGTGGACGACCACGGCTTCACGCAGACACTTCAGCTCTCGGCCGTGTGGCGCGGGAAATCCAGACGGCAATCCCCCAAACCAGCAAGCCTGAAATGAAGCCCTCAATGAGCACTCCCCCACCTACAAAGCGCAGCAACCGGTAGGCGACCTGCCCTTGTGAAGGGTCGAAGAAGTGCGTCCTGAAGAAAGGAACCAGCGCGCTCAACAGGGTCGCGAGAAGAATCCAGAAACGCCAGGCATAAGCGATGGCCAGTGCCGGGACGAGCAACTGCCGCGCCGAGGTGAGGCCGAGCCACGGTGCCATTCCTCCCAGGTAAAATGCGGCGAGAATCACGCCAATCGTCGAGCTCCACGCCGTAACCATGGTGGGAGTTACGCCCATCGCCTCCAACCAGAAGCGCATGATGACCAGCGCACCGATCATTGCGCCCGGGGCCACGGTGATCGGCCAGCGCCACAGCGTGTGAATGGCCGCCATCATGACGAAGACGAGCACGACGAAGATTCCGGCTTCGACGGCATGGTCAAGCAAATGCCGTCCCAGCTGGCCCCAATTGCCGAAATCCTCTTTGTTAGCGAAATGACTGCGCTCAATGCGCAACACGACGGAGACCACGGTGGCAATCATCACCCACCCCACCGTCCACGCCGAGAAGAGCAGCGAGGGCAAAAGCAGCTGCCGGTACTTCTGCATGCCGCCGCGCAGCGGACCCACCGCCGCCGTGTAGATGGCCGCAAGGAAAAGCCCGGCCGTGCTCGACAGATTGCGAGTCACATTCTCCGGCACTCCCGCCAGCTCGAGCACAAAGCGCGCGATCACCAGCACCGCCAGGAACATCATGACGCGGTGAAGGAGGCTCCGGTAGGAATTTTGGGCTGCTCTATCGGAAGACATAACCACCTCCAGTCGAAATCTGATCCTTGGGTGTTGGACGTCTGCGAGCTGCGACTCTCCGCAGGTAACGAATTCCTGTCTATCCCCGGCCAGCCCTGGCTCGGGCGGCCAGCCGTTCTCATCACTTGAGACCTGTTGCAGCCTTGAGCATCGCTTCGCGCCGGGCCTTGAATTCGCTCCCCGGCTTCCATTCCGGGTACGCCTCGGCATTCGCGACCCGGTAACCCACTTCGAAGAACAGTTGCACATCCTCGACCAGGCCGCTCAAATCCCAATAGGCCTTAATCTTATCCGAGGGCTTGTGATAATCCTCAGAGGTGAACTTGCGTCGCATGGTCAACCCCCAGCCTTCCGGTTTCCCAACGAAATCGACGCCGTCATTGGGGTCCAAGGCCGGTACGCCTTCCTTGGCAAAGTTAAAGTGATCGGAGCGGAAGTAGAAACCTTTTTCTGGCTCAGGATCGGGCTTCACAACTCTCCCCTGCTCCGCCGCCGCGGCTCTCACGTAGTCATCCAGCGTGGTCATCCCCATTCCTACGAGAGTGACATCGCGCGTGCGTCCCAGAACGTTCATCTCGTCCACGTTGATTTCGGCCAGGGTCTTCTGCAGCGGAACCAGCGGGTGCTCGGCATAGTACTCGGAGCCCAGGAGACCCTGCTCCTCGGCGGTCACAAACAGAAAAAGGATTGACCGGCGGGGCGGCGGCTGCACTTTGGCAAAGGCGCGTGCCATCTCCAGCACTCCTGCAACCCCAGAGGCGTTATCGTATGCGCCGTGGTAGATCTTGTCCCCGTTCACTGCAGGCCCGATGCCGAAGTGATCCCAGTGCGCGCTGTAAATCACATACTGGTCGCGCAGTTTCGGATCAGCGCCGTCCAGCCGGGCTGCCACGTTTGCAGAATCAATCATCCGGAGCTTGTTGCGAATCGTCAGCGAGGCGCTGGCACCCAGCGCCACGGGTTGGAAGTCGCGCCGCCGGGCTTTCTGCTTCAACGCATCCAGATCTTTGCCCATCATGGCAAAGAGTGCCTTGGCCTTGTCGTGTGTCATCCACGCCTCGACCGCCGAGCGCGACAGGCCTTTGTCCGGCCGTACCAGGTCGAATTCCTCCCCCGCGTTACTCCCACTCAAGACTTCCCAGGGATAACCGGCCGGGCCAGTTTCGTGGATGATGATGCAACCCGCTGCCTTCTTTTCCGCCGCGATCTCGTACTTGTAAGTCCAGCGGCCGTAGTATGTCATCGCGCGGCCCTTGAACACCTTGTCGTCCAGCTTCGACGGATCATTCGGATCGGGGACGGGCGGATCGTTGATGAGCATGACGAGAATCTTGCCCGTGACATCGACTCCCTTGTAGTCATCCCACTGATACTCGGGCGCGACCACCCCGTAGCCGACAAACACCACCGGGGCGTTCACCGATACCTCGGGGATTTCGCGCTTTGTCACCGCCACGAAGTCGTTGCCATTGCGGAGTTCCAGTTTGCGCCCCGACTCAGCAGACTTGAAAACCAGGCTCATGCTCGGATCAGCGGTAATCCCCACCATCGGCACCTTCTGCAAATAGGTCCCATCGGGATTACCCGGCCGAAGGCCGATCTGCCTGACCTGATCATCGAGGAAAGCGACAGTCTTCTCCTCACCCTTTGATGCCGGAGCGCGGCCTTCAAACTCATCCGAGGAGAGCACCTTGATGGTCTCCAGCAACCGGACTTTGCTGATTTCCTTCCCCGCTGCCTTCTCCGGATTGCTGCCGGCGGCGCCCAGGGTACGGTTGTGGGGCGTTCCGAGAAAAGCGCAAGAGATTACCAGCGGCAGCACCCTTGCGGTGAAAGAACCTTTCCGCGACATGATTGATGTCCCCCCTCGCGCCTGACCCGCGCCCCTCATGAGAGCTGCAAAGGCGCTCTTCATTTGACCAGGGTCACTTCAATCGGCGCGGTAACCAGGAGATTTCCCCACGCCACTTTCATGGCAACTTTCGTGGGAGTGTCTTCAGGATAAGAAAGCGTAATCGTCAGCTTCTCCGTGATTGTCGAAGCCTTCGCCACCTTCACGGGAGCCTCAAATTCGACCTTGGCCTTCTGAATTTCGAAGCCATCGAGTCGGGTCGCCCGCACTTTTGCGGGATCAATAAATGCCAGGCTCCACTGCGCTCCATCCGCCGAACGGCGCAGGGCCACGAAATAGTACCCGGCGGGAACCGCTTTGCCCGATATCTTCAGCGGCAGCGAAGTATCGAGCAGGGTCCAGAAGTTGCTTCCCATTCGCCACACTTTACCCTTCGTCATCGCATCGAACTTCGCGGGGTCTTCGTAATCCTTCTTCCAGACCGGCCGGCCATAGTCGATCGCCAACTGCCCCGCGGACCCATCGCGCTTGGTATCCCAGTAAAGAACCCGAGTTGAGGCGCGGTCATCCGGCTTGCCCCCCTCGGCCACGATTTCGCGCTTGGGCTGCTGGGCCCGTCCCGGCAGAGCGAGGGCGACCATCACCAGCAACAGCAGGTATCGCATCTTCATTGGTTCTCTCCTTGAATTCTCACTTGAAATGGGGCCGATCATACCACCGCCGCCTGAGATATTCGACGCGAAAGGCGGCCTTTCGGCAGCCCTCACTAGGGCTTCACTCCGGCCAGGAACTCAGTCACGGCTTTCTCGTACTGCTCGCGCGCCTGGTTGAAGCCTTCACCGTGGCGGTTGCCGGGAAGAATCGCCAACTTCTTGCCGGGGCTCGCGTCGCGCGCGAAGAGTTCCTCCGCGACAGCCGGTGGCATTCGCCGGTCTCCCATCACTCCCACGAACAGAATTGGACGATCCCCGATTCGCTCCACGGCTTTCTCCAGATCGAAATCGGCGGGCCGGTAGCCCCCCCGCCACGCCGTCCAATACATCACTTCGTAGGCGATGGGGAAGGCCGGCAGATGCAGAAACAACTTCAAATGGTGTTTGACCGTGTCGGAAAGCGAGAGGAAGGAACTGTCGGAGATCACGGCAGAGATCTCGGGTGATTCCGCAGCCGCCAGGAGCGCCGCCGCCGCGCCCATCGAGACGCCCCAAACGATCACCGGCCGCTCCGCCTTCTGCTCGGCCAGCGCAAAATGTACCGCGCCCAGGATGTCGAACCTTTCCTGATATCCCAGCGTCGTAAGGTTTCCCTCGCCCTGCCCATGGTGACGTAAATCGAAGAGCAGCGCGTTGTATCCCAGCCGCACGCCGAACTGAGCGCGGGGAAGCATCTCAATGCGCGTGCGATTCAACCCGTGGCAGTAGATGATCGTGCCTCGCGCCGGACCCGGCGCAGGAATGTACCACCCCTTCAGCGCAATCCCATCGGTGGACTTGAATTCGACCCAGCGGGCGTTCAAACCATAAGAGGCCGGGGACTTCCCATCGTTCGAGTCGGGATAGTGAAACCGGCGGTGGGTGACAATTTCCGTGAAGAACCACGGAACAACACCCAAAAAGAATCCAGCGACCAGGAAACCGAGAACGATCAAGACGCGCCTCGCGATTTTCCAGACTCGTGATGCCATGACCCCGCTCACCTGCCCTTGGCCATCGGGAGACTGGCCTGGCGCCCGTGACCTCCCAGAAAACCGTTCGCCGAGGATCACGCTTCCCTTTCCTGGCGTGCTGCCTGAGGCTCGTCAATATGCGTGGCGAGCAAGACCGCCACCAGCGCCGTCATCCCCGCACAGAGGCTGGTTACGGCTGCGTACCCGTAATGCTGGAAAAGAATGCCGCCCACGACCGCCACCGAGCCGATCCCCAACTGCGAGGCGATATTGCGGAGAGCAATGAAGGAGCCGCGCTGGGCCGCCGGAACCATCTCGGTCATCAGTGCCGTAAGCGGGCCCTGGCGGATAGCCGCCCCGAGGCTTGTGGCCGCAAACACCACCAGCAGCCCCACGCCCCAGTCGAGAAAAGGTATCGCCACAATCGCGACTGCCAGCAGGACGTTGCCTGCGATAGAAACGGGGCGCTTCCCCCACTTATCGGAAGCAGAACCGCCCAACGGCGCGCTGCCCACGGCCACCAGTCCACTCAACATAAAAACCCAGCCCACAGTTCGCGTGGGGAGATCGAATCGAGTGTTCAGCCACTGCCCGATATAGGTGATGAATCCCACCAGCCCGGCGGAAACCAGAAACGCCACCACGAGTGCGGCGAGAGTATCACGCCGCGCCAGAAACGACCGGAAGGCCGCCACCGTTGACCGGACCCGCTCCCGGGAAGGCTGGGGATTCAGAACGTCCCGCGGAAGAGTGAACGAGGTCATCGCCACCAGCAGCGCCGCGAGAGCAAAGTATTGGAAAGCATGCCGCCAGCCAAAGCGGTCGGCAATCTGCGTCGCCAGGGGAACGCCCACAATGGGCGCCATAAAGTACGCCATGGAGATAAGACTCACCGCCCTGCCCCGAACTGCATAGGCAAACCAGTCACCCGCATAGGCAATCGAGCAGGTCGAGATCGTGCCGGCGGCCAGCCCGGTGAGGGATCGAGCGAGGAGAATCTCCGGAAAGGTTTGGCATCGCGAAGACAGCCAGGAAGCCAACGCGAAAACCAGCGCCCCCACCACCAGGAAGCGGCGCCGGCCGAAATGATCGGACAGCGATCCGGACGCAAACGCCGCCAGGGCCGCCGCCAGCGAGTAAACGGTCACCATCAAGCCCGCTGAGGCGACGGTGATCCCGAAGGATTTGACCAACGGCGGAAGCAACGCGGCAATGGCCTGATTGTCAGCAACACCCAGGAACAACAAGAAGAACAGGTTGGCAATGACCCGGTAGTTCAACTACCGTGCTCCTGAGCAAGAGTTGGACAGGTTCCTGGAATCCATTTCAGGACAGTAAGGGAAGCCCATTGTTTCGAGCCGGCGCGCCGTCGGTCCGGACAGGGTCTGCCGCACAATCATTCGAAATGATGTACGTCCAGCTTGATCGCGGCCCTGTCGGACTGGTCCAGAATGCTCGCCGCGGCGATGCCTATGGCCACCACAATCGCGTCGCTGATTTCTTCCTTGGTGCAGCCGATCTCCAGCGCCTTTTTGATGTGCCCTTCCGTACACCCCTCGCACTTCGCAATAAGAGAGCATCCAATAGCGATGAGCTCTTTGGTCTTCAGGTCCAGCGCGCTGGGGTGGAAATAGCTCTCCTTGTAGAAGCTCAGATAGATCTGGCGCAGGCGCGGCTCGATCAAGCTCATGGAACGCGGAGGACGCTTCCCCTTGCCTTGCATGGTCTTCGCCATAGTGAACTCGCACTCCTTTGGAATGAAGGGTTGGGGAACTCCAACCGGGCCTCGCTCACACCCCGTTGAGCATGGATGCGCCTGCGGTGCTGCAAATTCAACATCCTAGCACAGCTTCCAGCGGCCTGCAGATGGAATGTGGAAGGCAGCGCTTAACGCGGACCCGGGCGATCGCACTCCCGGTTAAAGGTGAGAATCGGCTTCGCGTTAACGCTCGCCGGAGGCTGGTTCGACAGAAACGGGGGTTTCCATTCCCGAAAGTTCGGGGATTTCGAGGCGGACGATCGTACCTTTGCCCGGCGTGCTCTCCACCAGAAAGGAAAACTCCCGGCTGTAGAGAACTTTCATTCTTTCGTAGACATTCTTGAGGCCGATACCGGACTCCAGGATTTCGTCGCGCCGTTCATCGGGGATGCCCACCCCGTCATCTTCAACTTCGATTGAGAGACGGCCCTTGCGCCGGTGCGCGCGTAGCGTGATCGTGCCCCCTTCGATCTTGGGGCCGATGCCGTGGCGGATGGCATTCTCCACCAGCGGCTGCAAGACCATGCTGGGCACGATCAAGTCCAGCGTGTCCAGGTCAATCTGTTTGCGGATCTGCAGTTTGTCCCGCCCAAAGCGCACAACCTCAATGTCGAGATAGTCGTCGATAAACTCCACTTCCTGCTTGAGCGGTAGGAAGTGGACCTGAGTCTTGAGACGCCGGCGGAGAATGTTGGAGAGCTTCAGGACCACGGTGCGCGCCGTATCGGGATCGAACCGCACCAGCGAAGAAACCGTGTTCAGCGTGTTGAACAGAAAGTGCGGATTGATCTGGCTGATCAGGGCATCGACACGCGCCTGAATCAGCAGCCGCTCCTGCTCCTCCAGCTTGCGCTCGATGCGGGTGTTGTTCCAGATCCGAACCGGTAAGCCGACGCCGATCACCGTGCCGAGCACGATCAGCGCCTTAGTCCAAGCTTGGGGGCCGTGTAGATAGAAGAGCAGCCTGGGCGCCATGCCGCCGAAAGTCATGCGCGCGATTTCGAGAATCACGCAGATGAGGAAGAAAAGGACCTGCCAGTCCATGGCGGGATGCTTGAAGCGGCGTTTAATGGAGCGATAAAGGCTCAGGTCAATGAAAGGCGAGAACTTCCAGACCTCTTCCTTGTCCGGGCAGACCCAACGCGCTGATCCCGCCGCCACCGCGTAGAGGACGGCCAGTGGCGCGGCGAGAATTTCATGGCCGATCAGCACCGCCGGCAGGCTGACCATCATCCCCACCACCAACCCCACAATCGTTCCACCCAGCAGTCCCGCCACGACGGTCATTTCCAGGCTCAAGTCGGTGCTCTGGTAGCGCAGCAGCAGTCGCGCCAGGACGCCCAGCATGAAAGGCACGCCGAGGAAGGCTGCGAAAATCAGCTTCTGCCGGGGGTTTCTCTGTTCGATAAAGAGCAGGCGGCGGAAGCGTTCGAAACGGGCTGTGATGCTCGCCAGGGAGGCGATCACGCCCAGCTTGATCAGCAACGTGACCAGCACCAGCGCCGGCGACTGCAGGAGGTTGGGATTCAAAGTTTTCTCTGCTCGGGTATCGGATGGCGAACCCGGCTCCCCGCCTCGGGGCAGGAATCAGGGAACATCCTCTACCCGCCGCCTACGAATTGTACGATCTCGAGATGATCGCCCGACTGCAGGGTGGTCCCCGCCCACCGATCCCGAGGCACGATTTCCCGGTTACGCTCTACCGCCACGCGGTCGGAGCGGAAGGCCAGTCGGTCCAGCATCT
>JBEKUI010000187.1:0-9689 GCA_049515175.1 Terriglobia bacterium
GCGCGACGGTGGGAAGGGCGGGGCATTGGTCTCGCCGAAACAGCCCCTACTTTTGCGACCAGGCACTAGAAACGAGCGTTGCCCGCCTGTCGGACGCCCCGCGCGGACTCGAGGGGGCGGCGGGCCATACAGAGTTTGTGGCCGGACTCGGCGGTCTGGGACCAAGGCGCCCGCAGGACACGCCGGATTATCTGAGTGGCCCTTTGGAAGGTTCTGGAGAGTCGTGATGATCAAGCAAGCCTTGAAACAGGTCCTCCCGTCCGAGCTAGTCGAAGCCTACCGAGTAATAAGGCTGGGCTTCCGTTCGCGCGATGACCTAAGCGCAGCCACCCCACGGGCGATTCGGAATTGGGTGGGCTTGTGCAGGACAGTCAGGAAGGTGCTGCCGGATTCGTTCCCTGAGGCGTCCAGGTTCTTCCAGCTTGATCGCCTGGTGCGGGAGATAGATCGAGACGGGATTCCGGGTGACATTGTAGAGTGCGGGGTGTATCGCGGAGGAGGGCGGCGGTCTTGGGGCGTGCGCTGCGGGATTCGCGGATCAGGCGCGACCTGTGGCTGTTTGATTCCTTCCAGTGTTTGCCCCCGGCGACCGAGCTGGACGGGCCGGCGGCGAGGGTGCTTGAGAGTGATCTTGTTGGCGATGAACAGCACGTGAGGCAGCTCCTCAGGTACGCCGGGACCCCGCTCGACCGGGTTCATATTGTCGCTGGCTGGTTCCATGAAACCCTGGCGAGGGCACCAATTAGCCGCGTCGCGCTGCTCCACCTGGATGTAGATTGGTACGAATCGTACAAATTGTGTTTGAACCACTTCTATGATGCGTTGGAACCCGGAGGAGTCGTGGTCCTGGACGACTTTGAGATTTGGCCGGGATGCAGAGCGGCCGTTGAATGAAGAATTCGCTCGGGGACGCTCCCTGTCCATCCAATTGAAGCGCACCCGAAATGCGCCTCCGTACTTCTACAGGCCGAAATGAGCGGCGTTGCAAATCCGACAGGGTGTTATCTTGGGCTTCGAGTGCCACTCGGGCAAGGTTCCACAGAGAGTCATTGCGAAGTCGCGCTCATTCTGGACGGTTCGGCTGGCGGCACTCTTGAAAGGGTCCGTGGACGGCAACTAGCTTAGGCGCTCGTTGGCTGAGGGGTCTGACGCGCCCCGAAGGTAGGGCGGTGAACCGGTATGTGTGACTAGCGCCGGGTGGATTCCCGTTTCAATGGCCTACCTGATTAAGGAGATCGAGCTCAGTCAACCGATTCCCTCACTATCGGTCCCGGAGGGGCATGAAGGGGTCGCGTTCAACCTCCGCCGTAACGGAAGGCCGGTTGGCTTCTTCATGAAGCCTGCGGGGCCAGGCACAGAGTTGACCTCTGAGGAAGTAGCGGCGTTAATCGCCGAGAACACAGGGGCCGAGCTCCTCGGAGAAGGGCAGGAGAATTACGTCCCGCGAATCCGCTCCGGCCGGCTTCCTCCTCTGACCGTTGCCGTGTGCACCAGAGACCGCCCCGAAGATTTGGCTCGGTGCCTGGAGCACCTGCTTCGATTGCGGGCTGCGGCTTCAGTCGCGTGCTCCGAGTTCGAAATCCTGGTGGTGGATAACGCCCCTTCCGACGACCGCGCGAAGAACCTGGTTGACTCGCTCCCTGGTGTGCGCTACGTGCGCGAGCCACTGCCGGGCTTGGACTTCGCGCGGAATCGCGCCATCCGGGAATCCCGCGCCGACCTTCTGGCATACATTGATGATGATGTCGTCGTCGACCGCGGGTGGCTGGGCGGCCTCAAGGAGGCGTGGACGGAGAACCCCGACGCCGGTGCTTTTACCGGCCCCGTCCTGCCTTACGAATTGGTCACTCGGCCGCAGGTCCTCTTCGAGGAACGGGCAGCACTCGGTCGCAAATTTACCAAAAGACGCTTCGATCCTACCCGGCCTGGTTCCAACCTGTTCTTATCCGATTTTGGCCCGGGCTGCAACATGGTGTTCCGCCGCGACGTCTTGGTCGAACTGGGAGGCTTTGACGAGGCCTTGGACACGGGGGACCCTTTGCCGGGGGGCGGCGACTTGGACATTTTCTATCGAGTAGGCCGTGCCGGCCACGTGATGGTGTACGAGCCGCGTCTGTTAATCTATCATCGAGATCGGCGTCAGTATAGAGAGCTCCGCTATCAAATGTGGACCTGGGGACTGGCCTATATGGCCTTCCTGGCAAAATGCTACCGGACTGACGCGTCGCAACGTTCCCGGTGTGGCCGGGCGATGCTAATGGAGTTCGTACGAATGGTGTATTTCCCCGTGGCGCCTCTGGTAAGGAGGCGCGTGCGGCCATGGCCGCTGGACCTCACCCTGGTGGAGCTGCTGGGCGGTGTTGTTGGGTTGTTAGGCGAGTACGGCAGGTCGCAGAGGCGCGTTGAGCGCATTCGGAGGCAGTACTCGTCGCAGGAGTCGGCGCAGTGAGTGCGGTGACGAGACCTGAACCACCGATGCCCTTGGTATCGGTCATCATTCCCTGCTACAACCAGGGTCGTTTCCTCGGTGATGCCATCGAAAGTGTTTTGCAGCAGACATACCTGAATTTTGAGATTATCGTGGTCGATGACGGCTCCGCCGACAACACATCACGGGTGGCATCCGCTCACTTCACGGTGCGTTCCATCCGTCAGAAGAACCACGGACTCTCCGCGGCCCGGAACGCCGGCCTCGGCGTGCCAGAGTTCACCCTGCGGGCGTCATCCATACGGACGCATTATTCATATTACGATTAAAGGTTGAAGGAAGATGACCGAAACCTTGAATGTCCTAGTGTTTACTTGCGAAGGCCGCGAGCATTTGCTTCAAAAGATGTGGGAATCATTCGCTCCGCGCCTAGAGGGGATAAACCACCGGTGTATATTGGCAATTGATGGTCAGGTTTCCCCCGAGGCCGTGACATGTATTCAGCCTGATGTGGTGGTCCAGAATTACCGGCGGAGGGGCTATATTCGGTCAGTGCTTAATGCCATTGCAATTGTTGATTCGGAACTGTTCCTTTGGCTCGAGGATGATTGGCAGATTACAGGTGAATTCGACCTGGAACAAGCCGTGGCCGTGCTCGTGGACAATCCACGGTGGGTCCAGGTCCGTTGGAGCAAGATGCCGACGCTCGAGCGGGCCGACCATCAGTTGATTCCCGGGATTCACTTGTCCTCGGTGGGCTTCTCCGCGAACCCCTGCATGTGCCGTACCGCTTTGGTTAGGGAAGGATTCAAGTATTTGATCGATTCTCCCAAAGGCAATTCACTCGACGTGGATTTTTTTGAACACGTCCTCACCAGGTGGGCAGGCAGCCGGGATCTGCTGTGTGCGGTTTTCGATCCCCGAGGCAAAGTGGCCGTCACTCATCTGGGGTTTTTGGAAAGCACCGGTCGGCAATGGCTTATGACCTCTTCGTTAGAACGTGTTCCAATCGAGCATTTTTTCAACATGGGCGCCCCACCGCCGCCGCTTTGGCGGCGCCTCTGGATGGCGTTCAAGCTACTTCGAGCCACACTCAGAGTGATCTTGCGCATATTCGGAAGCTGCGCTGCCTACGAACTCGCGTTCCGTTTCATCGCGACAACCAAGGTCACTTTGAGCTCGGAACATGTGGCCAAGAGCCGAGCAGTGAAATGCCGGAGCGAGGGACGATAATCACTCTTGCTGGCGGCAAATCCGGGGTACTGGCAAATGGCGGCGGTCCTTGCCCGGTCGTTGCGGACCGCGAGCATCGGATAGTTAAGTTAACTCCACTTAATTCCGAGCTTCAATGAACGCGTTTTCATTTCAGCGCGCCTACGGCTTTCTTGGGAAGACGCCGGCGCAAAAGCAGATAACTGCTCGTTTCTTCTCGACAATGTGGCTCGCAAAGCTTCCCTATGCCCCGCACAAAGTTCGCTTGAGCATATAGCCCTCCGAAGATGTCAGTCTTTGGTGGTTTCATTTTCCATGTGGCGTTGGTCTCAACGCGGCTAGCATCTTTGCCTATTGGGGCGAGGACTCCGGCGATCTTCGGCTCCTTATGGAGGCTCCTGCAGCCCGGAATGACGTTTTTCGACATATAGCGCGGGCGATCGAAAGCGTGCTGATGCAACAGACGGATTTCGAATACGAAATCCTCATCAGCGAGGACTTTTCTACCGATTCCACGCGGGATATCGTGATCGGCTATCAAGCCAGGCATCCGGACAAGATCCGCTTTTTGTTGTCTGAAGAAAATCTCAACGACAACAGTGTTGTCCTGCGCGGTATTCGAGCTGCGCGTGGCGAGTATGTGGCGCTCCTGGATGGAGATGATTATTGGATGTCGCCGCAGAAGCTACAGAAGCAGGTCCAGTTTCTCGACGGTCATCCGGAGTGTTCGATGTGTTTCCACGAGTGCGCAATTCTTTCAGAGGACCCCACCGATGCGGGGCACACTTGTTCCCCGATCAAACTCTTTTTCTCGTTGAACGACCTGCTGGAGGGCAATTTTGTCACGACCTGTTCCGTGATGTTTCGGCTTGCCGCACTTGGAAATGTTCCGGACTGGTACACGGGTTGCGTATTTGGGGACTGGCCACTCTACATACTTCTCTCCCAGCAAGGAATGGTCGGCTATTTGCCTGACTGCCTGGCGGTGTACAGGATCCACAGCGGCGGGCAATGGAGCGGGTTGCCCGAAGGTCGGCGGATCGAACAGTTGGCCAGCTTCTATGCCCGGTTGCGCTCGCATCTGGGCCCCCGATACGATCGGTTCTTACGGCGCATAACATCAAGTCACTATCTTTCTTACGCGCGCAGGAGCCACCTGAGAGGTGAGAGGGCTGCGGCCGAGACACTTGCCAGGCTGGGCCTTGTCCAGAATCCGTATAACTGGCGCCTGCTCCTTCTGCTCTACGCACCTGCTGTTTACGACGGCATTGCCTTCTTAAAACATCGAATCGTCGGTTGCCCGCCGGACGTTCGGGGCATTGCGCGGCGCGCGGCGACTGATTGATCGCACTCCCTCAGCGCGGCTTTACAGTTGGGAGTTCGGCCAGAAGCGCTTTCGCTTGATTCGCGGACGCCGGAGAGACCACAGTGATCCAGTAGCTCGCCAGGGCTAATGCCGTCGGTATTACTGCAAGGACACAGAGGAAATCCAGCACAAGGAGCACTCGCGGCAGTTCACGGCCCGGGGTCGGCTCAGCGCTTAAGAGCTCGAACGGCGATGATTAGGGGAAACGATTCATCGTTAAACTCCAGTTCTTTGCGGGAAAGCTCCTCCTGCGCCATGCCAGCCAAGAAGGCGATGGCGCTGAGCACGTTTCCGTACGAGCGGACCGCGACGTTTTCGGCTCCAAAACGCTCGCCGAAAAGCAACGAGCAGGACTCGACTGTGAACCGCCAGTAATCTCCTGTTGTGCCGGACTCCCGCCCAACCCTTGTCACGGACGGCACCGTTACGAGCAACACGCCGCCGGGCCGAAGAATTCGATGCGAGTGAGCAATAGCGCTACGTACGTCGTAGATCAACTGGAGCGTTTGGGTGAGAATGAAGCAATCGAAGCTGTTGGAAGGGATAACGTCGGCAGCGCTCAGGTCGGCAATAATGGTCACGCGCGGGTTGGTTGGAAGGACGTCGAGAACATCGACCTGTTTCACTTCACTCCCGTACCGGTCTGAATACGTGGAGTCCTGCACTTCGAGCGCGTGGCCTCGGATATCCCGCTTATGGCTGTCGAGGAAACGCTCGATGTAGTACCGATCGGTCGGGGTGCCGCGGTCATTTCCCCAATTATCGCTGAGCGGTGTCGTACGGCGGAGCGTCCCGAGCCACGCCGGTCGAACGATGCGTCTCAGGAGCTTCCTCAAGCCGTGCCCGGCAGCGAGGTGTGCAAAGGACGTCACTTTTCCCTTTCACTGTCGATCATCAGGCGAGCTCTGGCAGCTCCGCTTGTACTTATCACACGTTCGGGGTCTTGACAATCGCGAATGGGGCGGCAGCATGAAGCAACCATTGAGCCTCTCGGTCATCGTTGCAACGCATAACCGCCGTGACCTCCTGGCGCGCACGTTGGAGACGGTCTTTAACCAGGATTTTCCGTCTGACGACTATGAAGTGATTGTAGTCGTGGACGGCTCGACTGATGGGACTATCGAAATGTTGCGGGCTCTCCGCTCGCCTGTCGCGTTGCATGTTTTGGAACAGCCAAATCGTGGCGCGGCCGCCGCACGTGCCGCCGGCTTGAAGGCAGCCGGTGGCGAATTTGTCCTGTTCCTCGATGACGACATCCTCTGCGACCCGTCGCTTTTCAAGGCGCACGCGACCGCCCACGCGGACTCGTCCTCGGAGGTCGTAATCGGACCCGTTTTGACGGCGCCCGAAAGCCCTCCATCGCTGGCCGTCGACTGGAGGCGAGTGAGCGCCGAGAAGGCTCTGGCCACGTGGGAGGGAAGGCTCCGATGGCCGGATCATTTGGCAGTCTCCTGTAATTGCTCAGTTCCCCGTGCGATGGCGCTCGCCTGCGGCGGCTTCGATGAGCGCTTCAAGAGCAGGCGCGATGACCTCGAGTTGGGTTTACGCCTGCAGCGAGCGGGCGTGCGCTTTCACTACCAGCCCGAGGCCATAACGTATGAGCTTTACACTAAATCCGCGTCGGACTTGTTGCACAGCGACGGGACATGCCTGGGAAGAAACGAAATTCTCCTCAGTCGGACCCACCCTGATTATCGGTCTTGCTCGGCATTGGCCAGGCTCGACGAGGGGCCTTGGTGGCGGCAGCTCGCGCGCAGGTTAGCCGCGGCGGCTCCCCTGTCCCCTGATTTCCTCCTTCGCGCGCCCTACTGGCTGGCCGAGAGATTGCGCCGGTTTCTGGGACCTCGTCGCGCGGGTGTCCGTCTGCTGGAGCTCCGACTGGCGATAGAGTTCTATCGCAGCGCGCTCCGGGAAGCAGGCTCATTCAAAGCCCTCCGGCATGAGTTCGGAATGCGGCTGCCGGTGCTGCTATATCACCGTGTGGCGGTGCGGTCGTCTTCCGAGTATCCGTCACTCACGGTTTCGGCGAAGAAGTTTGAACGCCAAGTGAGGTGGCTTGCCAAGCAAGGCTACGTCGGCATCCGGGCTTCAGATTGGCTGGCTTGGTGCCACGAAGGTAAAGCGCTACCGGAGAAGCCGGTGCTGTTCACGTTCGACGATGCTTACGCGGATTTAACCGAGTACGCGCTGCCGGTGCTCCAGCGCTACGGATTCAGCGCCGTCGTGTTCGTGGTCACCGGAAAACTGGGCGGCACCAACGACTGGGACCGTGGCAAGTGGGCGGCCGATCTTCCGCTTATGACGGCCGACCAGGTCCGTTACTGGGCAAACCAAGGGATTGAGTTCGGGGCGCACACCCGCACGCATCGCGACCTGACAATCCTCACTGACGCCGAGCTTGCGGACGAAATTGCTGGCAGAGCGGAGGATTTGAAACAACTACTGGGCGCCCCGGCCACTTCCTTCGCCTACCCTCACGGCTCTTACAATCCGCCAGTCCAAGACCACGTCCGCCGCGTCTTTCAAGCCGCCTTCACAGTGGACGAGGGGTTTAACACCATCTCGTCTGATCCCCACCTCCTCCGGCGGATTATGGTTGGGCCCGGCGACCTAAGTATCGACTTTGCCTGGCGGCTCTGGTTCGCGAGGATTCCTCTGGCGCATCTGCGGGCGCGTTTACGCCTACGAACGCGGGCAAAAAGGGCCATCGGATGGCTTCGTCCGGCTCACGAATAATGCCACATCGGATTTTGCATATTCTCGGCTCAGCTCAGGCCGAGGGCACGAGTTTTGCTCGCATCGTGGGCGCGTTGGGGCGCGGGCTGGATCCCGCTCGGTATAAGCTGCACGCCTGTTTCCTGAAGGGAGACGGCCCTCTGGCCGCAGAGCTTGAGGCAGCGGGAGTCGAGGTCCGCGTCGTAGACTGGACTCGCGGCGCCCGCGACCCGGTAGGCACCTGGCGCTTCTGGCACAGCTTGCGGGGAGAACGATTCGCCATTATGCACCAGCATTACGGCGGAAGAGCGCCACGCTGGCTCGCTCGCCGGGCGACTGGAGCAAAAGTCATCACGCACCTGCACGGGTACATACTCGAATCCCGAGGGCTTGAAACCGTCCCAGTCTCGGCGCAAGGCGCAGATCTGGTAATTGCAGCTTCGCAGGCGGTGGCGGACCGCGTGGTCGGTACAAGGGCGCGGGTGGTGTACGCGGGTGCCTATGTCCCGAGCAACGTGGACCGAAATCTTGTAGCGCCACGCAACGGGAACGTTGTGGTTCTGGGGACAGCCGGACGCCTTGTACCGATAAAGGGCGTGGTTTATCTGGTTCGTGCGCTGGCTGCCTTGCGCCAGGAAATTCCGGACGTCCGCCTGGAAATTGCGGGTTCGGGGCCGGAACGCGCGGCAGTCGAGTGCGAGGTCCAATCGCTCGGTTTGGCGGGCAGCGTAGTTTTTCTGGGCTGGCAGCATGACCTCGAGCGGGTGCTGCCGGGGTGGGACGTGTTTGTTCAGCCGTCGTTGACGGATTCATTCGGCATTGCAACCCTGGAAGCAATGGCCGCTGGCTTGCCCGTCGTCGCCACGGGAGTTGGCGGCCTTCGAGAACTGGTAGAAGACGGCCGGACGGGCTGGCTGGTTCCACCCGCTGACCCGGCGGCGCTCGCGAAACGGCTGCGCGACCTGGCGCTGAATCCGGCGCAACGGCGCGCGATGGGTATGGCCGGACGAGAACGCGCGCGCGCACATTTCTCCGTCGAGCGGATGGTGGCGGAGATTCAGAAAATCTACGATGAGCTGCTTGCCGGGTCTGCCGGATGCCGACCTGTGCCGTGAAGTCGTGGAGTCCAAGGCTCGCGTGGAAGACCTGCTCGGTTCGGACGTGACGTGTTTCGCCTACCCCGGTGGCGGCGTGGACGCGCGGGTTCGGGCAGCGGTTGCCCGAGCAGGTTATAGTTTTGTTTTTTCCACTCGCGCAGGCTTGAATTTCCGGGGAGACCCACTGTGTCTGCGGCGCATAAGAGTGACCGAAGGCGACACCGCCATTGACCTTGCGTTGAAGCTTTCCACTGGACGATCTATCCGACAAGATTTGCCTGGGAAAGTAGCTCGCGGCTTCCGAACCAGTCTGCAGGCTCTCTACGGCTCAATCCCTGAGACCCTGAAACAAGGTGTCCGGAAGTTGAGACCGTTGCACTGAAGGTGTTCGTGTCGGAATTGCTCAGCGGCCAACTCCAGACGCATGATTCCTCAGAAAATGGCTGAGCGTGCGCCTGAGCTTCGACCACCGAACACCTCGGGTGAAAGAGTAACGTGCTCATGTAGCCGTTGACGGCCCTTCCCACCAGGATGAAGGCAAAGGGCTCGTAACGACGAAACGCGCCTTTGCCGAGCATCCGCGCCAGGAACTAAGAGGCGCCGATCCCCACGTGCCAATGACATTGCACGGTTGTGTCGTCGAATCAGGCCGTACAATCCGCCAACTCATTTTCGAATAGAGTTAGGGCCCGAGCCACGGCCTGGTTGATGCTGTAGCATTTGTAGTCACCAAGCCGGCCTGCGAAAAAGACCGTTCCATTTAGTTTGCGCGCCTCACGAAGATAGAGATTGTAACGTTCGTGGTTCTCAGGCCGCGGAATGGGGTAATACGGCTCGTTCTTCCCTTGAATGTGCGATTGAGGGAACTCAA
>JBEKUI010000188.1:0-9688 GCA_049515175.1 Terriglobia bacterium
GTGATCCCGCGGTTTCGAGAGGAAAGGGATTTCTTGGGGCTTCTCGCCTTTATCCGCCCGGATGGAACGGAGGCGCTTTCCTTAAGCCTTTGGGAACAAGAGGAGAGCGCGGGAGCAAACTGTCCTACAAGCCTAAGCGCGCTGACGGCCCTGGCAAGGGTGATCCGGGGAACTCCGGCGGTTCAAGTCTATAAGGTCTCGAATTCCACATTGCACACCATGGAAGAAATGTTGGGCCAAGGGGAAGGAGTCGAAGCGATTCCTGATCTTAAGGTCTATCAAGCCTGCGCCACGACCTTTCCCATTGTCGCCCGCACGGTGCACGCCGAGTTGAGGTTTCCTGCCAGTGTTGCGTCTTATGAGTTCAATGCACAAGGCAACCCGATCCTGGACCGAAGAGGCAGAACAAGGACCCCGCAAGAAGCACTTCAAGAATGAATCGCTGCCAAGTGGTGACGGGGATCTCTTGCATGCCCCTGGTAGCCCCGGTAATCGCCCCTCATGAACTGGCCTGAGCAAATTTGACCAAAGGTGCGAGCAGTACTGAACTGACGCGAGAATCGCCCCAGGGTATAAGAAGTGTGTCTCAAGCTGCCAGCCAGAATCTGGTGGAAGGCGAATGTCAGGGGGAGGAACGACGTGTTCGCACGAGCAGCTTTCATCAAGGTGGAACCTGGTTGCGAAGTGGAGCTTACGAGGACTTTCGACCAGGAAGTTATTCCGCTGTTTCGAAAGGAAAAGGACTTTCGGGGCCTTCTCGCCTGCACCTTCCCCAACGGAACGAAAGCACTCTCCTTAAGCCTTTGGGATCAAAAGGAGAGCTCGGGAGGAATCTGCGCTCGAGGCGTCGGCGTGTTGGCAGCCCTAGCGAAAGTCGCACTGGGAACACCGTCGGTTCGAGTTTATGAGGTTTCAAATTCCACATTTCACACCATGGAACAAATAACCGGTCAAGGGGATGTAGTTGAGGCACCGCAGGATCTTAGGATTTATCAGTCTGCCCTTCGGCCTTTCAAAGTGTCGCCCGCACGGCACACGCGGGGCCGAGGTTTCCCGCTGGTGTGGGGTCTCATAAATTCATTTCATAAGTAAATCCGATTCTATTACGACGGGGCAGAACAGAACGCCCCAAAGAGGAGTTCAACAATGAATCGCTTCAAAGTGGTGGCGATGATCTTTTGTCTGTCCCTCGTGGCCCTGGCGTTTGCGATCAGGGTGAAGGCAGACGATTGGAATAGGAAGACTACTGTGACATTCAGCGGCCCGGTCGAGGTTCCAGGTGTGGGCGCTCAGACCCTGCCGGCTGGTACGTATGTCTTTAAGATCCTAGATTCGGCATCCGACCGGCACATTGTCCAAATCTTCAACCAAGCCGAAGACCATGTGTACACAACCATCCTGGCGATCCCCAATTACCGCCTGAAAGCAACCGACAAAACGGTAATGACGTTTGGGGAGAGGGCGGCGGGCCAGCCGGAAGCCATCCGGGCCTGGTTTTATCCAGGACGTCAATGGGGCGAGGAATTTGTATATCCAAAACTCAGGGCTGTGGAGCTGGCGAAGATCACAGGTCAGCCGGTTCTCGCAACGCCTATCGAACTGGCAACGGCGCCCATCGAGGCTTTGAAGACGGCGCCGGTCGTAGCGGTCGAACCTACAGGAGAAGTGGTAGAAGTCGCTAAGGTGGTTGAGCTCCCGCCAGAAGTTACGGCACCGAAGCCGGCAGAGGTAGCTGCTGCGCAGAGCTTGCCCCAGACGGCCAGCCCATTGATGCTTGTGGGTTTGATTGGGCTTCTATCGCTGGGCGCAGGCGTTTCTCTTTGGGCTTTTTCAAAGCGAGCTGTCTGAGCTAAGGGGAGTGTGCTGCGGGGGCTGCGTGGACCATCCACGCAGGGGCCTAGTGAGGACGCTTCGGGCGCCGATTTCCTGCGGCCCGGGCGAGTTGACCGAGCGTCGGGTTGTGAAGGGGGGTGGTGCGCGAGTATCGCCTCCCCTTCACAGGCGGTAGAGTCTGGGTTCCTGTGCTACTGCGCAGATTCCACGAAAGGGCTGGCTGGTGGGAGAGGAGTCAACAATCATCCATCGGCTCGCTCTTCGAGCGCGTGCGCGTCGGGTGCCGACCCTGCCGGTCCTACGCTCGGAACCGAGTGGAAACACACTCAACGGGCGAGGAGCAGGGTCGTAGTTCAAGAGGGCCCGTCCTTCTGGCAACTCGCTGTAATCGACTTGAAGGCGATCGATTACCGGAACTCGAGGGTGTATGTTCATCGTCTATGAATTTGCCACATGTGTACTCGCGGCTGCGATCGGTGCCACGATGCTGTTCACGGGCTGCGTGATGTTCCTGGTGCTCATCGAGGGAGGCAGAATCCTGGCGCAGACGTTGCGCAAATTCAGAGACGGTGTCCTTCTGCTGCAAGGCAGACGGATGGCGGCTGAGTCTCGTGAATCTTAGTCACGGTTCGCCTTTCTTACGGGAGGTGGAGGTTGCTGGCCGCGGAATTCTTCAGCACGGCAAAACGCACCCGGAAGGACTGTGCTTTCACAAACCGATGTCTGGTCGCCCTTTTCGTCTTGATTGTCCTGCCAAGCCTTGCCCGGCCTCAAGAATCCTCGCCGTCACAGAGCCGCCAGGGTGACGAATACACGATTAGGGTAAATGCTGACTCCGTGGTCTTGCACGCGACCGTGCAGAACCGCAAAGGTATTCTTGTTTCGGGACTTGGCAAAGATAACTTTCAAGTTTACGAGGACGGAGTTCACCAACAAATTGATTATTTCAGCCATGAAGATATCCCGGTCACGGTCGGCTTGGTTGTCGACAACAGTGGAAGCATGAGGCCGAAGCGCCCCGAAGTTATTGCCGCTGCCTTGGCGTTTGCCCGCTCCAGCAACCCCGCGGATCAGATGTTTGTGGTGAATTTCAACGAGCATGTTTCGTTTGGCCTTCCGGATAACACGCTGTTCACGGACCAAGTGGCGCAATTGCAGGTCGCCTTGTCGAGAATTGTGGCAAACGGCGAGACGGCGCTCTACGACGCTGTGGCGGCTGCGCTCGAGCATCTGAAGAAAGGTAATCGGGACAAGAAAGTGCTCATCGTGGTCAGCGATGGGGGCGACAATGCCAGCAAACACCACTTGGCCCAAATCAGGGCCAAGGCGGGGGAGTCCAATGCCATCATCTACACCATTGGCCTCTTTATTCCGGAAGATCTCGACCGGAACCCTGGTGCGCTCAAGCAGCTTGCAAAGGACACGGGGGGCGAGGCTTTCTTGCCGGAGTCGGTAAGTGACGTTCTCCCTATCTGTGAACGGATCGCCCGTGATATTCGCAACCAGTACACCATCGCCTATTCCCCCACGAATAGAATGCGGGACGGCGCCTATCGCGTCATACATGTGAATGCCGGGGCGCTGGGTCGTGGACGCGTGTTCGTCCGCACCCGTGCCGGTTACAACGCACCCTTGAAACCTGAAACCATTGCCGGCAGCCTGTCCACCCGACCATGAATTTCAAAATTAAGCGGCAGAGGTTTCTTTCCAAACGGACCCGGTCGTTTCTCCGTTGGAGCTCATACCCCTTTTTTGTCGTGGGCATCCTTGCGCTGAGTTACTACTGCTTCGTGCGGCTCGACACGAGGCTCTGTCAGGCGTACCAAACCTGGCGATTTGAACGAGCCTTGAAAGGTTTGAAGCCGGCTATCGGCAGCGTTGAACAGCTTCACCCGTCGCCCCTTCCAGCCTTGGCCGAAGCAGACCGCGGGAGAGTTAAGAGTGCTGCCCCCGAAGGCTCTCCATTGGGGCGAATCGAGATCGGGACCATCGGCCTTTCGGCGATGATCTTGGAAGGCACGGACGGGAAAACTTTGCGCCGGGCGGTTGGGCATATCCCAGGTACCGCGCTGCCGGGCCAGCAAGGGAACATCGCGATCGCAGGACACCGGGACACGTTTTTTAGAGGGCTGCGCAATATCCATCAGGACGATGAAATCACCCTGACGACATTGAACGGAACCTCCCGCTATCGTGTGGACTTTACCCAAGTGGTCGAGCCCGAGGACATTGCAGTGCTGGATCATTCTGATGAGGCAATCCTGACCCTGGTGACTTGTTACCCGTTCTATTTTGTGGGTCCGGCGCCTCAGAGATTTATCGTCCGTGCGCACAGAAGTCCTGGGTGAGGCTAACCTGACACGACTTGTTGGGGCCTTTCCCGGATGGTTCAGTTCATTGAGGACTTCCAATCAGCGGCTCACCGAGCGCGCCAGCCAAGTAATGTTGCGCGGAACCAGGCCAGCTTCAGGAAATCCAACCTCAGCGCTTGGGGTCCCCTTTTCGGCACGGGTGCTCATGCCCGAAGCTATGGAGGAAGGTTCTGGCGTCTCGGGGCCGCGAAGCTCTCCCTTCGGCACAGTCTCCTCACGGAGCCGGCAACAACGTCACAATAGTCCCCACACTCGGGAAAAATCGGAAGGAGCTGAATGGCTCTAAGTGATTGAGAATAATTGGTAGCGGGGGGGAGGATCGAACTCCCGACCTAGGGATTATGAGACCCTCGCTCTACCACTGAGCTACCCCGCCACGGGTTTTGCCGGGCCTCGCCAATCAAATCAGGCTTGATTTCATAGTAGGGGAAGCGGACCTGACACGTCAAGGAATGGCCTCCCGTTCCCTCCCCACGCCGAATCCGGCGCGAGCCGGTAGAAGGCCAGTTGGGCATCGCCGTGGCGGATGAGACGGGACTGGCGGAGCGCGGCGTATTCGTCTTCCAGCCGCGTGTGGCGCGAGTGTTCGGCGATGACGACCGATGCGGGAATGAGCAGCTTGCTGCGGCCCAACTCGCGCAGCGTCTGGTGATACTCGCGGATGGCGTCGTAGGGGGGGTCGAGGAAAACGAAGTCGAACTGTTCGCCCTGCTCGGCCAGCCGCTCAAGTCCGGTGAACACGGCACAGGTCAGCAGGAAGAACCCCGCCTCAATCTTCAGCGCGGCGAGGTTTTGGCGAATTAACTCGGCGGCGGGGCGGTGATGCTCGATGAAGACCACGTCGCTCGCGCCCCGGCTGAGCGCTTCGATACCCACGGCGCCTGAACCTGCGAAGGTGTCCAGAAAACGTGAGCCCTCGACGCTCGGGCCCAGTACGTCAAACAACGTCTCGCGCAACTGTTCGGAGGTGGGGCGGAGCTTCCCACCTTTGAGCGTCTTGATCGTCAGGCCGCGGTATTGTCCGGAAATTATTCGCATGGTTGGAATCGGGTCATCGGTTCATCGAACCATCGGGCCATCAAACAAACGAAAAACGGAATTCGAGAATCGGCCGGCCGCATCTTCGCTGTTTGGTTTTTGCTTTTCGCTTTTCCGGTTTCCGATTTCGGGGTTCGCGTCTCGTCCATCCGGCCGCTCGATGGACCGATGGCCAGATTACACGATGGCCCGATGACTTTCACGCAACCTGCGCGAGTCCATACCTCCTCGGCCAATGTTCGCGCAGGTAGCCGACGAAGGCCTCAAATTCCTCGCGTGAGGCCGGGCGCTCGACAAATTCGCTCGCCTCGCGTTTGGCCCATTCGAGGATTTCCTGGTCGCGCAGCAGGTTGGCGATGCGGAACGCCGGAATGCCCCACTGGCGCGTGCCGAAGAATTCGCCCGGGCCGCGCAGCTTCAGGTCAATCTCCGAAATCGCAAAACCGTCGGTGGTGTCCACCATCGTGCGCAGCCTCTGCTCGGCGATCTCATTGCGCGGCTCTTCCGCAAGCAGCAGGCAAAAGGACTTCGCGCTGCCCCGCCCGATGCGCCCGCGAAGCTGGTGCAGTTGCGAGAGGCCGAAGCGCTCGGCGTGCTCGATGAGCATCACGCTGGCGTTGGGCACGTCAACGCCGACTTCGACGACGGTGGTCGAAACCAGAATCTGCACCTCGCCGCGCTTAAAACGTTGCATGACGCCTTCCTTTTCCTCGCTCGCCAGCCGGCCGTGCAACAGCCCAACCTTGAACTCGGGATAGACATTGGACGACAGGTGCTCGTACATGCGCACGGCAGGCTTGAGGTCGAGCTTGCCACCTTCTTCGATGACGGGATAAACGACGTACGCCTGCTGCCCCACCTTGACTTTGGCGCGGATGAACTCGAAGGCGCGTTCACGATCGGCGTCCTCGACGAGACGTGTTTCGATGGGCGTGCGGTTGGGCGGGAGCTCATCAATGACCGAAAAATCGAGGTCGCCGTAGAGCGTCAGCGCGAGCGTCCGGGGGATGGGCGTGGCCGTCATCACCAGCACGTCGGGAGTGGGCCCTTTGCGGATCAGCTTGAAGCGCTGCATGACGCCGAAGCGGTGTTGCTCGTCGATGACGACCAGGCCGAGCCTGGCAAATTGCACGTCCCCTTCGATGAGCGCGTGCGTGCCGACCACCAGGTTGATATCTCCTTGAGCGATTTGCCGCTTCAACTCCGCCTTCTCCGCCGCCTTGCGCGCGCTGATCAGCAAGTCGGTCTTGTAGGCGAGGGGCGCAAGCAGACTCTTAATGTAGAGGTAGTGCTGGGTGGCGAGAATTTCCGTAGGCGCCATGAGCACCACTTGGTACCCGCTCTCCATGGCGATGAGGGCCGCCTGGACGGCGATGATGGTTTTCCCTGAGCCCACATCGCCTTGCAGCAAGCGGTTCATGGGCCGCGGCGAGCGCATGTCGTCAGCGATTTCTTTCAGCACGCGTTTCTGCGCGGCGGTGGGATGGAAGGGCAGAATCTTCTTGATCGCCTCGCGCACACTGTCGCTGATTTTGAATTCAATGCCCGAGGCAGCCTTCGCCTTGCGCCGCTTGAGCGCCAGGCCCGCGCCCACACTAAACAATTCTTCGAAGATAAGCCGAATCTGCGCCGGCGTGCGGAAGTTGGCGAGCTCTTCCATGGGCGCTTTCGCGTCCGGGAAATGTGTTTCGCGCAATGCCGGTCCGCGATCAACGAGCCGATTCTTCCGCCGCACGCTTGCGGGCAGATGATCCGGCAAACTCTCGGTCGCCACGGGCAGCGCCGCGGCAATCAGCCGCCGCAACACGCGCGAACTGAGTGCGCCGATGCCCTCGTAAATCGGCACGACGCGATTGACCTCGAGGGATTCCCCGCCCTGCTCGGCTTCCGGCAGAATCTCGAACTGCGGCTGGATCATCTGCAGGTTGCCGGTGCCGTATTGATCGCGTTCGACTTTTCCGTAGAAGAAGACCTGCTGCCCGGGCCGGAAGACTTTGTTCCTCTCCAGATAGATGGCGTGGAACCACTTGCAGCGCAGCATGCCGCTCGAATCCGTGCAGGCGAGGTCGTAAATGTAGGTCCCCTTCTTGCGCGTGCGCATAAGGCCGGAGGTAAGAACCTTCGCGAGGACTGTGGCGGCCTGGCCGGGGACGAGGTCGCGAATGCGCGCCAGGCGCGTGCGGTCTTCGTAACGGAACGGCGTATAGTAAAGGAGGTCTTCAACGGTGAGGATGCCGCGCGAGGCGAGCATTTCGGCGCGCGCGGGTCCGACGCCCTTCAGGTACTTCACCTCGGACGAGAGTTTGAGACCGAAGGCTGCCATCGCGGTGTCATTATATATGGATGGAGAGCGAAGTGTATGAAGGCTAGGGCGGATCTCTGGCTGAAGTCGTTCGCCGCCGTCGTTCTCGGGAACGTCCTCTATTTCTACCTCCTGCCTTCCCTTCCCCCGCCCGCCCAACACCAGCGGATGAAGCTCGACCTCGGTGTCCTGGTGGATCTCTGGTTTTGCCTTTGTATGTACGGGCTCGTCGAGGGCGGGATGCAATTGAGCCGTTGGCTGCGAAAAAACAGTCGGGAGTAGGGAGTGGGGGCAAAGCGAGAACCACTCATACACTGGGCATTGCCCCCAGACTGCGCCGGCAGGGCGGTTCCCGAACCGTCGCGGCAGGGCTTGCTGAAATCGGGTATGATGCGAGGATGCAACGGCGACGGCTTATTCTCGCAGGGCTCGCTTTCGCACTCGGGCTCTCCGCCTGTCACGCACAGGATGCCTACAAGACGGAGGCAGAACAGCTCACCAGCCTCCTCCACTGGCAGCCGGGCAGCGTCGTCGCGGACATCGGAGCGGGCGACGGCGAACTGACGCTGCTCGCTGCCGAGCGCGTCGGTCCGGCAGGCCGCGTGTACACGACGGAAGTGGATGCGAAAAAGCTCGAGCACCTGGAAGAGCTTGCCGCCAAGAACGGGAACGTCACCGCCATCAAGGGCGCCTCCGACTCGACCAACCTCCCGCCCGCTTGCTGCGATTCGATCGTCGTGCGCCGCGTGTATCACCACTTCCCCAAACCGCCGGCGATGGATGCCAGCCTGCTGCAGTCGCTCAAGCCCGGCGGGTTGCTGGCGATCATCGACTTCCCACCACGCGCGGGGCTTCCTACGGTGAAGGAGGAGGTCCCCAAGAACCGCAACGGCCATGGCGTCGCGCCCGAAATCGTGCTCGACGAAATGAAAAGCTCCGGGTTCGAACTCGCCTTCCGCCTGGACCACTGGCCCGAAGACGACTACTGTCTCATCTTCCGCAAGGCACCCTAGGGGTGCCGCGCGGTCCCTCGACAATCCCAAATCCCACTTGGTTTTCGAAGCCCCGAATGATTGGATTCTGCTCCAACACCCGCGCATGCTAGTCAACAACCGGTGGGAGATAAGCGTAGAGGCGGCCGTCGAGGACGCGGCCGGCGCGGACGTCGAGGAGAGTGTTGGGCGGCGCCTGCGAGCCGGGCAGGACGACGGACAGGTAATTGCTGCTGAGCGCCACGCGCGCGCCATCTTCCTGCTCGTCGAGCGTTAGAACGGAGAGCGTCCGTCCCAGCTGCGATTCCAGAAAAGCCTGGCGCTTGACCGCCATCAGGGCGCGCATTTCCTGGCCACGCTCGTGAATGATGCGGCCGTTCAAGGCATCCGAGCGCGCGGCGGCGGGAGTGCCCGGCCGCGCCGAGTAGGGGAACACGTGGAGGTAAGTGAAAGGAAGCGATTCGATGAAACGCAGGCTGGCGGCGTGATCAGTGACGGTTTCGCCCGGAAAGCCCACCATGACGTCGGCGCCGATGCCGCAGCGGGGAATCTGCTCGTGAATGGCGCGGAGGCGCTCGGCGTAATGTGCGGCCCAGTAGCGGCGATTCATGGCGCGCAGAATGCGGTCCGAGCCGCTCTGCAAGGGAACGTGGAAATGCTGTGCCAGGCGCGGCTCCGACGCCACGAGGCCAATCAGCTGCGGGCTCACGTCCATGGGCTCGATGGAACTGATGCGCAGGCGCGGGATGCGCGTTTCCGCCAGGATCTTCTCGACCAGCGCCAGAAATGTCGTGCGCGGCTCCAGGTCCTTGCCGTAACTCCCCAAATTGATTCCGGAGAGGACGATTTCCTTGTAGCCCTGCTCTTCGAGCTCGCGGACCTCGGCGACGACTCGCTCGGGCGCGAGACTCCTGCTCGCCCCGCGGACTTCCGGGATAATGCAGAACGAGCAGCGCGCGTCGCAGCCGTCCTGAACCTTGAGCGTCGGGCGCGTGCAGTCGTCGGGAAATACCGGCGCGAAATGGAATTCCTCGGCGATCTCACCCACGAGGACCGTGGTTCGGGGTTCGGGACTCGGGGCTCGGGAGTCGGGGTCCAGAATTCTGAATTCTGAATTCTGAATTCCTTCTTCTGACTCCCCACTTCTAACT
>JBEKUI010000189.1:0-9668 GCA_049515175.1 Terriglobia bacterium
ATCGTGCGCCTGCTAAAAGGCCAGAAGACCATTTACTTCATTCAGGGCCACGGCGAACGCGACATCGATAGCAGCGACCGTTCCGGCTACGATCACATCAAGAAGGCGCTCGAAAACGAGAACTATGTGACGAAGACGCAGGTGTTGTTGCAGAAGCTGGAAATCCCGGTTGATTGCTCCCTGCTAGTGGTCGCCGGACCGAAGAATGACTACCTCCCGCAAGAAATCGAAGCCATCAAGAAGTACGTGACGGGAGGCGGACACGCGCTCTTCATGCTTGACCCGGCGGCGGAGATTCCGAATCTGACCAAGCTGCTCGCGGATTGGAACATCACGGTGCGGAATGATCTGGTGATCGACGAGAACCCGGTGGCGCAGATTTTCGGCACCCGGCCTGAGATGCCGCTGGTGATCAAGTATGGTTCGAACCCGATTGTTCAGCCCCTGGCACGGGTGGCGACGCTCTTTCCGCTGACCCGCTCGTTCGCAATCGGGAAAGAGTACAAGGCCGGAATAACGACCGATTCGCTCTGCGAGACCACTCCGGACAGCTACGGTTACGTGGACTTCAACCCCAAGCGGCCGGAAGTCGCCTTCCGCGCGGGCAAGGACATCAAGGGGCCGCTCTCGGTTGCTGTTTCCGCCACCATGACGGAGGGCAGCGGGGAGAGCAAAAAGGAAGGCCGCTTCGTCGCCACGGGAACTTCCCTAATGGCCGCGAATGCTTACCTGGGTTTCCAGGGCAACCGCGACCTGGTGATGAACATGGTGAACTGGCTCTCGGCCGACGAGGATCTCATTTCGATCCGGCCGAAGCCGCCCGAGTCGCAGCAATTGAACCTCACCGCCCGGCAGATGCAGAAGCTGCTTTTCGGCGGCGTGCTGGGATTGCCGCTGCTCATCATCATTGCGGGGACGTCGGTTTGGTGGCGGCGCCGGCGCTAGGCCGACGGGGCACGAAGCAACGGGGTTAGACTTCACAGCAATGGGTCGACCAGTGACATCATGAAGAGATATCTCAACACCATCATCGCCATCGCAATTCTCGGAGCCCTTTACGGGGGTTTCACGTATTGGGATAAGCGCAAGAGCTCGGAGCCTGCCAAATCAGAGAGCAGCACAACTTCCGAAAAGGTCTTCTCGGTGGACGCCAGCCACGTGCGGGCGCTCGCCATCCGGCCGCGGTCGGGCGATGCCGTCGTCTGCCGGCGCGAAGGTGCGACCTGGACGATCACCGAACCCATGAAACTGGCGGCAGACCAGTCGGCGGTCTCCTCGCTGCTGACCAGCCTGACGGGCGCGACCATCGACCAGGTGGTTGATCTCAAGCCCGCCAGCCTCAAGGATTTCGGACTCGAAACTCCCTCGGTCACTTTGGAAGTGACCACCGACGCCAAACCCGACAAGGTCACATTGCTGCTCGGCGACGACACCCCGACCAGCGGGGGCGTTTATGCCCAGGTGGCGGGGAATCCGCGCGTCCTAACGCTGCCCAGCTTTTTGAAGTCCTCGCTCGACAAGAAAGTATTCGACCTTCGCGACAAGCGCATCCTGACAATGGCCGCCGGACAAGTTAATCGCATCGAGGTCGTGGGGAAAACGAAGCGTTGGACGCTGGCGAAGAATCCCGAGGGAATCTGGGACTTGATTTTGCCGCCTGCCGTCCGCGCCGACCGCTTCGCGGCGGAAGGAATCGTGAGCCGGATTGAAAACGGCACGATGCAGAGCGTGGCCGCTGAAGACAAGAAGAGTACCGGCAAGTACGGCTTCGGCGCACCCGAAGTCACCATTAATGTGAGCGGCGCGGGCACGGCGCAGACGCTCACCCTGGGCAAGAAAGAAGACGCCCGCTACTACGCGATGAATTCCGCCCTTGACCTGGTCTTCACGCTCGACTCCAGTTTTCTCGCGGATTTCCAGAAAGACCCGGCCGATCTCCGCGCCAAGGACCTCTTCACGTTTTCAGCCTTCGACGTGAAACACTTCGAAGTCACCACGCCGTCCGGGACACGGACTTTTGACAAACAGGCGCAGAACAAGTGGAAGCAGACCGCGCCAGCAGCCAAGGATGTGCCCGCCGACAAAGTTGAAGCCCTGCTCGGTAAGCTCCGCGACCTGCGCGCGGACTCGTTCCCCCCCGGTGACAAGCTCGATCAATACGGCCTGACGAAACCAGCCTACCGCTTCAAGGCTCAATTTGGAGACAAGAACGAAGCTGAGTCCGTCGAGGCGGCGAAAGTGGGCGATCACATTTACGCCCGCCGCTCTACCGATATCCTGGCCAGTGAAGTCTCCAAAACCGCGCTGGATGAAATCGAGAAGGCGCTGAAGGAATTGTAGGGACTAGGCGCTGAGGTCTAGGGGCAAGACACCTAGATGGTGAATAGTGAATTGTGAAGTACCGTTTGCCGAAGTAAGGCGCGGTTCCTGAATTCACCATTCACAAATCAGCATTCAGAATTTCATTTGTTCTTCCACACCGGCTTGCGTTTTTCCACCATGGCCCGCAGGCCTTCCTGTGAGTCCTCCAGCTCGAACAACTGATTGAGGTAGATGTCCTGGGAATTCTTGAGGGCTTCCTCAAACGGCTTCCAGGTTCCATCAAAGATGACGCGCTTGATGAGGGAGAGGACGGGTCCGCTCTGCTCCGAGATGCGGTGGACAAGCGCATCCACGGTCTCTGTCAGGGCGGTCTTGGGCACAACGCGATTGACAAGTCCCATCATCAGCGCCTGCTGCGCGTTGAGCGGATCTCCGGTGAGGAGCAATTCCATGGCGCGTTTGGGGCCGATGACGCGTGGGTAGACAACGGCGCCCATGGGCGGAAAGACTCCCAGTTTGATCTCGGGCTGCAGGAAGCGCGCGTTTTCCGTGGCGATAACCATGTCGCAAAAGGCGACCAACTCGCAGCCCGCCCCCGTCGCGACGCCATCCACCACCGCCATCACGGGTTTCGAGATCTGGACCATGGCCAGCAAGAGTCCGTGGAAAGCGTCCATCACCTGAAAGACGGTGTCGGCCTTGTAGCCGGCGGCTTCCACCCCGGCGGAGAAGTAGCCTTCGCACTCGGGCGCCGAATCGAGCACGACCAGGCGCACGTCGTCGCGGATGTTGAGGCTTTCGATCGCCCGAGTCATTTCCCGGAACATCTGGATATTGAAGACGTTGTGCTTGGGCCGCGCCATGGTGAGACGCGCGACCGTGCTCGTCGCATCCCAGCGGATGAGCTGAAATGGCTTTTCTTCCTCCGTCTTTTCGGCCCCAGTCAGAAACTCCGCGGGTTCTTCGGCCATGACTTCCTCCTCGAGAGCGTGTGGGTTCTACTATTTCAGCTTACTCCCGCACTTGCCGCAATAGTCAAATCGTTCCGGAATGCCCTTCGCTCCGCAACTCTGACAGGTGCGGGCGGGTGCGCCCCAGAGGAATTCGCTCGAATCGCCCGCCGCTGCGCGCTCGCGGAGGCCGCGATGGTCCGCCGGGCGCTTCTCGAGGAACGCTTGCACGCCCTCGTAAGGCTCCCAGGAAGTGCCGTGCACGGCCAGCCAGTCGCGAGCGTGTCCGGCGGTCATAGTCCAGGCGAGGTCTTTCCAGAAATTCAACTGCTGCTTCGTGTAGCGAACAGTCTCTGGAAGTTTCTGGATCAGTTTCCTGGCCAGGGCGTTCACGGCGCGGTCGAGCTGGCGATAGGGTACGACCTGATTGACCAGGCCCCATTGCAGCGCCTGCTCGGCGCTCACCTCGCCACCCGTGAAAAGCATTTCGCGCGCGCGGCGGTCGCCAATCGCCAGCGCCAACCATTGCGTCGCCCCCGTCGCCTCCACCAAGCCCACGCCCGTGCCCACCTGAAGGAAGCGCGCGTGGTCGGCGGCGATGGCCAGATCCGCGGCCAGATTCCAATCGTTGCCACCCCCCGCCACCACGCCGTTCAGGCGGGCGATGGTGGGTTTCCCCAGATGGCGGAACTGCTCCAGCGCTTCCATGAGCAGCCCGAGCCACTTCCAATATTGGCGCGGCCGCTTCAGAAACTCGGCGGAGAACTCCTTGGCGTCGCCCCCCGCACAGAACGCCTTTTCCCCGGCCCCAGTCAGCACCACCACTGCAACCGCATCGTCCCAGGCCGCGTCGCGCAAGGCCTGAAGCATCTCGCGGAGCGTCTGCGCCGAATAAGCGTTGTACACCTCGGGACGATTGATCGTGAGGCGCGCCACCCCCTCCTTCTTCTCGTAGAGAAGATGCTCGAACTGGAATCGCGCAGCGGGTTGTGCGGAAAAACCGGAACCCATGTTCCTTTCCTCAGACGGACGTCGAGGTTGCGGAGTTCCACGAATCAGTCCGCGTCCAGACGCGGGGGGGGGGTAACCAAGCGCGCAGCCTTTCGCGCCGACTATCGCCGGCGGGGCATTAAGCGCTCTCCAGTTCCAGCGCCATCCCCATGCCACCTGAAACGCAGAGCGTCGCCAGGCCGCGTCGCGCTCGGCGCTTCAGCATCTCGTGCAGCAGGGTCACGGTAATCCGCGCCCCCGTACAGCCAATGGGGTGGCCGAGGGCGATCGCTCCGCCATTGACGTTCAATCGGTCTCGGTCAAAATGCAAATCGCGGTCGCAGGCCAGCACCTGGGCGGCGAAGGCCTCGTTGAGTTCAATCAAATCAAGATCTTCGAGCCTGCGTCCACTTTTCGCGAGCAACTTCTGCACGGCGGGAACGGGACCGATTCCCATCACCCGCGGGTCAACACCTGCCGTCGCGTAGTCCACGACGCGCGCCAGCGGCTTAACCGGCGAGCTCGCGGCCCGCTCCTCCGAAACCAAGACCAGTGCCGCAGCCCCGTCAGTGATGCCCGAGGAGTTTCCCGCCGTGATCGTCCCGCGCTTGGAGAATACCGGTGGAAGCTTAGCTAGAGACTCGGGCGTCGTTTCAGAACGCGGGTGCTCGTCCACGTTGAATGCGCGCTCGCCCTTCTTCTCCTTGATCGTGGCCGGCACGATCTCCTCCGCGAAGCGGCCTGACTCCACGGCGCGCTGCGCCCGCTGCTGGCTGACGAGTGCGAAGACGTCCTGCTCATCGCGCGAAATCTTGTATTGCTCCGCGAGGACCTCCGCCGTCTCGCCCATGATCATCTTGGCGAGCGGGCAAAGAAAACCGTCCTGATACATGCCATCAATCAACGTCTGATGGCCCAGTCGCGTTCCCCAGCGCGCGCCTTCGACAAAATACGGCACCCGGCTCATCGCTTCCGTGCCGCCCACGAGGACCACGTCGGCGTTGCCCAGAACAATTTCCTGGTAACCGAGGACGATGGCCTTCATCCCGGAAGCGCAGGCTTTGTTCACCGTGTATGCCGGGGTACCCACTGGAATCCCGCTGCGCACAGCAATCTGCCGCGCCGGGTTTGGGCCGTTGCCGGCCTGGCGAGCGTGGCCGAAGATTACTTCCTCAACTTCATGAGCTTCGATACCGGAACGCACCAGCGCTGCTTGCGCGGCGATGACGCCCAGATCGGGTGCGGAAAACTCCCGCAGTGAGCCACCGAATCTGCCGATGGCCGTGCGCACAGCGCTCAGGATGAAAACGCTCTTCATGGAATAGCCCGATGCTACCACAGGCGTAAGTGGAGAGGTAGCCCGTGGGGGTCTTGGCGGGCGTTTGCTGCCTTATTTCGGCTAGAATGAACGTGCGCTCATGCGGAGGATGCATTGATGAAAATTAAGCTCTTTCTGCTAATCCTCGTTTTTGTGACAGCGCGAATCGTCTCTGCTGACATGGACCAGGTCTATGACGAGCGGGCCGATGCACGGAAGGATATCCGCGCAGCGGTCGCCAGCGCCTCAGGCAGTTCCAAACCCCGCAAGAATATCGCCCTGGTCTTCGGCGCCAACTGGTGCTTCGACTGCCGCATGTTGGAGGCGCAGATGCACATCGGTGACCTCGCCCAACTGATCGAGAAGAGCTACGTGGTGGTGAAGATCGACGTCGGGCGAATGGACAAGAATATCGACGTCGCCTCGAAATACGATGTTCCGATCAAGAACGGCATTCCCGCAGTGGCCATTCTCGATGCCCGCGGCAAACTGCTTTTCGCCCAGGACCAGGGCCAGTTTGCCGACGCCCGCAACATGTCCTACGAAAGCATCAAGGCGTTTTTCGAGGAGTGGAAACCGAAGATCTGAAGGTGATCGAATAGCGCGGGCCGCGTGTGTTCTGTGATAGGATTGCTGTATGCAGTCGTACACGTATCCGATCACGATCGAGCGCGAGGGGCGGAAGTACTACGCCTACTCCGAGGATTTCCCCGGTGTGTACGGTCTCGGCAAGAGCATCGAGGAAGCAAAGAAGAGCATTCTTGAGGCGATGAGGCTTTACGCGCTTGCGAGCCCCTCCGCCTAGCGATTCTTGGGGAGCGCACTTCTTCTCTGAGATCTCCTCACTATGTCAGCCAGGGGCGACTTAGGCACCTGACCTTTAAGTTCCAGCTTCCGAATCTCTCTCCCGGCAAAAATCCGCGTTATCCCCTTCCCCCGCCGACCATAGCGCTCGTCGTACGGCCCACAAAAAATGTCAGGCGGGAGCCTTCTCGTGGCAAAAGGGTTCTCGTGAACCACTGCCCGAAGGTGGCGCAGCGACACGTCACGGTCGGTCCCCCGTGACCGCTCTATCGCCTCCATCGTTCGCTTGCACCTCTCCTCCAAGGCTAGTGCGCGGTCATTTTCGGGAGTCGTCGCGAGGAATCGACGCATGCCCACCGTAAGGTACTCCATTACCACAATCGCGCTGACAATCCGATTTCGAACTCCAACGGGCCGCCCTGACTCGTACCAAATCATTTTTCCGCCCGCGCGAAAAACAGGGTGGCTCCTTCCGACGGCAATCCCGCGTTTGGCATCAACCATCGTTCGAAAACCGACATTGCCCAGCATGGCCCCCAACACGGTCTCTGGAGTCGGGTGTGCCGTGGGCTTTCCGCAATCGTACAGCACCAAGGCACAAGGATATTCTTCCAGTCCTTTGAACTGCTTCCAAACCCCATGAATCTTCCATCGGATCGGTGAGTAGGGGTCGAATGCGCCTCCACTGCTTTCCAGTTCATCCTTGGTTGCCTCGAACTGCTTGACCTCAAAATACAGAAACGACCCGTGGAAGCGCATCCGATAATCAGGCCTTTCAAGCTTTCCGGGTATAGGCGGTTGGTATTCAAAACCAGCGAACCCACACTGTCGAAGGCATTCTTCAAATGCCAGCTCTGACTCGGTTTTGATCCTTTGGTTGCCCATCGTCAATCTTGCCTGCCCAAGAAGAGAGCCTGTTCAGAAGCGCGGCGCTGGAAGATCTCGATGAAGCAGTTGACGAGGGAGACGGCGGCGGGGGTGACGCCGGGGATGCGAGCGGCTTGGCCGAGTGTGAGCGGCCGGACGCGCGTGAGCTTCTCGATCATTTCGCACGAGAGGCCGGAAATCTTCTGGTAATCGAACCTGTCGGGGATGCGGCGCTGCTCAGCGCGCTTCATACGCTCGATCTGCCGCTCCTGCTGCTGCAAATAGCCTTCGTATTTGAAATCGGTTTCAACGCGCCGCCCTTCTTCGCGCGCGAAAAGGTTCGTTGCACCGAGAGCGTCGGGCCCGCCCAAGTCCGCGAGGCCGCGAGCGCGCAGGCTTTCGTTGACCCACTCGATGAGGTCATCGATTCCGACTTCTGACCGCTTCAGCAGTTGCGCGCCGGTAAGCGGCGCGGCGGCAGTGAAACGGCCATCGCTCATCAATCCGAGCCGGGCATAGACCTCTCGGCCCACGCGCGAATCAGGTGCGAGCGTCGTTTCGAGCAGAAACTTCGTTGCCGCGGAAATGCGTTGCTTCTTCTCGAGAAACGCCCCGTAGTCCTTCGCCCTGATGGTCCCCACCTGGTAGCCGAGCGGGGTCAGGCGCTCATCAGCGTTGTCGATGCGCAGGTGCAACCGGAACTCGGCGCGCGAAGTGAACATGCGGTAAGGCTCATCAACGCCTTTGCTCACCAGATCGTCAATGAGGATGCCCGTGTAGCCCTGGGTGCGATCGACCGTCACGTGCTCTTTGCCCTGGACGCGCAGCCCGGCGTTGATGCCCGCCATAATGCCCTGGCACGCGGCTTCTTCGTAGCCCGTGGTGCCGTTGATCTGCCCGGCAAGAAAGAGGTTCTGGAATTTCTTCGTCTCGAGCCATGGATAAAGTTCGGTAGGCTGCACCATGTCGTACTCGATGGCATAGCCGGGGCGAATCATCTCCGCATTCTCGAGGCCGGGAATCGACTTCACCATCGCCATCTGCACGTCGATGGGCATGGAGGTGGACATGCCGTTTACGTAAATCTCGTTGGTGTCGGTTCCCTCGGGCTCAAGAAAAAGCTGATGGTGCGGCTTGTCGGGAAACTTGACGATCTTGTCTTCAATCGACGGGCAGTAGCGCGGCCCGATGCTCTTGATCTGCCCGGAGTAGAGCGGGGCGCGGTGCTTGTTTTCGGCGATGATGCGATGCGTTTCGGCGGTTGTGTAGGCAATCCAGCAGACACGCTGCGGCTGTGTGATCGCCTTGGTGCGGAAACTGAATGGCGTCGGAATAGCGTCGCCCGCCTGCACCTGGAACTGCGAGAAGTCGATGGTGCGCGCGTCGAGCCGCGGCGGCGTGCCGGTCTTGAGCCGGCCCACGTCGAAGCCCAGGCGGCGCAGCGCCTCGCCCAGCATCACTGCGGGCGGCTCGCCCGAGCGCCCCGCAGGATAGGTGTTCTCGCCGCAGTGGATCAGCCCATTGAGGAACGTGCCGGTCGTGATGATGATCGCTCCGGCTTCCACCGTGCGCCCATCGCGAAGCTTGATGCCCAGCACGCGCCGTAGGGGCGGTTCGCGAACCGCCCCTACGTCGAAGACCACATCCACCACTTCCGCCTGCTTGATGCGCAAGTTGGGTTCCTCTTCGAGCACTTGGCGCATCCGCACGCGGTACTGCTTCTTGTCGGCCTGGGCGCGCGGCGACCATACTGCCGGGCCGCGACTGGTATTGAGCAGGCGGAACTGAATGCCCACGGCGTCAATCACTTCGCCCATGATGCCGCCCAGCGCGTCCACTTCGCGCACCAGGTGGCCCTTGGCGATGCCTCCCACGGCAGGGTTGCAGGACATCTGGCAGATCAGGTCGAGGTTGATCGTGTAGAGCGCGGCCTTCAGGCCCATGCGCGCCGCCGCCATCGCGGCCTCCACACCCGCATGCCCCGCGCCCACGACCACGACATCGTATTTTTCCGTAAAGCCCGAAACCATATCTGGGACACCCTTTGAAGGCAGGACACTATTCAACCAAGCCACAGAGTTTCTGAGGCGAGGAAATCTTGGCTACCTTGCTACGTTGAGCAGATTTTGATGTTCATCCTGCCCTTCTGAACCCAAAGCTTATCGAGCCCGACGAATTCAATCGCCTCGTGGTCCATCTCCTCCTGCCCGGTCAGCCTGAAAAACCGAAATTGGCAGAAGGGCGGCATCTCCAGTTGTGAAACGTCAAGAAGTATAGAGATCCTGCACCCATCATGAACGATTGACGTTCGACCGAGGGAGAAAGTCTCAAGTACAGCCTCCCGTTGACCAAAGTTGTCACCGGGTTTTCCGTACGCGAAAACTGCCGGCGAGACGACCTCCCTTGAGATGAGGCAA
>JBEKUI010000190.1:0-13857 GCA_049515175.1 Terriglobia bacterium
CCAGCCTAACTCAAATTCGATCCGCCTTCGATATTCGGTATCAATTTGCCTGGGCGCCATGCGGATGTAACGCTCCGCGTGTACTCGCTTTTCGTGAGGAAGGCCCGAGAGATACGATACAACCTCCGCCATGGTGGGTGCCTTCTCTTGACCGTCGAACTTTTCGCCTAAGTTTGTCCAGACCACGCAGTCGATTCCCGCTGCCTTCGCCCAAACGCGAATTCGCTCTGCGATTTCGCCTTCTCCTCCACCACTAGGGGAGTCAGCGATATCCCTTGTTTCGTTCTTCTTCAAAACACCCTCCCGTATTCGCAGCGCTTCTCTCGCCTCTGCAAGGCTCTCCGCTGACGAGAGGGCCCACAAGGCACGCACGAGAGCCCTGCCCTGCGAGAGGACGAGGGTGATCCTGTCATCATCGGACTGTCGCGCAAACTCGATGGGCAGGAGTGGGCCGTCTTGATGCCACCCGCCCCGGATCGGCAGGCCACGAGGATCCCAAACAAGTGAACCCCAACCCAAATATGCTATTACCATTGATCACCGCCGCGTGTGTGAGCCTCGCAAGGGCGCACGACTGTGCGCCCCTACAATCGCCAAATCACTCAATCGCCAAATCGCTAAACGACGCTGGCCTTCTTGCCGTCCCAGGTGACCTTGCGGCTGCCGGCGCGATACGACATGTTGGCGATGTGCGCGCCGAGCGCGGCGTTATGCCCCTCGACACCGCTCTCCTTGGTCTTCTTACGCGCCCGCACGCAATCGACGAACGCCTTGACGTGCAGGTCGGTGGGCTCGCCCACGATGTTGTAGTGCTCGACGGTTTCGGGAGTCAGGCAGACCCCGGGCGACCAGGGCTGGTTAATGCCCACAATGTTGTTCGACTTGACGAATTCCTGCTGCATCTTGTCGGGCCAGGTAGCCACCACCCAACCGTAATCGTCGAGCGGGTTGTCGGGGTAGAACGCCAGCTCGGTTTCGCTCACCTGCACCGTGCCCTTGGTCCCCATGAAATACGCCCCAAATCCCTGCGCGGAGGAATTCAGCGTAAGCGACACGTTGTAAGTGAAGTTGGGGTATTCGAAGAGCGTCTGCACCACGTCGGGCACTTCCGTCTCGGGATAGATTTTCTTCCAGCGATAGGTTCCGCCGAAGGTGATGGCGCTGCGGGGGTAGGGTTCCTTCATCAGGTAGTGGAGCGTGTTCAGGTGATGGACGACGAGGTCGGTCTGCAAGCCGCCGGAATAGTCCCAGTAGCAGCGCCAGCGGAAATAGCGGCGCGCGTCGAAGGGGTGCTGCGGCGCCGAGCCCAGCCACTGCTTCCAATCGATGGTCTGCTCGTTGCCATCCGGCGCGATGGGATAGAACCACGCGCCCGAAGGTGTGTTGCGGTTTTCCCAGGCCTTGACCAGCGTGATCTGCCCGCAGCGGCCTTCGTTGATCCACTTCTGGGCGAGGTCGGTGAGTGGCGAGTTCACCCACTGGCTGCCGATCTGAAGAATCCGGCCGGTGCGCTTCTCGGCCTCGATGATCTCGAAGCCCTCGTCGATGGTGTAGGTCATGGGCTTTTCGCAATAGACGTCCTTGCCTGCGTCCATGGCCTCAAGGATCATCCGCTTGTGCCAGTGATCGGGGCAGGCGATGAGCACCGCGTCAACGTCCTTGCGGTCGAGAATGCGACGATAGTCGCCCGTGGTCTCAATCTTTTCGCCGAGAACTTCTTTAGCGCGCGTCAGTCGCGACTTGTAAACATCGGCGACGGCAACCACCTCCACTCCGGGAGCCACCGCGAAGCTGCTCGCGTCCTGGACGGCGCGCGCGCCGAAGCCAATCACGCCGACGCGCATCGTGTCGCTGGGCGCCACCGAAGCCGGCCCCGGGTCCGAAGCCCAGACTACTTTGTTGCCGGATTTCAACGCCACGGTGCCCGCCGTGGCCAAACCTGAACGGCGCATAAACTCTCTGCGGTTAATTGAATTCATGAAGTAGCCCCTCCTGTCCTGATGTCCGATAATGGCCGGAACACAAAGCCGCAAAGCCAGTGACGACAGCCATGATTCGCGGCTGGATTATATCTCCCCGCTGCGCACCAAGCCAGCACTTACTGCTGCGGAAATTGTGCTCCACGCGCGGATGGGCTGCAGGGCATCCCCGGCACAGTTCTCAGGGCGCGAGCGAGCACCCCTGGGCGCGTTTTCTTACACACGCCAGGTTGTGAGCGAAATCCGGCTCGTTGGGCGCGAGGCGTAGCGCTTCACCCGCCTCTTCCTCAGCACGCTTCCATTCCTCCATCCTCGCCAGCGCCACGGCGAGGGCGTTGTGAGCGTGGGCGTCGCCCGGTACCAGGCGGGTCGCCAGGCTGAGCGATTGTGCCGCCTCCGCATTCGCCCCCCCCGCAAGATACGCCCGACCCAGGTAATAGTGCGCATCCGGCATGTCGGGCTGCATACGCAGGGCTTTCTGAAATTGGGCGATGGAATCGTCGAGCTGCTTCTCGAGCAGCAATGCCACGCCCAGATTGTATTGCGCGAGTGCATCGTCGGGATCCAGTTGAATCGCCTCGCGGAACTTGGCGGCAGCTTCGTCCATCTTTCCGCCCTGAAGCAACGACGTGCCCTGGTTGTTGAGCGACGCGGCGAGCTCGCGATCCTTCTGGGTGCGGGTCCGCTCCTCGGCGGCGCGTCGTTCCGCCTCGGCTTCCTCATTGCGCCCGGCCTTTTGTAACGCCTGAGCCAGCATGAAATGCGTGGCGCTATCGGCGGGAATCAGCTCCGCTGCCCGGCGCAGTTGTTCAATCGCTTCCTCGATCTTCCCCGCTCGGCGGAGAACGGCGCCAAAATCCCGGCGGAATTCTCCCGACTGCGGAGCTAGTTCGACAGCGCGCCGCAGTTCTTCCTCAGCGACGGTCCATTCTCCGGCCTGCAGCAAGGCGTTTCCGAACGCGTGATGATAGTGGGGTTCTTGGGGAGCCAGCCGGATCGCCGCGCGGAATTCTTCTTTTGCCTTGGCGGGCTCGCCCTTGGCCTGATAAAGCTGGGCGAGTTCAAAGTGCAGTGCAGGCTGTTGCGGTGAGATTTCGAGCGCGCGGCGGTACTCGACCGAGGCCTCGGGACTCCGTTTTTCCTTGACCAGGAGCCGGGCCAGGGCCTGATGCGTGTCGGCGCTTCGCGAGTCAAGTTCCAGCGCGCGCCTCAATTCTTTCTCCGCCCCCTCGTCGTCGCCATTCTCGGTGAGCAGAACACCCAGGTTGCGCTGGAGCGCTGCATCGCGCGGCTCGAGCGAGCAAGCCTGCTGCATCTCCGCAACGGCCTCGTTCAAAAGCTTCGCATCGCGCAGCGCCAGGGCGAGATTGCTGTGCAGGTGCGCGTCATCGGGCCGCAAGCGCAAGGCATGGCGGAACAGAGGAATGGCCGTTGCGGCTTCGCCTTGCCCGCGCAACAGCACCCCCAAGTTGCTCAACGCTTCGACGTTTTCGGGGTCGTGCTCGAGTGCTTGGCGGAATCGTGCCGCCGCTTCCTGGACACGCCCCTGGTCGAGGAGGCGCAGACCTTCCGTATTCTGCCGCGAAGCCGCGTTCGGGGCGGCTTGCTGGGCCAAGAGGAGACCGACGAAGCATAGCGATGTCCAGCACATTTGAGCAGAGCCAGTCCTGAATCGATGCAGCTTATCTTACACGAAGATCCGCGGCCGGGAGTTGGCCAGGCCAGCACGGCGGACCGCTCCTCGCCCGCCGCGTCCATGCGCAGACAGGCGCCAAAGAAATCGACCCGGACGTTCTTGCGAAGCGCCCGGGCCGAGACGAAAAACAGAAGGATGAAACGCCAGCTTCGTTAAAACACCAGCTTGAGTGCAAACTGCAAAATGCGCGGGCTGGCCGCGGAGGTGATGCGCCCGAAGACTTCCGGGCCATCCGCGATGTTGTTGTCCGGCATGCCGAAGTTGACGTTGTTGAAGAAATTGAAGAACTCCGCCCGGAATTGCGCCTTCAGGCCCTCCGTGATCTTGGTGTCCTTCAGTAAGGCGAAGTCGGTGTTGAAGGAGCGCGGGCCGCGCAGGATGTTCTTGCCCGCATTGCCGAACGTCCCTATGGCGTTGGGCTGGAAGAAGCTGGTGTCAAACCACTGGTTGATCATGTCCGCGTGGGATTTCCCGTAGGCGACGCTGGGCAGGCCCGATTTGGCGAAATCCGCATGGTCGCGGAACACCGCACTGAAGGAATTATCATCACCGCTGTCCCGCACGGTAAAGGGGAACCCGCCTCGCCAATAGACCAGTGAGGTTGCTTCCCAGCCATTGAGGAAGCCTCCCGCCACTCCCTTGTAACGCGACTGCGGAAGTTGCCACACGGCGGAGAGCTTGAAGTTGTGGTGGATATCGTCGTCGGAGATCCCGTAATCGAAGTGGCGGTTGAAAGGATTGCTCCATCCGTAGTCGTCGATTCCCTTGCCCCAAGTGTAATTGCTGAGCACGGAAAGGCCGTGGGCGAGGCGTTTCTCCAGCGTCAACTGCAGGGCGTCGTAATGGGAGTTGTTTGAAGAGGAGATATATCCCACAGTGGCAAACTGCGGGTAGAGCCGCCGGTTCTGCGTGTTGAGGAAGTCGTGCGTGGAGAGCGGATCGCCGTTCTCGTCGACGCCCGGAACGTAGACGGCGGGATTCAGCTCACGCAAGGGTTTCTGGTCGCTGGTCGCATAGAGATACGTTCCCTTGTTGCCGACGTAGGAGGCGCGAACCACCCAGTCCTTGGCAAACTGGTGCTCCAGCGTCAGGTTCCAGGAATAAACCGTAGTGACGTGATAATCCTTCTGGAAGACCGCGTAAATCGCGCCCGGAAGAGTGAAGGTGGAATCTGAACCGGGAATGCGCGGCGCATATTGGGCCGGGAACGGATTAGTCACTCCGGCGCTCCCGTAAGGGTCGCGGAAATCGACGTTATTGAACACGAACTGAGGTGAGAAGGGCGCGGCGTCAACGAACGTATTGGAGCCGACCGTCTCCGGAGCGGCGTAATAGATCCCGGCGCCACCGCGCAGGCTGGTCTTGCCGTCCGACGTCAGGCGGTAGGCAAAGCCCAGGCGCGGGGCGATATTCCCCAAGTTGCTCTGCGAACCCGCCTGAGGACAACCCGCGTCATGGTTGGACCCGCCGAAGGTCATGCCCAGCGGCGCGTTGGGGAAGCGCGTCGATTGCACTCCCGGCTGGAAGCAGACGACACGGCCCTTCTCTTCCAGGTAAGGGTAGTAGGGATCCCACCTGAGCCCCATGTTCAAAGTGAGCCGCGGACGCGCGCGCCAGTTGTCCTGAACGTAGATGCCGATCTTGGTGCCGTGCAGATCCTTGAACTCGCCGCCGCCCTGCTGGAAGAAGGAGAGCCGGCCGAGCATGAAGTCCACCAGGTTGTCGCCCGAGTATCCTCCACCGAATTCGACATTGGGAGATTGCAGAAAGGCGTTGCGAAGATGGTTTTTCAGGCGGACGACCTCGCCGCCGAAATGCAACTCGTGGTTGCCGGTCGTCTTCGTCACGTTTTCACGAAACGTGTAGTCGCCGCGGTCGAAGTCGCCGTTGTGATTCGTGGCCACCTGGAAATAGCCATCCACCGCCATATACATTTCCGGCGGCTTCTGCGAGGCCACCAGCATTCCCGCGTCAGGAAAGCCGAAGGGAGCGCCGGAGAGCGACCCTCCGGTCTGGAGGTTCCATCCGACCCAGGAATTGAAGAGCAGGGTCGGGGAAGCCGAGAAGCTGTGATTCACGGCGAAGTTCTGGACGCGCACGTGATTGCCGCTGCCGTCCGCGGAGAGGATGTTCATCTTGTTGAACTGCGGAGGTTGCTTGAAAAGCGTGTAGAAATAGCGACCGCTGATCTGATGCTTGCCCCGGTTGTAATCCACTTTGCCCATGAATTCGTCTTCGTTCTGCACCGCACGCGGGCCGACATAGGTCAATTCGTGCCCGGCGCCATTGGGCTCCGGCATGTACAGGAGGAAGTACTGCGAAACGGAGCTGAAACTCGTCGTAGGGATTTGGTTGTTCAAGAACGGCGTGCCGCTGACAGGATCGTAGAGCTGGACGCCGTTGTCGGCAGGGCAGAGGCCCCCCTCGTCGAAGCCCCCCGAGCAATAGTCGGAGAAGTCGCCGCCCCGTTCCGGCCCCGTTGGGACAAAGCCGACCTGCCCTTCCGGAGCCGTGCGAATCCGCGTGCCCTGGTAGGTGCCGAAGAAGAACGCGCGGTCCTTCTTGATCGGTCCGCCGAGGCTGCCCCCGAATTGATTGCGCTTGAGCGAGTCGTGCTGGTCGGCAAAGAAGTTGCGCGCGTTGAAGGAACCGTTCCGCACAAACTCAAATGCGTCGCCGTGAAACTGGTTGGTTCCTGACTTGGTCACAATGTTGACGACGCCAGCGGCTGCATTGCCGTATTCCGCCGAGAGATTATCCGATTGCAGGTTGAACTCCTGGATGGCGTCGGGATTCGGGAAAGGCAGGTTGGTGTTGATGTAGGTATCGTTGTGGCCGCTGCCGTCGAGCTGATAGTTGATCGAGTTGGGGCCGACGCCGTTGACCGTGGCGCGCTGTTCTCCCGGGTGAACGCCGCCTTCGCAGTTGACGTCACAGTAGGTCCCGAAGCTGGTCACGTTCACCGTGCCCGGCGCCAGGTAAACCAACGACTGAGCGCGCCGGCCATCCAGCGGCAGGTCCAGGATGTGTTTCTGGTCGATGAGTTGGTTGACGGTGGCCTCGCGGGTTGTCACCAAGTCAGCGTTGGCCGTAACCGTCACCTGCTCCGTACTGCGTCCGACTTGCATCGGCACGGTCAGGCTGGCGGCTTGGTTAACGGCGAGCGTTATCCCTTCCTGGACGTAGGTTGTGAATCCCTGCTTTTCCACAGTCAGCTTGTAGTTACCCACCGGCAGCCTGGAAAACAGGAAGGCTCCGGTGTTGCCTGAGCTGGTTGTTTCGGTAAGTGCGGTGTCCTTGTTCACCACGGAAACCTTGGCGTCTGGGATGGACGCGCCACTGGGATCGACGACCGTTCCTCCCAGGCTGGCGGTGGTGAACTGAGCGGAAAGTGGAGAAACAAACATCAGCGCTGCCCCCACGAGAGCGAGGGCTACGCGACTCCTCATCCGAGCCATACCGCGCACGCAATCCATGATCTCCTCCTGGGTTTCGACCGGAACTGGGATGTCTCTGCGGATGACCCCGTGGCTCCGACACACCGACGAAAACCACACAACAGCCCTGCAACGAACGCCTCAAATTACTATACTCAGTCGTCTTAGCGTGTCAAGGCGGGATGGATGTACCCAGCAAAGCAGGATGCCGGTCAGGGATCCTCGAAAGCCGCCCGGTCGAGAAATGCAGTCAAATCACGCGGCAGAGTCGCTTCGGCGCACATCGCCTTATTGCTGCGCGGGTGGCGGAATTCCAGCGCCGCCGCGTGGAGAAAAGTCCGCGCCAGCGGCTTCTCTTCCCTGCCGGCGAGCCACAGTTTTCCCGGCGCGCCGTAGTGCGTGTCGCCAACGACCGGATGGCCGAGGGCCGCAAGATGAACCCGAATCTGATGCGTGTTGCCGGTGCAAGGGTCGGCAGTGTCTCTGCTGGCCCGGCCTAAAGATTCTGCCGGAAGAAATCGAGCACGCGCCGGTAAAGGAACGCGCGCACGGGTTTTCCGTCGAAACCATGTTTCTGCCCGGGCTGAATGTAAAGATCGAAGGGGCGCCCCGCCATCACCAGCGCGGCCATGAAGTTCATCGAGTTCTGCATGTGGACGTTATCGTCGTCCGTGCCGTGGATGATCAGCAGCTTGTCCTGCACCTGGGCGGCCGCACTGAGCGGCGACGCTGTCTTGTAGCCCTCGGGATTTTCCCCGGGCGTGCGCATGTAGCGCTCCGTATAAATGCTGTCGTAGAACTTCCAGTCGGTCACGGGTGCGCCGGCGACGCCGCACTTGAAGACGCCCGGGGCATGCGTCAGCGCGAATAGCGTCATATAGCCGCCGTAAGACCAGCCGAAGATGCCGATCCGCGCCGGATCGACATAAGGGAGCGACTTCAAGTAGGTCACGCCGGCGAGTTGGTCCTGAAGTTCGTGCTGCCCGAGATTCTTGAATACCACCGATTCCCAGGCATGACCGCGGCCCCACGAACCGCGGCCGTCAAGCGACCACACCAGATATCCCTCCTGCGCAAGGAACCGCTCGAACCAGCCCGTCAGGCCCCATTCGTTTTGCACGAGCTGAACGTGTGGGCCGCTGTAGACATCCACAATGACGGGATACTTCTTTCGCGGGTCGAAGTCCGGCGGCTTAACCAGCCGCGCGTAGAACATCGCGCCGTCGGGCGCCTTCACCTCCACGAGGTCGGTTTTTGCCAGCGCGTACTCCGCCAGGTGATTCTCAGGCTCGTCGATCACCCACATCAGCGAGCCGTCGGCCCTCAGCAGACGGGTTTCGGGCGGCGTCACAAAATTCGAGAAACTGTCCAGGAGATACCGGCCATCGGGCGACAGGTCGAGCGAGTGGCTCCCCGGATCGCGCGTCAAGCGCTCCTTCCCTGTACAATCAATTCTCACTCGGTAGACGTGCCGCTCGCGGGGATCGGGCTCCGTGGATATCGTGTAGATCCAACCGCGGCTCGCATCGAGCTGGAAGATCGGCAAGCTGGTGAAGAACGGCCGGTCGAGCATCCAATTCCCCTGCCCCAGCGATTTCTCCAGCCGGCCATCCATGGCGTAGAGATAAAGGTGCATCCAACCGTCACGCTCCGAAAGCCAGAGGAACCCTTTTCCATCGGGCAGGAAGGCAGGCGGATCAAGGGAGTTAATCCAGGTGGCATCTTTCTCGCTGAGCAGTGTGCGGGCATCGCCGGTGACAGGATTCCAGAGGCGCAGCGACTGTTCATCCTGCGCCCGGTTGAGCGTGAGGACGGCGACGGAAGTGGAGTCGGGCGTCCAGGCAAACCATGGCGACACATATTCCGCCGCCCGCCGGTCGAGCGACAGCTTCCAGCGCTCGGACTTCCCTTCTTCCACGGCGACGACTTGGACGGAAGGTTCCGGGTTTGGGTCGCCCGCCTGGGGGAAACGCTGCAGAATGAGACGCACGTGCGCGTCGAGGTAATCCGTCAGCGGATACTCGGGCACCGGCGCATCATCGAGCCGGAGATACACGATCTTCTTACCGTCGGGAGACCATTCGTACGAGCGGCGGGTGGCGCGGTTGGTGATCTCTTCCTCGTACACCCAGTCGAGCCTGCCGTTCAGGACTGTCCCGCTCCCGTCTGAAGTGAGTTTCTTGAGCAAGCCCGATTTCAGCTCGATGGTGAAAATATCGTTCGCTTTGACAAAGGCGATGCGGTCCGCGGCTGGCGAAAATGTGGCATTGTCTTTCTCTTCGCTATCGTCGGTGAGCCGGCGCTTCGCCCCGCTCACTACGTCATACCACCAGAGGTCGCGATCTCCGCTCAATAGCACCCAAATTATGCACGGATTGAAGGTGGAACTGGCTTCTGAGTCGGTGTCTTGACCTTGATCGTTGCTACCCTGCCTGTTCGATTCCACCCTGATTCTTCTCCTTGTTGTAAGATCGCCGTTTCTCCTTGTTGTAAGATCGCCGTAACTTATTGGTTTGCTTGGGCTGCGCGTGCATAGAATTTTATGCACGCTAGAGAAGCTCAGGAGCGGAGGGCCACGGCCAGCACCGGCGCGTAGCCCTTCGGGCCGACCGCGATCGCTCGCAGCCGCTGCATCAGCCGCTGGAAAATCCCCTGCTCGGCATAATGGTCACTGTAGCTGACCCCGACCCGGCCTCCGTGTCGCCAGATCTTGGCCGCCAGGAACAGGAAGCGCAACCGGGAGGTCGCCAAGGTCGTGTGCTTCAGGTCTTCCGCACGCGCCTTTTCTTCCCGATTAAACAGCATCAGCCAGCAGTTCAAGTTGTAGGCCAGCATGGCCATCTGGAAGTGGATGCAGTTCATCGCCCAGCGCACCGAGGGATAGGCGGCCAGCCCCGCATCATTATTGGCTTCTTTGATCAGGTTCTCGGCTCCCGCCCGCTGATTGTAGAACCACACCAGCAGGTCCACTGCATGCTTCAGGTTGGTGACGAAGACTCGATAGGTGTAGTCCGCCGTCTCGAAGAGTTGGTATTGCTCGACCTGTCCGGGCTCCGGCGTCTTCGTCTTCACGTAGCGCAGCGCCACGAAGCGATAAGCCTGGCCCCATCCCTCCGGTTGATAGCGAAACTCGCACTGGCCGTCCGCATCGGTGCGCGGCGAGGGCTTCCACTCCGCCGCCTTCAACGCCTCGACCAAACGGGCCGTCTTGCGCGCCGAGATGATGAATTGGCCGTGGTGCTTCTCATAGCTCTTCACCGCTTCCCAGCAGTAGAAGCCCGAGTCGGCCCGCGCGAAGACGGTCTCCACCCCCGGCGGCAAGGCCGCCCAGGCCCGCTCCAGATGCCGGGCGATCTGATCGCCCCGGGGCCGGTCCCCGTTGTGGAGCTCGCCCATCACGTACTCCCGCGTCTCGGCCAGAAAGGTCAGCATCGGCTGGTAACTCTTCTTCCCCCGGTGCTTCGGGTTGTAGCCCTTGCGCCCTCCCATCTGCTGCCCAAAGAGCGTGTGCACGGTGGTGTCGGTGTCGAGGGTCACCGACTTCAGCCGCACATGGGCCGCTTCCCACACCCCCTGGCGCAGGCGCCGCTGCACTTCCAAGAGCTGCTGGGCAATCTGCAGATGCAGGGAAGCCAGAAACCGCCAAAAGGTGCACTGCGGCGGCAAGCGCCAGACCTTCAAGATCCCCACCAGCATCGGCTCCCGTTGCAGGAACCGCAGATGATGCAGCCGTGAGAAACCCACATACAGCGCCAGCACCATCCCCAGCACGAACTGATACAGGCTCATGACCCTCGTGATCCGCTTCACCCTTAGCGTCTCTTCCACCAGCCGCTGGAACCCCAGCTTCTCCAGCATGGTCGCCACCGGTAACAGACCACCGTAGGCCGTCAGATTCTTACCTTCAAAGTCGTAGGGCGTGGAAGCCCCGATTTTATTGGCCTCCGGAATAGGTCCTTTCGACCCTTGTGGGGAGCGCCTGGGGCGAGTATCCTGATTTCCGTCTGTAACCATTTGGGTGACCTCCCTGGGGATTTTCCGCGAAGTTGCACGCTTCGCAGGAATTCTGTTTTACCCCATGTTTCGGGGGTCCCCAAATGGTCTAATCAGATCCGCCTACCCTCAGGCGGGTTCGACCGTGCATAATCCAGGTCGGGTTCGACCGTGCATAATCCAGGTATAACCAAACGCGGACACGCTAAGGTGCTGGACTTCGGCGTGGCCAAGTCATGTCCGGATCTTCGGCCAATTCACGGTGCGCCGAGGTAATATAGTAGGAGTGGGTCAGGGATTGTACCTCTGGGACTATTTCCAGGCCGTACGTGTCAGCTAATGCCGCAAGGTTCCTCAGATCCTCCTTTTCAATATAAGCGCCACCTCCCACGCCGAAATGGCAGGAGGCGGCAAAACGATTGGCGGTGCCGAGTGGAATCTCCTCCCCGATTTTCCAGATTGTCTCCACGTGCGCGTACCACTCGCTGACCGTCCGTCGCCAGCCCACGCTAATCTCAGGGTGGCTATCGAGCCGCATCCCCCCACCCAACTCCATAATCATTCCGTTGAACTTGTAGCGGAGTAGGAAATCTCGCATGTAGCGCCGGGCGAACGGAAGCATCTGCTTGCCGGGGATAAAGACGTGAACCCAGCGGACCGGAAGAAAGGGCCAATCCCTAATCGTCGCCCTCCAGACTGCTACGCTCTGATGGCCCCAGGGGTGAACCAGTTGAATAAAGGATGAGGCGCCGTATAAGGTACCCCGATAGTCGCACCCGGCGATCACCGCTCGATCAGGACCAATCTGCACCCAATAGCCTTCCGGCCCAGGATTTCCCTTGGAGACACTCGGTCCCGCGGCGGTAGCGATGAGCGGGGAAGAAATCTCCCCGACAAACACCGGGGTCTTGCCTTCAGGAGCCCTTCCGACAACCACTGGGATCACAACCATGAACTGGTCCTCGATCAGTTCGGCCAACAACCTCCCTGGCATTTGCGCCCGGTCGTCACCCTGGGGTACCACAATGGCAGCATTGGTGAGTAGCAACCTCTTCTGTTCAACTTTAATCTCGCGAGGAATCGGCCAGATCGGAACTGGCGAGGAACCAGGGCCTGATTCCTCAGATACTGGCAAGGCCAAGATGAAAACCGGAATAGACAATATCGTTCAAGTGCTGAGATACATCGAGCAGACATGTCGAGACCTCCTCAGAGATTCAATTCGCGAAGCTAAATTGTGTGTCCACTGCGAGGCCAGAGGATCCCCACCCTTTCAATAAAAACCGACTCATGAGTTGGATTTCATGACGAAGACATCTTACCGGAAATGGAGAATGTCTGTCTGGTCGGGGGAGGTTCCGGGCACGGTTTCAAGCATGGTCCGGCGGTAGGCAATTACGCAGCCGCCCTCCTCAACGGGACCGCCAAACCGGAGCCGCGCTTCTCGCTGTCCACCAAGGGTGAGGTGGAGGGGAGACAGGTTTACTGACGCAGTGAGGCCGCGCGCTCGACGAGTTCACTTTTCCGCCAAGATCCCAGGCACCCAGTTAACGGCGTTTTCGTGGTACAGCTTGCGCAGGATGGACGCGGGGAGTTTCAGGCCACGGTACTTCTTCCCGTTGCACTCCACCCATTCATCCGTCGCGAAGTATTTCCAATCCGTCAGGTATTGTTCCTGCCATCCCTGCAAAGTCGTCGCCGTGTCTTGCCAGGGATGCAACTCTAGGTCGGTGCCGTAGAGCACGCGGTCCTGATATTTGATCAGGAAGGCACGAACCTTGTCGGGCGGTTGCATCATGAAGTAGATGACACGTCCCGCCGTATCCACCGCGAAGTTCGGGTAGCGGTCGAACCGTTGCGAGATTTCGTCCACGTTGACTTCCATGCTGCCCAGGTGGCAGCCCACGACGCGCAGCTTGGGATTATTCGCCAGCAGCCGGTCGCGGGCAGCAAGGATGGTTTCTTTGGAGGGATGATCCGGGTGCAGGTGCATATACCACGTAGGGTGTTCCTTGTAGTACCCGAAGTCGGGACTCGCCGGGTCAGGCGGACGCCAGCAGGATGTGGGCTCGGCAAGGTGAGCAATGAGCGTGCGGTTGTGCGCGGCGATGTCCGCAAAGATGGGAGCGAGAAGGGGATCGTCCGGCATCAGGTAGGAGCCATCGTGCTTCTTCAACTCCATGCCGATGCTCTTCCAGATTTTCACTGCCACGGCGCCTTCTGCGAAGGTTTGGTTCAGGATCTGATTCGATTGCTCCGCGAATCCGGGCTTCTCGAAATCTTGCGGGTCAAACGTGGAGCACCACGCCGCGCGGCCGCCTGTGCTGTGAAGGATTTTGCGCGCCATCTGGTTCTGCGGAGCAGCCTCTTCGTATCCACGGTTGTGCTTATCAACCACGCAGATGTTGAGGATGCGCAAGTTCAAGCGCTTCAGCAACGCCGCGAAGGCCGGGTCGTCTTTGAAGGAATGCCCGTGCGTATCAATCGGCGCAAGGGCGGAAAAGCCTGTGAGATGGCCGGCCGATGGTTGCTCGCGTTCTGCTCCCCACCGTGAATATGCGCCCGCCGCATAGGCAAGCACGACAAAGGCTGTCAGCGAAGCCACCGCCAGCGAGCTCAGCGTCCACTTCCACTTTGAGAATCTCACCTGATTCCTCCTGTTACCGTTTTGGCCGGAATTTTCATGTGCGCCCCAACGGCGCGGATTATTCGGAATTTTGATTTTGGCCAGAATTTCCGTTTTGGCATCCTG
>JBEKUI010000191.1:0-9549 GCA_049515175.1 Terriglobia bacterium
AGTTCGCGGGAACAACCGAGCGCTGGTCCGCCCCGGCGATAGATCGGCGCCGTTCCACACAGGGAACACGAACGTCCAACGGCCGGACGCCCACCGAGCGTCCGGCTTCCTTTCCCTCCGGAAACTGCAATCAGCGTGGGAACTTCTTGAACCGGCTCGCCCAGCTCCAGACCCTCCAGGAAGAGGTGGTGGCTTGCACTCGCTGTGCGCGCCTGATCCGCTACTGCCGCAAGGTGGCGCGCGAGAAGCGGCGCATGTACCGCGACCAGGATTACTGGGGCCGGCCCGTGCCGAGCTTCGGTGACCCGCAAGCCCAGCTTTTGATCCTGGGGCTGGCGCCCGCCGCGCACGGGGCCAATCGCACGGGACGGATGTTCACCGGCGACCGCTCGGGGGAGTTCCTCTATCGGGCCCTCTATGAGGCCGGATTGGCGAGCCAGCCGGAGTCGCGCCACCGGGATGATGGCCTGCGCCTGGTGAACTGCTACATCACTGCGGCGGCCCGCTGTGCGCCACCGGAAAACAAGCCACGGCCGCAGGAGCTCGCGAATTGCGCCTGCTTCCTCGATGAGGAACTGCGGCTCTTGAAGAATGTGCGCGCCGTGCTGGCACTGGGGAAGATTGCCTTCGACGCCTACCTGCGGCTGGTCTGGAACCCAGGCACGTTTCCTGCGCGCTCCAGCCTGCGCTTTGGTCACGCCGTGAGCTATGAGCTCCCCGGCGGCCTGCCGCGACTCTTCGCTTCCTATCATCCCAGTCAGCAGAACACTCAGACGGGCCGGCTCACCCCGGCGATGTTCCGCCAAGTGTTCGAGGATATCCGGCAATACCTCACAGCCCACTGACGCGCTCGGGTCCTTCGGCAGCAACAATCCAGGTTTGATGCTAGACTAGGCCCCCTTCGATGGGCACCGACCATAAATCCAGCTTCACCCTGCAAGCCGCGCCCTACGCGCTGACCATCTTCCTCAGCGCGTTCCTGCTTTTCGAGGTCCAGCCCTTCATTGCCAAATACATCTTGCCCTGGTTCGGCGGAGCGCCGGCGGTGTGGACCACCTGCATGCTCTTCTTCCAGGTGCTCCTGCTCGGCGGCTACGCTTACGCGCACCTGCTCAATAGCCGGCTGGCGCCGCGCTTGCAGATGTGGGTTCACCTGTTGGTCCTGCTGGCTTCCACGCTGCTTCTCCTGGCACTCAGCCGCCGCTGGGCGACGCCCCTCACGCCGGGTCCGGACTGGCGGCCGCAAGGCAGCGAGAATCCCGTGCTCCACATCATGGCCATTCTCGCGGCCGGGGTCGGATTGCCCTATCTGATCCTCTCTTCCACCGGGCCGCTCTTACAGAGTTGGTTTGGCCGAAAATTTCCTGGGGTTTCCCCTTACCCGCTTTATGCGCTTTCCAACTTCGGATCGCTGCTGGCGCTCGTGGGCTATCCATTCCTGATCGAATGGCTTCTGCCGGTACAGGCGCAAGGCCGCACGTGGTCCTGGTTGTATTTTGGCTTCGCCGTTTGCTGCGGTGTATGCGCCCTGATGCTGCTTGCGGGCGCACGACTGAACCCCCCGCTGAACACGCTGCAGGAGAATCCAGGGGCGCGGGTGCCAAGCGCCGCGCAGCCTCACCCGCCCCCGCGGGAAGACCGGCTGGGCTGGCTGGCGCTGGCGGCGTGTGGCTCGATCCTGCTGCTCGCCACCACGAACCAGCTTTGCCTGGGCGTTGCCGTGGTGCCGTTCTTGTGGGTACTGCCGCTGGCTCTCTATTTGCTCTCCTTCATCCTCTGCTTCCAGAGCGAACGCTGGTACCGGCGCGGAGTCTTCCAGCCGCTCTTCGGGCTTGGCGCGGCCATGGCGTGCTTCGCGCTGTATCGCCAGGCCACTCTCAGCCTCCCCCTGCAAATCGCCATTCATTCGTTCGTGCTCTTTACGGGTTGCATGGTGTGCCACGGCGAGCTCGTGCGGCGCAAGCCCGAGCCTCAGTACCTTACGTCCTTCTACCTGCTCGTAGCCGCCGGTGGTGCTCTGGGAGGCGCCTTCGTGAGCCTGCTCGCCCCGCATCTCTTCCGGGGCTACTGGGAATACCACCTGGGCCTCTGGCTCGCGCTGCTGTTGATGTTCCTCGTCCTCTGGCGGGATCCGGACTCCTGGCTCCATCGCGGCCGGCCCTGGCTGCCGATCCTGATAAGCCTGGCGGCCTGCGTGTTCCCGGTCGTGCTGGCGATGGTCATCGACACTCATCGCGTGGTGAAGGACTGGCGCCCTCCTCTCATGGCAATCCTCGCTGCCGCGTTGATAGTAAAAGTGGTCTTCCCACGCCGGCCCGAGGCGGCTCCTGGATCGGCGACCCTCGCCCAGATGTGTGTGGGAGTCTCTCTGGCCGTTCTGGGGGGTGCGCTCGCCCTGCATTTGCTCGACACGAACCTCCTGGTCGTCCGGAATTTCTATGGCGTGCTTTCTGTGGCCGAGCCCTCGGAAGTCGACCCCGCGTGGAGAACGCGCTCGCTGAACAACGGACCCATCTTGCACGGATTCCAGTTCCTCGATCCGGCCAAGGCACGATACCCGACCTCCTACTACGGGCGACTGAGCGGCATTGGACTCACCCTGCTGAACCATCCCCGGCGACGGGCTGAATTGGCTGAAGACCGCCACCTCCGGATTGGAGTTGTAGGTCTGGGTATAGGCACCATCGCGACCTACGGCGAGCCGGGGGACACTATCCGCTTCTACGAAATCAACCCCGAGGTCTACCGGCTCGCGTCGAGCGAGTACTTCTCCTATTTGAAGAACAGCCCGGCGCGCGTGGACGTCGTCCTCGGCGACGCGCGCCTTTCCATGGAGCAGGAACTGGCGCGAGGCGAACCTCAGCAGTTCGACGTGCTGGTCCTCGATGCGTTTTCCGGCGACGCCATCCCCCTGCATCTGCTGACCGGCGAAGCGTTCGCGATCTATCTCCAGCATCTCCGCAAGCCGGGGGGATTGCTGGCGGTGCATATCTCGAACCGCTTTGTGGATCTGCGGCCGGTGCTCTGGAATGTCGCCGAGCATTTCAGCCTGCATCCGGCATGGTTCCTCGCGCCGGAGGACGGGCGAGTGGCGAGTAATTCCGACTGGGTCATCCTTGCACCCAATCGCGCCGTGCTGGACATCCCTGTGATCGCCAAGGCCATCCAGCCCATCCAGTTCTTCGGGAACCGGACTCCCTTCTGGACGGACGATTACAGCAATCTGTTCCGAGTGCTCAAGAAGTAACGCCGAGACAGTGAAACTTGTCCCCGACGTCTCTGATTCCGGGGGCGAATTGATGAGCCCAGTAAGTTGCAGCGTTCGAAACACAGCTATAATGCCGCGTCCGAAATCGACACATGGAGGACTTCATGAACCCTAAAACACGGCGCGGTTTTCTGGCCGCCGCCGGACTGGCTATTCCCGCCGGCATGCTCGCCGGAGAGGCGGCCAGTAAGGCAGCCGAGAGGGCACCGGCGTCTGGTATCCCGGCGGGCGACCCGCGCGACCTGCCCGCTAAAGACGTGCGCCTGGAAGTCCGCACCCTCGACACACCGTGCGAGGCGCCTCACTTCGCCTCGAAGGCGCAGTGGGAGGAACGCAGCAAGCGGCTGCGCGAGCAGATCCTTTCCGCCGCCGGACTCTGGCCCGCGCCCGCGCGTACTCCCCTCAACGCCCAAGTCTTCGACCGGATTGAGGGAGAGGGGTTCACGGTCGAGAAGGTCTATTTCGAGGCCTATCCAAACTTTTACTGCACTGGGAATCTTTATCGGCCGAAGGGTGGAGATTACAAGCCTCCCTATCCGGGGATCATCTGCCCGCACGGCCACTGGAATTACGGCCGCCTCGAGCACGCGCCCGGCGATGTGAACGGCGCCTCGATTCCCGCGCGCTGCATGAACTTCGCGCTCCAGGGCTACGTCTCCTTTGCCTATGACATGGTGGGATACAACGACAGTTTCCAGATTGTGCATCGCGAAGACCAGGATGAGAAAGCTCTTTGGGGCGTGACGCCCAGGATCAGGCAATGGTGGCTGTGGGGCATCAGCCATCTCGGGCTGCAACTCTGGAATGCGATTCGCGCGCTGGATTTCATCACCGGACTTCCCGACGTCGACGCCAGCCGCATCGGCGCCACCGGCGCTTCCGGCGGTGGCACGCAGACCTTCATGGTGACGGCCGTGGACGAGCGCGTGAAAGTCAGCGCGCCGGTGAACATGATTTCGCACTTCATGCAGGGCGGCTGCATCTGCGAGAACGCACCCAATCTGCGCATTGACACCAACAACATGGAAATCGGCGCCCTGGCCGCGCCGCGTCCCCTCGTGATGGTCTCCACCACCGGCGATTGGACGCGCGATTCCGAGCGCATCGAGTATCCGGCGATTGCAGGCATCTACGAACTGTTCGGCGCGCGCGACCACGTGGCGTACCGCCCGTTCACTTACGACCACAACTACAACCGCCCCAGCCGTGAGGCGGTCTACCGGTTCTTTGGGCAATGGCTCCCTATGGAGCCACGGAAGGACGCCGCGCACCTCGAAGAGCGAGAGAGCTTCAATATCGACCCTGGCCACCTGCTCGTCTTTAGCCGGCGCACCACACCTTCCGGCGCGTTCGACACTCAAGGCCTGGTCGATTTCCTGACGAAAGACCACCGCGACCAGTTGTCCAAGGCACGGCCAGAGCGCGCCGATCAGCTTGATTCTTATCGCCAGCAGTTTGGACCTGTCTATCGCACGGCGCTGATGGCGGAGACTCCTCCCGCCGAAGACCTGCGCTGGTGGCATGCGGACGGCGGGGTCAAGGCCGGCAGAGGCCGCGAGAAGTTGACGATCAGCAGGCGCTCGGTAGGTGATCGGCTTCCGGGCCTGCTGGCACGGCCTTCGGGAGCGGCGCGCGCCGCGGCGCTGATCATTCATCCCGAGGGCGCGAAAGCGGCGCTGGGCACGGTGGAATCGCCCTCTGCATTGGCGCGCGCACTGAGCAGGCAGGGGACGCTCGTGCTCTCCGTGGACACTTTCCAGACTGGCGAGGCGCGCGACGCGGCGCGCAAGGCCGAGGCGGGGTTCTTTGTCACATACAATCGCGCCGACGACATGCAACGCATCCAGGACATCCTCACCGCGCTGGCCTGGCTCGAAGCCTCCTCGAAGCCGGGGCGGATCGCAGTCGTCGGCCAAGGCATGGCGGGGCTCTGGTGCCTGCTCGCCCGGCCACTCTTCTCCAAGGATTACGCCGTCGCCGCCGACGCTGCGGGCTTCGACGCCTCGAAAGATGAATCTTTCCTGGAGAAGCTCTATATTCCGCTGATCCGCCGCGCCGGGGACTTCCAGAGCGCCGCGCTGCTCGCCTCGGCTTCTTCGCTGCTCATCCACAACACGGCGGGCCGGTTCGCGGGCGATGCCTACAAGCACGCCTACGAACTCCGCACCGCCAGCGGGCGCCTGCGGATTTCGCATTCTGAGGTGTCGGCCTCAGAGATCGCGGCCTGGGTAGCAAAAGCTTAAGCGGTTGCAACGGCGGCGAGAATCCTATGATCTTTTGGAGGACACGTTGAGAATCTCTTGGCATAACGGATCGCTGAATCTTCTCCCAGAAAATGAACACGAAGCCAAAATGCTCACAGAGCTATCCGCCAACATTAAATGGGGAAAACCGCCGGAAATGAGTGCTCGCATCCCCGGCGGCGACACACAATCAGGCAGCGAGGACTTGCTTGAACTTCTCAGCGGGAACCATAAGGCCAGTCCAAGCAGCCTCCCCAGTAAGACCAGCCACAAGCAGCATATCGTTTCCATCGATAAACTTAGATAGATGGTCTCGAAGAGCTACTGCGGTGTCTGTGCTGTTCAATATCCACTCGGAATAGAGAATCTTCATAGCTCCAAGCCTTTCAAGTTCTGCTATTACGCGTGGATAATCCTGACCTGGCTTATCCAGATCGTAGCTAATCAAATAGACTGCCATTCTCATCTCCTTGTGCCCGACTTCGACACACTTCTCTGTCAGCGCCGCATGATTTTTGTTGACAGCGGAGAGTACGGTCCGGTAGGCTTCTACCAGCGAATTGGTACTCGCCGCCTTACACGCGGCACTTAAAGGGGCTGATGAGTTGCGCTCATTGCCCCTTTTCATTTTCATCTCACCACGGCAGCCGTACAGGTGTCAACAAGCAGACCACAAAATATGGTGTATATCTTGTGAAAAAGCCCAATATCTTGTGGGAATCCTGTGGAAATCAGCCGCCGGGTGGCGCATTCATCGCAAAGTCTGCGGTGTGTGCGATCGTGGGAATTTCAGAGACTCTGCGAAAATCCGCTCAATCCATCAGCATCCCGCCGTTGACCTCGATGGTTTCGCCGGTGAGGTAGCGGGCGGCGGGCGAGGCGAGGAAGACGATGACGTCGGCGACTTCTTCCGAAGTGCCGGCGCGGCCGAGTGGGATTGCGGCGACAAAGCGCTGGAAGACTTCGCCGGGGCTGTAGCGTTCGTGGTAGGGGGTGGCGATGACGCCCGGCGCGACGCCGTTGACGCGGACGCCGTACGGCGCCAGTTCCTTGGCGAGCCCCTTGGTGTAGGTCAGCATGCCGCCCTTGGCCGCGGCATAGGCGGCCGCGCCCGGCCCGCCGCCGTTGCGCCCCGCAATTGACGTGACGTTAATGATGCAGCCGCTCTTCCGCGCCGCCATTTCTTCCCAGACCGCTTTGACGCACAGGAAGACGCTCTTGAGGTTCAGATCCATGATCTGGTCCCAATACTCTTCGGTCATGTCGGCGAGGGTGCGCCGGGCGAGCAGGTCACCGGCATTATTCACCAGGATGTCGATGTGTCCCCAGCGATGGCGGGCCGCGCTGACCATCGCCTCAACCTCCACCGCGCGCGTGACATCAGCGCGAAAGGCGAAGGCATCGCCACCGGCCGCCTGAATTGCTGCGACGGCCTCCTCCGCCCCCGCCTGATTCTTACAGAAGTTCACCACCACGCGTGCCCCTTCGCGCGCCAAGGCGTCGGCGGTGGCCCGCCCGATGCCGCTCGACGCCCCGGTAACCATTGCGACCTGACCTTGCAGAAGTATAATGTGCCTCCCTCGCGTATATTTGGGGATAGAACCTGCATCCTACCGCATCGGGCGGCCGGGTCAAGCGCCGTTGCCAAAATCTTGGTTTCGCGAAACCCCTTGGCAACCCAAGGTCCTTTCTGGTATTCGTAGTAGATTGCGGTAGTATAGTAGCGCTTCCTCGCAGGCGCCCCAGCAGGCAGGACGTTTCTGGCATGGGACCGTCCGACGGTGTGGTCGCATTGGCGGTCTTTACCCGTTGAGAATCCAGGACAGGATGGGACAGCATGATTGAAGTTGCAGGATTGACCAAACGCTACGGGCCGACGCTGGCCGTCTCCGACGTAAGTTTCGAAGTACGCAAAGGCGAGGTGCTGGGCTTCCTCGGGCCCAACGGCGCTGGCAAGACGACCACCATGCGGGTCATCACCGGCTACCTGCCGCCCAGCGAAGGCAAGGTCCTCGTTGCCGGCTATGACGTCGTCGAGGAGCCCCTGGAGGCCAAGCGGCGCACCGGCTACCTGCCGGAGACCCCGCCCGTCTATCCCGACATGACGGTGACGGAGTACCTCGGCTTTGTGGCCCGCATCAAAGGGGTAGCTCGCAAGGAGATGAAGACTCGGATCAGCGAAGTCATCGAAAGGTGCGCGATCACCGACCACCAACACCGGCAGATCGGCAAGCTCTCCAAAGGCTATCGCCAGCGCGTCGGCCTGGCACAGGCGCTCATCCATAATCCCGACGTACTGATTCTGGACGAGCCGACGGCGGGCCTTGACCCCAAACAGATCATCGAAACGCGCGAGCTCATTCGCCGTCTCGCCGGGCAGCACACCATCGTGCTCAGCACGCATATCCTGCCGGAAGTCTCCAAGACCTGCGATCGGGTGGTGGTGATCAATCAAGGCAAAGTGGTGGCCGTGGGCACGCCGGACGAGCTGACCCATCGGCTGCAAGGTTACGAGACGGTGCTGCTCACCGTGGAGGGGCCGGCGGCGGAAATCATCGACAAACTGCAGCGCGTTGGCGGGGTCAATATGGTGGAGCCTCGCGAGGCGCAGGATACGCGAGTGATGTTCGAGGTCCACACCGAAAAAGGCCACGACGTTCGCGCTGAACTGGCGCGCGCCGTGGTCGAGTCGCGCTGGAACCTGCTGGAGCTGAAGACCAGCGGATTGAGCCTGGAAGATATCTTCCTAAAGCTCACCACCAAGGATTTGAGCGAGGAAGCGGCTGGAAACAATCAGGAGTCAGCAGTCAGGAGTCAGTAGCCAGTTGTTCGTGGACGTTTTCCCGTTGCTCGTTATCAGTCGGTGCCATCCAGAGCGGCGATAAACCGAGCGAGGATTGTTCCAACGAATAATGAACGCTTGAAAGGACAGAGATCATGCGAAATGTGCTAGCTGTGGCGGACAAAGAGATGCGCCACTATTTCCACTCACCCATCGCCTATGTGGTGATGACCGTCTATGCGGCGCTCTGTGGCTTCTTTTTCTACAGTTTCACCGCCACCTATGTGATGCAGAGCTTCCGCATGCAGGCGATGGGGGGCATGGGCGCGCCGCCGATGAGCTTGAACGAATACATCATCCGCCCGCTGCTGGCGGGTGTGCTGACCGTCGTGCTGCTGCTCCTTATTCCGCTGATCACCATGCGGTTGTATGCAGAGGAACGACGCGCGGGAACAATCGAGCTGCTTCTCACCTCGCCGCTTGCTAATTTGGAAATCATCCTCGGAAAATTCCTCGGGGCGCTGGCACTCTATGCCGTGATCGTGGCGATGACATTCGGTTACGTCAGCGTGCTCTTTATTTATGGGAACCCCAGCGCCAAGCCCCTCATCGCGCAGGCACTCGGGCTGCTTCTTTACGGAGTACCGATGCTGGCTCTGGGTATGTTCATTTCGACGTTCACGAAAAATCAGATTGTGGCTGGCGTGATCACCTACGCGGTTTTTCTGCTGATGTTCGTGCTCGATTGGGTGACGGCGTACGGTAGCGGCACGGCCAGCCGCGTAATTGCATACATGTCGCTGACCACGCATTTCGAAAACTTTTCCAAGGGTGTCATCGATTTGAGTGACGTGGTGTTCTATGCCTCGGTCGCCGCGCTGGGAATTTTCCTGACGGCGCGCTCCGTCGAAGCCCTGAAAGGAAGGGCGTAATTATGGCACTGAAGAATAGCCTGCAGGGCCGAACGAGCCGTAAGATTCTGGCGGGGACGAATATCGCCGTCTACACATTGGTAGCGGTGGCGATCATCGTCCTCCTCAACTGGTTCGCCGACCGCCACGACCACCGCTGGGATTTGACTCCCGATAAGAAGTTCAGTGTCTCGCCGCAGACCACCAAGATCCTCAAGGATCTCAACCGCGACTTGACGATTTACGTGTTCGATCGGGAGCGCGGCTTCCGCGCCCGCCGCGACTTATTGGACAACTACAGCGTCGTGTCGAAGCGCGTCAAGGTCCAATACGTCGACCCCGATC
>JBEKUI010000192.1:0-9545 GCA_049515175.1 Terriglobia bacterium
GATCGTATCGCGCCATCCACCCTCCCCCTGGCGCTCTTCCCCCCTCCAAGGGGAAAACAACTACCCCAAAACTAACGCATTGGGCGGGGTTTTGAAATAGCTTCTAATAAAAACATCATCTTAGTGGGAGGACAGGCCATTGCTAGTTGAGCCAAGACGGATGGACGGCAATCCACAGTCTCTTCGAATACTGCAAGTGTCCACGGCGGATCGTGGGGGTGGGGCAGAACGCTCTGCCTGGCAATTGTTTGAGGCTTACAGGGCGCGCCGCATCACTTCTTGGCTCGCTGTCGGGCATCGTTTCTCCGACGATCCGGACGTAATCGTCATACCAAATGAAGAACATCGGAGTAGATGGGTACGGTTTTGGCGAAGTCTACCAACGACGTCTGTGGGGGGGGTGCCTCCGGGTATTCCGTGGAGACTCCGGAAACTTGCATGGCTTGGGGAGCTTAGACGGTACACCAACATCTTGCGCGGTATCGAAGATCTCGACTATCCGGGCACCTGGCACCTGCTAAGGCTATGTCCCGCCGTGCCGAGCGTTGTGCACTGCCACAATCTACACGGCAATTACTTCGATCTCCGTGCCCTCCCTGCTTTGAGCCAAGTCGTGCCCGTCATATTGAATGTTCGGGACTCCTGGCTTTTAACCGGTCACTGTGCCTGTCCATCGAGCTGCGAGCGATGGCGAAGCGGCTGCGGAGAATGCCCTGATTTAAGCCTCTATCCAAGCGTGGGACGTGACAACACAGCGGGGAACTGGAAACGAAAACGCTCGATTTACGAAAAGAGCCGATTTTATGTAACCACCGCTTCGAGATGGATGATGAGCAGGGTAGAAGAGTCGATGCTCGCGCCCGCGGCTAAGCGCGTCATCCCAAACGGTATCGATGTCTCCGTTTTTCGATCTGGCGATCGCTCCTCGGCCCGGGAGTTGCTGAAGTTGCCCCTTCGCGATCACATCGTTCTTTTCGTAATACACAGCTCTTTTCGGGATTATCAGACCGCAAGGGAGACGATTTCCGGGTTGTGCGCCCAACACCCTGACGGTATCAAGATTATAATCGTCGGCTGGAGTGGAAACGCTCCTCTTTTTGCTGATCACCGTGTAACACACGTCGAGTTCGTTCGTTCGCCGGAGACTATGGCCCGCTACTACCAAGCCGCCGACATTTATGTGCACGCAGCACGGTACGAGCCGTTTGGCAATACCGTCACTGAGGCAATGGCCTGTGGTATCCCTGTTGTTGCTACTGCTGTAGGTGGCATTTCTGAGCAGGTAGAAGATGGGGTCACCGGCTTCTTAGTGCCAGGGAGAGACTCTGCAGCGATAGTGAAGGCGGTAGGTATGCTGCTGGCTTCGAGGGAGCTTCGTAGCCGCATGGGTACGAGTGCCAGTGCGCACGTGAGAAGGGCTTTCAGTCTGGACCGCCAAGTCGAGTCATTCATAGGCTGGTATCGTGAGGTTATCGCAGACTGGCAGCAGTGGAAAGCTTCTGACGCTGCCACCAGCCCAGACCCAGCTTCTACAGTTCCAGTTCAGGGGGGTGGAAGTTCTGATATCATTGATTGAAATGCCCATCCGAACCGCTCGCTGTCTATAACTGTTCACCGACCCAATGACCCTGACCTATCAACTATTTCTCGCAGACCTTTATGAAAACGAGCGCTATTCTGGTGACCGGAAGCAGCGGTCTTATCGGCTCCGAAGCGGTTGAGTACTTCGACCGCCAGGGGCACAACATCGTTGGCGTCGACAACAACATGCGGCGGGAGTTCTTCGGCCCCGTCGGGGATACCACCTGGAAACTGGAGCGGCTCAACCGGTCCACGCGGAATTTCCGGCATCACACGCTCGACATCCGGGACCGCGCCGGTGTCATGTCCCTCTTCGAGCAAAACCGGTTCGACCTGGTCATTCATTGTGCCGCACAGCCGTCACACGACAAGGCCAAGGAAATTCCCCTGATTGATTTCGAAGTGAACGCGGTGGGCACACTGAACCTGCTGGAGGCGACTCGCCAACACTGCCCCGACGCCGTGTTCATTATGATGAGCACCAACAAAGTATACGGTGACGCCCCCAATGAGAAGCCGCTGCAGGAACTTGCCACACGGTACGATTACGCGGACCCCGCGGACTTCGAAGGCATCGATGAGACGTGCCGGATTGACCGCACCCTGCATTCTATCTTTGGTGCGTCCAAGGTGGCGGCAGACGTGATGGCACAGGAATACGGGCGCTACTTCGGCTTGAAGGTGGGAGTCTTCCGCGGCGGGTGCCTGACAGGGCCAAGCCACTCCGGCGTGGAATTGCACGGGTTCCTGTCCTATCTCGTCAAGGTTGCCGTCAGCGGGCAGACTTACACTGTCTATGGCTATAAAGGCAAGCAAGTTCGGGACAATATCCACAGTTACGATGTAATCCGCGCCATGGAGGAGTTCGCCGCCAATCCCCACCCGGGCGAGGTCTATAACTTGGGCGGCGGCCGGGCCAACAGCGTTTCTATGCTGGAGGCCATCGAGCGCATCGACCAAATGACCGGGCGCAAGCTCAACTGGGTCTATCACGACCAGAACCGCAAAGGCGACCACATTTGCTACATCAGCGACCTGCGCAAGCTCCGCGCTCATTACCCCAAGTGGACGATCACCCACAGCCTCGACTTCATCCTCACCGAGATTATTGAGTCGCAAAGGGCCCAACTCGGTACAAGGACTTGACTCTATCATGCTGACAATCTTCTCTACTCCCAAGCCATTCAAAGGCCACAGCAGCATCATCCAGCGCAATGCCCTCAAAAGCTGGAAGCTGCTTTACCCTGACGTTGAGGTTATCCTCTTTGGGGACGAAGAGGGAGCAGCGGAAGCCTGCTCTGAGCTTGGTGTCCGTCATCATCCCCACGTGGAGCGACGCCCTTCTGGCACCAAGTATCTCAATTACTTCTTTCGACGCGCCAGTGAGATGGCCAAGTATGACTTACTCTGTTACGCAAACTGCGACATTGTGCTTGCCGAAGACTTCAGGCGGGCGGTCGAGCACCTCTTACTCTGGCGTAATCGATTCCTCATGATTGGCCGACGCTGGGACACGGATGTATCTGGGCCTATTGACTTTGGTCTTTTGGACTGGCAACAACAGATTCAGGCTCTCGCCCTGACGCGCGGCACCCAACGCAGCAGGCACGAGATCGACTACTTTGTGTTTCCCCGGGACTTGTATGCGCAAATTCCCCCTCTGGTGATCGGACGCATCTGCTGGGACCACTTTCTCGTGGCGAAAGCACTGGCAATGCGAGTGCCAGTTGTCGATGTGTCCTCCGAAGTCCTTGCTGTGCACCAGAACCACGATTATTCCTACCACCCTGGAGGGCTTTCGGGCCTTTCGGGAGATGACGAGTCAAGCCAAAACTCGAAACTTGCGGGAGGGTTCCGCCGCCTCCGCACTATCGACGATGCCACTCACGTCCTTGAGCGGGGCACTATCCGACGGACCTATCGTCATTGGCGTGCCCGACTTTGGCGTGAGTATGCCTATGTTCGCGGCGGACTGATTGGCGGCACTCACCCACTTCGGCGGCGACTCGGCCTGACGGGGCAGAATCTCCGGCGCCTGGGTCTAATTCCTGGCGCAAAGTGAGTGCCTTCCTGAAGCTGGTTAGTCCCTCATTATGCGGACGGCATCCCTTAGATCCCGCGTCGACGCGTGAAAACTGCCCCCGTTGGTTTCGCGCGGCATGTAGCTTGCGACTCCATAGGACGGGACAACTCAAGTTGAGAAGAACATGATGACAATCTTCTTCGCTCCAAAGGGCTGCGTAAGGTGCACGGAGGCCGCGTGAAAGCACAGAACCTCACGGCGGCGGGCAGCAGCGGATTGGTTGTCTCGGAAGCCGTGGAGCAGTTCGATCGGCAGGGTCACGCTGTAGTCGGCGTCGACAACAATGTGCGGAGCGGGAGGTCACTTTGAACATGGCAATGGTCAGCGTGATCATCCCAACTCGGAACCGGTTAGCTTTCCTCAAAGAAGCCATGGCAAGCGTTTCGGCGCAGGACTACCCCAACCGGGAGACCATCGTCGTCGATGATGCCTCCGAGGACGGTACCTGGGAGTGGCTTTCTTCCCTGCAAGATCCTCGGGTGCGAATCTTCCGCCTGCCGCATCACGCGGAGCGCTCGGCCGCCCGCAACCTGGGACTCAGCAACGCGCAGGGTGAGTTCGTGCTGTTCTTGGACGATGACGATCTGCTGGCGCCAGGCGCCTTGAGCTATCTATTGAAGGGGGCTCGGCGTGAACCCCAGGCGCTTGCAGTCGTGGGGGCGCGCATCTCCTTCGATGATCGTGGACATTGGTATCGCCCGCCTCACCCACGCTGGAGAGTCAAGCGCAAGGTCTGGACTGACGTTCTCTTCGGGTATATCCCTCCGCAAGGGCAGACCCTGATCCGCAGAGGCACTTTGCCCGCCGCAGGTTGCTGGAACGAGGGCTGGAGCGTGGCGGAAGACTACGAACTCTGGATGCGGCTTATTTCCAAAGACAGCCTTTTGCTCTTCCTTCCCAGGACTGTTAGAAAGATGAGGATCCATCCGAACCAAACCCCCTTGGTCGGGCGTTACCGGGACTGCATCAATTTACGACGCGATTTTGTGCGGCGACTGCCCGAGGATATGCAAGGCCTAGGTGGCAGGATCTTCCGGGCCCTCAGGCTGTACATCCTCGCCGCCAGATGCTTAGCGAGGTGCAAGTACGGGAAGGCGATTGGCTATTATCTATTGGCGATAGGAAACGCCCCTCGCCTCCTTGCATCCTTGCTTACGAGGAGTATGCTGCTGGGTGGATTGTGGAGGGCACTCGCCGGCCTGATCTTCGGCAAGAATTTCCTGATCCGAGCCCAGAAGGCGAAAGCGTTTATTCGTACTTCATGGATGAGTGTGCGGGCTTAATGAATATCCCTTGTTCACTGGAGCTTAGAAAGACGTGTTAAACGAGTCGATCTTGCCCCTCGATCGTCGCACTTCTGAACAAGCGGAAGCCTGTTCCTAGCTGCGTCAGGTTGGGTTCAGCCCAGAAAGAACTATGTCAACCAAGCCAGACTGTCGCCAAGTGGATTGCTGGCCGGCAGGTCCCAGGGAATGGCTCACCGCTCAGGGTTGCGTCCGCTTCGGGCGCTTCGACCGGTTCCCGTGGTTTCGGAGGGGCCGCCTTGCCCTCGTCGATGCGCTGGCCCGACATAAAAAGGTGATCAGCTTTCGCACTCGTTATGGCTTCGACATGTTTCTGCCATGTGGTTATCGCGGCCTCATTACGATGGCTCTGGGGGGATTCTTTTTGAGGCCAGGGTTCCCCAGATACTACAAGCGATGGTTCGGCCTGGCGACACATTCGTAGATGTGGGCAGCAATCTCGGGATTTATTCGCTCTATGTTGCTCGTCTGCTCGGCGGCCACGGGCGTGTGTTTGCATTTGAGCCCGACCCCGATACCTTTGGTGTGTTGCTCCGGAACATCGAGTCTAACGGATTAACCCACGTGATCCGGGCCGAAGAGAAAGCTCTGACTAACGCCAACACTCCTCTGGAGTTCTTCCCGGTGCCGGAGGAGCCTATGATGAGTAGCTTCCTCCCGCAGCCAGGCTCAGAAGCAAAGGCCATCCGTGTTTCGGGCGTGCGTCTGGACGACTATCTGAACGGCTTGGGCGTGGGGGGCGTTGACATCATCAAGCTTGATCTGGAAGGCGCTGAACCTATGGCCCTCCAGGGCATGGCAGCGAGTCTGCAAAGCAGCAGGCTTCTGATCATTGAGGTCAACAGGCCTCAACTCAATCGCATCGGATTGGACCCGGTCGATTTGATTCGCGAGGTCATGGCGACGCGTCGCTTTGACTCCCTTTTTCGCATCGACGCAGGGGCCGACGCACTGCCCCGTCTAGAAGAGCACAGCCTGGCGAGCGCAATGAGCGAGTATGCTATCGTTAACGTGGTTTGCGCTCGGCATTCCATGCTTCCTTCAATCCTGCGCCAGCTAGTCGCGTAGCGTCGTCATTCAGGACGACTCTTTCCTCGCGACTCCGCATCGACTCGAGACGGCCCGATCACAGAGTGCATCATAGGGGCACGACATGAGACCAGTGTCCTTCAAGTCAAACAACCGGGAATGCCAGCACGCCTCACTGCGGGATTGGGTTATAGCTCAGGCGAGCGTTCGGCTTGGGCGGCTAGACTGCTTTCCGGCCATGAAAGCTACTCGACGCATCCTACTCTCCTCTCTGGCGGGTACGCGCCCGGCAGTCCGGTTCAACACCTTGTACGGCTTTCAGATTCTTCTTCCCGCATGGGACCCAGACATTCTGATCTGCGCCGCGAACGGGCGCATCCTCCATCCTTGGATAACGGAAGTATTCCGCACCGTCATCCGTCCGGGGTTCACCGTGGTTGACGGCGGCGCCAACGTTGGGTTCTACTCCTTGCTTGCCGCAACACTCATGCAAGGACGGGGCCTGGTCCTCTCTTTCGAACCTGACGTTCGAAATGTCTCACTTCTGGGAGCGAACATAGAGCTTAATGGTCTCACACGAATAGTTAAAGTAGAGGCAAAGGCTCTCGGGGATGTCGACGGCGAGTGCGACTTTTGGATGTCGCTTGATAACAGCTGGGCCGGAACTCTGGTTAAAGAGCAGACGCTGCACTATTCGCCGACTAAGACCGTCGTAACAACCTTGGACCATTATCTGCGGGCAGCCGGAATCCCCACCGTTGACGTCGTCAAGTTGGACATCGAGGGTGCCGAGCCGCTGGCGCTCAAAGGCATGTGTGAAACCCTCGCCAAGGCCAGTCTCTTGGTATACGAGGTGCACAGGCAACGCCAGCTGGAGCTCGGCATTGATCCGGTCGAGCTGATTCGTCGCTCCGTCGAGGCGGGTCTCTTTACCTTTTGCCTGATTGCCGATGAGAGGAAGGACGAGATATGCAAATTCGACGTTGGCAGATGTAAGGAGATTCTTGACGCAAGCGGTTGGGCTGATGTCCTCTGCGCAAAGGGTGAGGTCGCGGCTGTTTTGGCAGCTAAGTTTGGAGACATGAATTGAGCAGCCGCGAAAACAACCATCTGCCCCGAGTTTCGGTTGTGTACCCACCTACAGGCGCCGAGAACCGCTGAGAAAATGCCTGAGCAGCCTTCTGACGCAGGATTTCCCTGGCGATTACTACGCGACCGTCGTCGAGGATGGGTCCGGCGAGAGGCGAGAGGTGGTCGAATCTATGTCGACCGGCCACGTCGCGGTCCACTAATTTCAGGCGCCCCACAGCGAGCACGAGTCCACGTATGATTTAGTGCTGGACAAGGCTAACAACGAAACGGTCGCTTTTATTGACGAGGACGCGAAGGCTCCCCTCAATTGGCCCCCGGAGATGGCTAGAGTACTGGCCGATACCCGCGAGCGAGGAATGGAGGGCGTAGGGGGGCGAATTTCACCCGACTACCCGAGTGAGATGCTTGAAGCGCGCCGCACCCAGAGGGCTAGCTGGCCCAGGATGGACGGGGGATCAACCGGCAAGAAAGGATGACAGATCAGGCGATTTGCCCAGCAGGTAATTGATAATGACCTCGGCTAACGGTCGATTGACGGCCTCGGTTGTGGTTCCAACCCGGGCCCGCCCGGATTTTCTCAGAAAGTGTCTTGAAAGCTTGGTCACCCAGGACTATCCCAAGGATTGCTACGAAATCATTGTAGTGGAAGATGGCACCCGCGATGGAGAGGAGATCGTCCGTGACATCTCGTTAAGATCAACCGTTGCAATCAGGTACCAACCAATCCCGCATAGCGGAGCGGCAACAGCGCGAAACGTGGGACTGACCCTTTCCAATAACCAAATTGTTGCTTTTATTGACGACGACGGCATGGCGTCAGTGAGTTGGTTGACGCGGCTGCTGGCGGCCCTATCTAAGAGCGGCGTAGCAGCGGTCGGTGGCCGGGTGGTCCCGGACTATCCTGACCCAAGTATCGAAGCTGCAGCGCTCAACGACGGGACCCTGAAGTTCTCGGGAACCAACGCTGAGGTGGAGGGGCTCCCAGAAGTGGACTTTGTTCCGGGCGGCAACATGGCCTTCTGGCGTCAGGCGCTCCTGGACATCAAGGGACTCGATGCCGGCTTTTCACGGGGAGGCTCGTGGCGGGAAGACACCGATGTTTGCGTGAGGCTCCGCTTCAAAGGTCATCGGATCCTCTACGACTCGCAAGCGAAGATATCACATCGGGCCGCGCGGTGGCAGGATCCCCTGGATAGGGTACGACCTGGAATAGTCTGGCTAATGACCCGCGACGACAGCTATTTTCGCGCCAAGAACTACGGCTGGGCGGGCGTGCTGGGCGGTGCGCGCGGAGCAGCCAGGGACGCGGGGAGGCGCTGGTTCTTCAGCGGAGTTTACTTCCTCCTCGGTTTCGTCCATCTTTTCGCCTGGATACCCGGTGCTGTCCGGGGCCTCACTAGAAAGGACCGCCAGTTAGGTACCTTGGACGAGAAGTTATGAGCCGGGTATCTCGAATAGAAGGTAATAACCCGCACACATGCCCTCGTATTCGAGCCTGCGTCCTCATTTGTCTCTGGCATGCAGCGAATAACGCCTTTCTGAAATGACGAATAGCAACCAACAACTGCTTGGAAAGTCAAGTGGAGAGGCCTTCCCTGGTTGCGATCCTGACAGAGCGGGGGAGGCCAAGCGACCGGGCGATATGAAATTCGGTGTCGTTTACGATTCCTCTTACAACCACGTCAGTTTCCTGTACCTGAGCCAGGCCATACCGGAAGACCGCAGGTTCCATCTTGACCTGAACGTCCTAAAGCCCAACTTTGACATTGAACGACTGCTCCAGTCAGCCGGTGACCACGAGGGCGCGCGCCCCGAGGCGATTTTGCACGGAGACAACGCTCCGGGGCTCCCTCACGGCCTCCACAGAGTTTCAATTCCTACGGCTCGCTTGGATTTTGACAGCTTCGGTTGGACATCCTTTCGCCTGAAATGGGCCATGCTCTTTGATTATGTCTTTACTTGGCATCTCTCTTACGTTCGGCTGTTTCGCGAGGCAGGACACCCCAGGGTCTTTGCACTTCCCCACGCCGTAGACGCTCGGTTCTTTACGGGAGCGGATTTCAATTCCGAGCGCCTCTATGACCTTGGGTTTGTGGGTCGTTCTGGGTTGACCCAATACGTCGCCCGTGATCGCGTGAACGTGCGGCTCACAAAGCGGTTCCGGACCAACGACCTCGAGCGGAGTTACACGAAGGAGGAGACGTTTGAAATTTACAAGCGCTCCAGAATCGTTGTTAATGTCAGCCGGGGTGAGTTTCCCCAGGAAGCGAACATGCGCTGCTATGAGGCGATGGCAGGCGGTGCTCTTCTCATAACGGGAATGCCCTCAGAACTTACGGAATGGGGATTCCGTGAAGGAGAGCACTTCATCGGCTGGCGATCCGAGGATGAAATCCCGGACTTGGTGGATCGATTCCTTCGTCAGACCGAGCAACGCTTGGCGATTGCGCGCGCGG
>JBEKUI010000193.1:0-9516 GCA_049515175.1 Terriglobia bacterium
GCCCCACGGTGGTTTTTGCTGTTCCGTATTCCGGGCATGAATGGGCGGGGTTTGGCGCCCTGCAACGCGAGCCCCTGGGAGCCAGGATGGAATGCCTGCTCACCAGCGACACCACGCAGCTCACGGCGGCGGTGCGGCCCTTCCGCGCCATTCATCATTTGCGCGAAGCCAAGGTTCTGGACCTTACCACTGCCCCCATCGAACCCTTTGCGGGCGAAGTTCGCAGCAAGTTTGGAACTGAGATCAAGCCCATCGAACGCGAGCGCGTGATTCAAGCCTATGAGGCCGTGAACGAGGCCGAAGCCCGCGCCGAGGCCGAGCGCTGGATGCAGGGCGCCACTAAAATTGTCGAGCCGTCACGCGAAGAGATCTACAAATCCGCGCGGCTGGCCCTGGCGTTTGAAAAGTTGCTCGAGGAAGAAGACGCCACGGTCATGACCGTCGACTGCTACGGCACCATGTGGGACCGCACCATCAAACTCCCCGCTTACCCCTGCCTCGGGTTCACACGGCTGAACAATCTGGGATTGGGCGGCATCTGCGAATCCGACCTCGCCTCCGCCATGACCCACATTCTGTTTCAGGGCCTTGTCGGCCGGCCCGGCTTCATCAGCGATCCCACCATGGACGAATCACAGAACTCCATCATCCTCGCGCACTGCCTGGGGACCAACGGCATGGACGGCCCCGGCAAACCCGCGGCTCCCTACCAACTGCGCTCAGTGCGGGAGCGCGGCGAAGGGGTGTGCCCGCAGGTGCAGATGCGGGTGGGCGAGCGGGTCACCCAGGCACAGCTAGTGGGAACGGATACGCTCCACTACTTCACCGGTGAAATCGTGGCGACCCCCGACGTCGATCGCGGCTGCCGAACCAAGATCACCGTCAAACTCGACGGCGACGCGGAGAAGCTCTGGAAGAACTGGTCGCACGGCCTGCACCGCGTTACCTGCTACGGCGACCTTACCAAGCCGCTGGCGCAGTTCGGCCGCTTCAAAGATGTCCGCCTGGTGAACGAAGCGGTGTAGCTGCCGGCTCGACCGCAGGGGCAGGCCCGTTGGACGCGCGACGGAGCCTGCCTTACTTGGGCAACAAATCACTTGACTCACCCAAGGGTGATACGATTGGTGAATGGGTAAGAGGGGAAAGCGTCGAAGGGCGAAGGAACGCCTACGGCAGCAACAATCCCGCGATTCCTTATCGACAACGACTGAAACAGGGAACAACAACAAGCGTGACCCCTGGCCTCCGGTACTGCGATGGTGGTGGGCGGTCCTAGCTACAATCTTCCTTGGTGTTGGCTGCAGCCTACTGCTTGTCTATTTTTTGCCCTCAGTCATACTTATTTACGCGGGGATCGCAGTCCTCCTGGTCGGCCTGTGGTTTGAGCCCTGGAAATTGGTGTTTCGCTTAGCCTGCATGTTAATCATCATGGGTGCCGTTGCCGCTTTCACTTTTGGTGTTGTACTTAAGCCGGCGCCACTCATTGTCAGGGCACAGATAGTAGATGGGGCATATCCCCCTGGAACCTCCATCGGCGGCATACACTGGAACCCCTCTCTGCGTGATTTGCGAGTGCAATTTGAAAATGACACCGGAGAAGATTATGAACAGGCGGACTTCCACGTACAGATAGACGCAAACATACTAGGAAAAGGGCAGGTCGGAAATCTTCCGGGTCTGACTTTTGAGGAGAACGAGCTACAAGCCCGCCGAACATTAGTCGGTGAGGATGGAGGGAAAATCGTAGTTCCCCTTCCCGTGCTTCAAAACCATTACAGACTAAGATGTGACAAGATTCCGCGATACAACTCCCTGGAAGTAACGTTCGCTGTTGCTCTTTCCGACCTGCCGAAAATAACGAGCGTCAGAGTCGAGGGGCAATATCGGGGGAACATGAGGATCCGCAAGGTTAAGACGGCTGTGTCTGTTCGGTAGTCGGCACGCCTTTCGGATGACGACGGCGATACGGAGGAGTGGGAGAGTCAAGTGATTTGTTGCCGGAATTAGCTCATTAACAATACTCGTTGACCGGTCTTACTAAACTGAGCCCCTAAGAAAAAGCTATCGACCATCAGAACCGGCTTCGATAGAAGCTCCCTAAACAAACTGAACAAGCCGCAATTCGCGCTGGAGGGGCAAAGGGTTCGCCCTCACCGTGGGGGCGTTTTGGGATGGGGGGCGCTACCTGACGAGGTGGCAGGAGTAGGTCTTGAGGGCCAGCCAGACCTCGCGGCCGGGAGCGAGTTCCAGTTCCGCGCAGGCGGCGGTGGTGAGATCGACGCGGAACTCGGCGCCGCAATCGATGCGCGCCTCGACGCGGTGCCCCAGCTTCTCCAGCGCGCGCACGCGGCCGGGCAGAACATTGCGGGCGCTGATCTTTTCCGGCCGCACCGTGGAGAGTAGAACGTCTCCGGCGCGCACGGCGACGCGCAGGCGGGCGTGAGGTTCGAAATGCGCCAGCGGAACTTCCAGGCGCACCTCGCTCCCCTGCAAACGGCAAGTCATCGTGCCGCCCTCCTCGTGGTGTTCGAGGACTTCGGCTTGGAAGATATTCTCGAAGCCGGCCAGGCTGGCCACGATTTCGCGCCGCGGCGCGTCGAAGACTTCGTGCGGGAAGCCGTGCGCCGCCACCTCGCCTTCTTCCAACACCACCACGTGCTCGCCGAGGGCGTAAGCTTCGCGCCGGCTGTGGGTAACGTAGAGGATGGGGATGTTGTGGCGGCGGTTCCAGGCGCGCAGATCGTCCAGGATGCGGCTCTTCGTGGGAAGGTCGAGGGCGGCCAGGGGTTCGTCGAGGAGCAGCGCGCCCGGCTCGAGTACCAGCGCCCGCGCCAGCGCGGCGCGCTGACGCTCGCCTCCCGAGATCTCTCCCGGTCGGCGACGGCGAAGGGGCGCAATGCCGAAGGACTCGAGCACCGCGCGCACCCGCTCCCGGCGCACGTCGCGCCCGGCCAGGCCGTAGGCGACGTTGTCTTCCACGCTCAGGTGCGGAAAGAGGGCCAGGGTCTGAAAAACGTAGCCGACGGAGCGCTGGGCCGCGGGAAGATCAATTCCCTTTTCGGAATCGAACAGCGTCCGCTCGCCGAGCGCGATGCGGCCGCGGTCGGGGCGCGTCAGGCCGCTGGCGCAATCGAGGATGCTCGTCTTCCCCGAGCCCGAGGGGCCGAAGAGAATTGTCACGCCGGGCGGCGCTGTGAAAGTCACGTCGAGCCGGAACGCGCCGTGCTCGGAGGCGAATGCCCGGGTAATATCCACCGCGAGCGCCCCGCCCGCCGTGAGCGCGGGCCGCGCCGCCTCCACGCCGCCGATCGCTTCCCCGTTCATCGCCCTGGCCCCAGGTTCAAGGTTCTCCGGTTCCTCCCGTAAACGATGGCAAGGATCACAAAGGAGACAACCAGCAGCACGAGCGCCGTCTGGTTGGCGGAAGCGAAATTGAGCGCCTGCACGTCATCGTAAATCTGGATGGAGACGGTGCGCGTCGCGCCGGGAATGTTTCCGCCCACCATCAACACCACGCCAAACTCGCCGAGCGTGTGGGCAAAGCTGAGGACAAACCCCGCCAGCAGACCCGCGAAGGAGAGCGGCAGGGTCACGCGCCAGAAGGTTTTGAGCTTGGAGGCGCCCAGCACGGCGGAAGCCTGCATCAGTTTCGGGTCCACGGCCTGGAACGACGCGGCGAAAGGCTGCACGGCGAAAGGCAGGCTGTAAAGCACGGAAGCCATGACCAACCCGGTAAAGGTAAAGGGCAGCGTCGAGCCCGTCCACGACTGGTAAAGCGCCCCCAGCGGGCTGCGCGACCCCAGCGCCACGAGCACGTAGAAACCCAGCACCGTGGGGGGCAGCACCAGCGGCAGCGCCACCACCGACTCCACCAGGAACCTCCAGCGCCAGCGCGTGAAGGCGAGCCAGTAGGCGAGCGGCAACCCCACTACGAGGAGAATCACCGACACGGTGATCGCAAGGCGCAGAGAAAGCAGCATTGCCTGCCAGTTCATGGCTGTCCTTTCGGCGGCGAGGGTTCTTCAAAGCCGTAGCGCTGTAAAAGTGCGCGGCCTTCGGCGCTGCGGAGGTATTCGAGCAGCGCCCGCGCGGCGGCCTTGTGCGGCGAGGTTTTCAAGATGACCGCGGCCTGGTCGAGGGGTGGATGCGCCTCCGCCGGAATGAGCCAATAGCGGCCCCGCGCCCGCATCGCCGGTGATAGCGCCAGCGAGAGCGCGATGATGCCCGCCGAGGCGTTGCCCGAGGCCACAAATTGCGCTGCCTGCGAAACGTTCTCGCCGAGGACGAGTTTTGGCTCGACCTTTTCGTACCAGCCCGCCGCTCGCAGTGCCGCCACCGCGGCGCGTCCGTAAGGCGCATGCTGGGGGTTGGCAATGGCGATTTTCACGACCAAGGGATCGAGCAGCGCCTTCAGCCCGTGGCGCTCGATGTCGAGCGAGGAGTCCGACGGCACCCAGAGAACGATCCGGCCGGTGGCGTAGCGGCAGAATGAGCCGGGCTCGGCAAGGCCTTCCACCTCGAGTTGGCGCGGGTAATCAGAATCGGCGGAGAAGAAGACGTCAAACGGCGCGCCGTTGCGAATCTGCGCGAAGAAGTTGCCCGAGGAACCGAACGCGGGGCGCAGGCGGTGGCCCGTGTGCTTCTCGAAGGCGGTGGAAACTTCCGCGAAGGCGTAGGTGAGATCCGCCGCCGCCGCCACGAGCAATTCGTCGCCCCGGACGGCGCGCGCGGGAACGAGAAGGGTGGCGACGAGCGCTAGGGCGCTCAGGCCGCCGGCGACGCCCCGCCGCTGTGTGTCGCTCGATCTCATGGGCGAATGAGCATGACTTCCGTGGACTTGATGAGCGCCGCCACGGTGTCCCCTTTTTGCAGATTCATCGCGCGCGCCGCCTCGGCGGTGATGATGGAGTTGATGCGCTGGCCGCCAATCGAGAGCTTGACCTGCGCGAGCAACCCGTCTACCTCAACTTCCACCACCCTGCCCACCAGTTGATTGCGGCCGCTGATGCGGCGGAAACTGCGCCGCAGGGCGGGGCTTTCCTTCGCGCGGGGCAGCCAGCGATCAAGCTCGCTGGCCGGGACACGATGGTGCCCGCCCGGGGTTTTCACGGTGCGCAATTTGCCGTGGTAGATCCACTGCTTGAGCGTGGGATAGCTGATGCGCAGCGCTTTCGCCGCCTCGCGCGGCTTGAGGAGTTGCATGGCGGTCATCGCCGCCTCCTTTCCCCCTGGGACTGGCCATTAGAAGCGTTATTATACGCTTTCATGCGAAATTAGCTCAAGCATGTACACAATATTACGCGATTACTTCGAGCTGACGAGCAAGATGGATTCACCCAGGGGCAGCGGCCGGCCGCTGCCTGGGACGGCAGCTTCGTGTGGCCTCCCTCGAGCTTCTGGGGCGCGACCCGGGAAGACCTTCCGGCCCGCGGCCGGCGGTCATTGCGTATGCCACGTATGTAGGCTAGTTAATGTCCCGAATCAAGGCGAGACGGCTCAGTGGGGTCGGGGCTTGTGCCGCCGCCCCGGCAAGTATTTGATTAACTTATTCATTTAAAACAACTTAACAGAAATGTTCCACGTGGAACATTCGCTGGGACCCCTTGTGGAGTTCTCTGGAGTTCCCCGGCCGTGGGGGCGGGCTTGCTCCCACGCATACTTCCGCCTAAAATGCTCTGCGTGCTTGATTTCCCCACCCTGCGAAAGCTGCTCGAGCCCTTCGGCGTTCCGCTCAACGACCGTCAGGAGCAGCAACTCCTGGCCTACTTGGAACTCCTCTTGAAATGGAACGCGAAGATCAACTTGACGGCCATCGAAAGCCCCGAGGAGTGCGTCACTCGGCACTTCGGCGAGAGCCTCTATCTGACCAAAGGGCTTGACGTTAGCGGAAGGCTGCTAGACATTGGCAGCGGAGCCGGGTTCCCGGGCCTCGTCCTCAAGTTGGCGAACCCCTTGCTTTCCATCACTCTGCTCGAGCCGGTGGCCAAAAAGCGGGCGTTCCTCAAAGAGGCGGCAAGGGTATGTGAATTTGGTCCGGTGGTTGTGCGCGGGGAGCGGCTCGAGGACTTCGGCCAGACGCTCCACTCACCGCGCTTCGACCTGGCTACCGCTCGCGCCGTCGGTGGCCTCGAGCAATTGGTACCCCAGGCTGTTCGCTGCCTAAACCCGAACGGCTTGGCCTGCCTCTGGCTGGGGCACGCGCAGGCAGCCGAACTCGGCCATATCCAGCCGCGCCTCGACTGGCGACCTCCCATACCCATCCCTCTCAGCCGCGGGCGGGAGATTTGGGTGGGCTCAGTTCCGGAGTCCTGGCAGCATATTGAGCCCCAGCCCCCTTGATGTTCCACGTGGAACATCAGCCATTCTCTTCTCTTGCGCTGCAGGCGTACCTCTGCTAAATTGACGCAAATCCCGAGACTTAGAGGAAACGTGGGCAGAGTTATCGCGGTTGCAAACCAGAAAGGCGGCGTGGGCAAGACCACGACCGCCATCAACTTGGGTGCCGCGCTCGCGCAGCAGGAAATGTGGACGCTCGTCGTCGACTGCGATCCCCAGGCCAACACCACCGGCGGGCTGGGTTTCGCCAAGGATCCAGCGCGCCGGACGCTCTATCACGGCCTTATGATGGGGGTGCCCCTCGAAAGCCTCATTATCGAGACCGGCATCGAAGGGTTGCACTTGATCCCCTCCGAAAAGAATCTGGTCGGAGCCCCGCTCGAACTTGTCGACGTGCCCGAGCGCGAGCAAACGCTCCGCCGCAAGCTGGACGGCCTGCGCGGACGGTTCAACTTCATCCTCCTGGATTGCCCGCCGGCGCTCGACCTGCTCACGCTCAACGCCCTGGTTGCCGCCGATTCGGTGATTGTCCCCGTGCAGTGCGAGTACTTTGCCCTGGAAGGCGTCTCGGAACTCCTCGACACCCTGATCCGCATCCGGCGCACTCACAATCCCAAGCTGGCCGTCGAGGGAATCCTGCTGACAATGTACGACGAGCGCACGAACCTCTCCCACCAGGTGCGCGACGACCTGCGCGACTTCTTTGGCAAGCAGGTTTTTGAAACCATGATTCCCCGCAACGTTCGCCTGGCGGAAGCGCCCAGCTACGGCCAGCCGATTTTCCTCTATGACCCGCACTGTAAGGGTGCGGAGAGTTATCTCGAACTCGCCAAGGAGGTCATCAGCCATGACCAGGAAGGCGCTGGGTCGCGGCTTGAGCGCTTTGCTGCGGGAGACTGAAACCGCACCACCCTCGAGCCCCGGCATCCAGACGGTCCCTGTCGATCAGATCGACCCCAACCCCTTTCAGCCGCGCCGCGCGTTCCCCGAGGCGAGCTTGAAGGAGCTCGCGGACTCGGTCCGCGCCAGCGGCCTCGTGCAACCCGTACTGGTTCGCAAGGCCGATGCCCGCTACCAACTGGTGGCCGGGGAGCGGCGCTGGCGGGCAGCGAAGCTGGCCGGCCTCGAATCGATCCCCGCCATGGTCCGCGAACTCAGCGACAGGGAAGCGCTGGAGCTGGCCCTCACGGAGAACCTGCTCCGCGAGGACTTGAACCCCATGGAGATGGCGCAAGGTCTCCAGCTCCTCCAGGACCAGCACGGACTAACCCACGAGGAGATCGCCGCCCAAATGGGCCTCGATCGCTCGACGGTCTCGAACACTCTGCGCTTGCTACGCCTTCCGGGGGTGATCCAGTTGATGGTCACCGAAGGGGAACTCAACGGCGGGCACGCGCGCGCCCTGCTCGGCCTGAAGACGAGCGAAGACCAGATCCGCGCCGCCGAACTCATCGCCAAGAATTGGCTCTCCGTGCGCTCCGCCGAGGAGCTTATCGCCGCCTGGTACGAGCTGCCGACCAAGCGCCAGAAGAAGGCCACCGGGCCGGCCGATCCCAACGTCCGCGCCGCCGAGCTTGAGCTGGAGCGAACCCTGGGGACGCGGGTCAAGATTCACGGCGACGCCCAGCGGGGCAGCATCGAGATCCGGTACTTCTCGGCGGAGGACTTGAATCGCCTCTACGAGTGGATCGCGCGCCGGGACCATTAGTGAAACAGTAATAGTTATACGGTTATCTTAACTATATTGGATATATTTTGAGGCAGGCTTGCATCGCCCCGCGCGCGACGGTACCCTTGCCGGTGCGTCCGCCTTCGAGCCGCCCCCCTCAGAAGTGGGTCCGACGATCGGTTGTGGTGGTAAGGAGCGTGCCATGTTCGCAAAAAAGGGTGACCGGAAGCGCGAGCTCATCGAGCTGCTCGACGATGACTGGGTGGGCTTTCTCGAGCCCGGCGTGGAGATCGAAGGCCGGCTGAAAATCGCTTCCGGGATGATGCGCATCAACAACCACATCAAGGGCGAGGTCCTCTGCGAAGGCATGCTGGTGGTCTCCGAGCAGGGCGAGATCGAGGGCGACATCCAGACCAAGCAGATTTCGATTGGCGGCAAGGTCAAGGGCTCCATCCACGCGTCGGAGTCGCTGGAGATCAAGAAGGCCGGCATCGTTCTCGGCGACATCTACACACCTAAGCTATTTGTCGAGCCCGGCGGCTACTTCGACGGGCAGTGCCACATGCCCACCCCCGAACCCGAAAAACACCCCGTCCCCGGCAAGACGCTCTAGGCGCGGCCCCGCGTGGCCGCCCTGGGGCACGCCGTCCCCCTTTGCCAACCGGTAGGTGTTGGTAGCGCGGACCTGATTTGTAGGTCCGCGGTTCTTTCAAAGCCGCAGACCTCAATAAAACGAGGTCTGCGCTACCGGCTCACGGCGTGGGCTAAAGTCTTCCGGCCCTGCGGGCCTGGGATAGGGTTGTCGCGCCGGCAAAAGCGGAGTCGCGATCTTTGTAGGGGCGCATCATGATGCGCCCTCGTTGGGCGGTTCATGAACCGCCCCTACACCCCGTCCCGCCGCCCGCGCCCGCTGTCATTCTGAGCGCAGCGAAGAATCCCCGCAGTTCTCGAAACAAATGCCGAGACCCTTCGTTGCACTCAGGGTGACAACGTCACCCCTTCGCACACATTGCAAAGAGCGTCCGTCAACCGACGGATATGCGCCACCCGCGACTTCGGCCGCCTAGCCTGGGCCACCCGCCCCGAGTTCTCCCTTTGACGAACGCTCAACGATGAACTGGGCACGCTCGTATAGCTCGTCAAAGGTCAGGATTTCAGGGTTCACTAAATTTCGTCGAAAGAGTTCGAACGTTGACCGCTTATCGACGTCATTAAGGAGTTGCTCGGTAATGCCAATTACTAGGATTCCCTTCGGGCGTACGGTATAAGTCTTTTCGGCATGTAGGATTTCTCTATTTTGCTCAGTTGTGGAGCCTTCTACTTCCCACTTTCGGCAGCTTGCCTGTACCTGCGAGACGCCTCCAGATAATTCAGATCCAAGTTCCCAGGCGAAGGTGTCCTGACTTCCGTTGGAGGTTGAGCGACGGTTCTCTGACCCGGTTCGGATAGAATCGGGTTGGGAAAATCTCAAAAAAGGAGAACCGTCGTGGAGAGACGATATCACATCGTGG
>JBEKUI010000194.1:0-9498 GCA_049515175.1 Terriglobia bacterium
GGGTTGAACATGAAAAAGACCCAACAGTTTCTCAATAAGCTCGATTTGCCCTCGGAAGACAATCACGCGCTCAAGCCGAGCAACAAGCGTTTTCCCGATGGCGGGTACTGGCGATTCGAGATTCCCAGCGTGGAAGGGCCGCGCGTTTTCCGTGAAGTTCTAGCGGCAGCGAAGGAACTTCAAGTCCCCGTGCACCGCGTCAGCGAGGGCAGCGGAATCATGCTGCTCACGCGGAAAGAAATCTCGGAGATGGCGCGCATTGGCGCCGACCAGCGCATCGAGGTCTGCCTTTTCGTCGGCCCGCGCGCGACGTTTGAGACCGGCGCGCAGACCGCCTCGGCGGCCGGCAAGGTCATCGGGCTCCAGCATCGCGGCGCCGACCAGTTGGTTTATGCCGTCGAAGATGTCAAGCGCGCCTGCGACCTGGGCATTCGCAGCGTGCTGCCCGCCGACCTGGGGCTGATCTGGGTCCTGAGCGAAATGAAGAAAAAAGGTGAGCTTCCCAAGAACCTGGTCCTCAAGAGTTCCGTGACCCTGCCCGCCGCCAACCCTGCCACCGCCAAGCTCTTCGAGCGCGCGGGGGTTAATACCATGAACATTCCCACCGACCTTACCCCGGCGCAGGCGGGCGCGCTGCGCCAAGCCGTCGGGATTCCCATCGATATTTACATCGAGGTGCCCGACAATTTCGGCGGCTTCGTGCGCTACTACGAAATGATGCAGCTCATCCGCGTCGCGGCGCCGGTCTACCTCAAGTTCGGCCTGCGCAATGCGCCCGACATCTACCCCTGCGGGCGGCACATTGAAGATTTGGCAGTGAAAATGGGCCAGGAGCGCGTCCACCGCGCCCGCTGCGCCCTGGAGCTGCTCGAACAGTACGCCCCCGAACTCAAGATGTCGCCGCTGGGCAGCAAGGATCTGGGCATCCCGGAAGTTTAAGTGCCTGCGCCGACGGTTGCGGTTCTGCACCGCCGCGCCGCTCGTAGGGCGTTTCTCTTGGGGGCTCACTCCACACCCCACGCTCTGACCGCAGCCACGCACCCAAGAGGTTGCGTCCCTTCCTCTAATTCCCCAAAATTAGTGCATCCGACTCTCCCCGGTCTGCGTATCTATAGGTTGGAAGGGGTCAGCGATTGAGGACGAGACTCTAGCGTGAACACGGCGACGGTCGAGAGGATGGAAGACGCGCTGGCCCGGGCAGCCGCGGGTGAACACGCGGCTTTCGGCGACATTGTGCGCGAGTATCAGGCGATGGTCTTCAGCATGGCCTACCACTTCTTTCACGATCAATCGCTGGCCGAGGAAACGGCGCAGGAGGTTTTTCTTCGCCTCTATCAAAACCTGGGGCGCATCAATTCTCCGGTGCACTTGATGCTGTGGCTGCGCCGGGTGACCCACCGCCGGTGTATCGACCAGGCGCGGCGGATGCCACCGCTGCCACTCTTGGCGCTGGACGATGTACCGGAGCCGGCTGTGGGGCCGGGACGATCCGACCCCCTGCTTTCCGAGCGCTTGCGCCGGATGGTCGCCTCGCTCCCCGAGGACGCCCGCACGGTGGTCATCTTGCGATACCAGGAAGATCTGGAACTGGCGGAGATCGCCGAAATCCTCGAGATTCCCATCAACACCGTGAAGAGCCGGCTGCAGCGGTCGCTGGCCGTGCTGCGCGCGAAGGTGACATCCGCCCTGGAGATGAGCACTCATGAAAGACCTCGAGAATGAACTTCGCAAGGCGCTCGAACACCGCGAACCGCCGCCCGGATTCGCGGAGCGAGTCCTGGCGCGGATTGAACCGGCGGCGACGCCGAAACCCCGCTGGCGTGAGGCCCTGTTCGCGTTCTTCCGCTGGCCCAGGCTTGGCTGGACGGCAGCGCCTGTTGTGGCTTGCTTGCTGGTGACGCTGGGCGCCGTGCATTACCGCCGCGCGCAACGGGAGCGGGCGGAGGGTGAGGCCGCCAAGGCGCAGGTCATACAGGCGCTCCGTGTGGCCAGCAGGAAACTGAATGTCACATGGAAGAAAGTGCAGGAAACAGATCATCGGCCTCCTCGAACTTAGCGGGAAATTCCAGCGAGGAGGATAGGAAGAAACATCACGAGATCGGAGTAAGGGGAGCCCTTATGAAAATACCAACATGGACAATGAGCCGGATCGGCCCCGTGCTGCTGTTCGTGCTCCTCGCGAGCGCGTCCGCATTGGGACAAGATCCGAAGCTGAAGATCAACAACCTCGACAAGCTCTCGGCCAAGGCCGCCGAGGTGGTGGACGTTACCCTCGACGAACCGATGTTGAAGCTGGCGTCGAAGTTTATGGCCGGCGACGAGGACTCGGAGGATACCGAGGCCTTCGAACTGGTCAAAAACTTGAAAGGCGTCTATGTGAAGAGTTTTGAGTTCGACAAGGAAGGTGAATACTCCCAGGCCGATCTGGACGCCATCCGGTCGCAACTCACGTCTTCCTCATGGTCGAGAATGGTGGGAGTGATCAGCAAGCGCGAAGGCGAAATCTCCGAGATTTATATGATGACCGAGAGTGGCGGGAAGAAGATTCTGGGGCTTGCCATCCTGGCCGCCGAGCCCAAGGAACTGACGGTCGTGAACATCGTGGGCCCCATCGACATCGAGAAGCTCAGCTCGCTGGAAGGCAAGATGGGAATCCCCAAGATGGGCCTGGAAAAGGATAAGAAATCGAAAAGCTCTTCCGGCGGACAGGATGCGAAGAAATAGACGCTTTCGCTTCGTTCTCATTTTGCTGGCGCTGGTCTCAACCGTACCTGGGATCGCCACGGCTGGAGATCGCCAGTTTGACGCCATCGTCGAGCGCCTCAGGTCGCATTATCACAAGAGTCCCGTCCGCATGCTGGGCTTTGCCTCGTTCGCGGCCAACCGTTTTTACGTCGGCGGGGCGAAGAACATGAGAATTGCCGTGTTCGAGGACCTGGACCCGGCGTTAAATCCCCCCGCAGGAGACTTCGACGCATTCATGCAGCAGATCGCCGGGTCAGAATTCCGGCCGCTCGTACGCGTCGTTTCGCGCCGCGACGGGGAGCAGACGTTCATTTATGCTCGCCCGACCGGGGACGACTTTGAGATGTTGATCGTTTCGCTAGAAGGTGACGAAGCCTCAGTCGTCAAGATACGGATGTCTCCTGACGCCATGAGTCGCTGGGTCGAGAAGCCCGACGAAATGGCCGCGAAGTCTGCTGCCCACCCCGACGACAATTCCGAGCCCTGAATCCCCCCATGCAGCCGAGCGAACCTCTGTAGCGCCGGTCTGCGACCGGCGTCCTTTTGCAGTTGCGGCTCCTACGGCAGGCCGGTGCAGACGCTTTGCAGCGCCACAGCACAAGAAGGTCGATTTCCCCTCTCCCCGGCTGGGGGAGCGGCGGAGCAACTTTGCGATACAAAGTACTTGACAAGAACGGGAATTCGTGTAGGATGGTCTGCATGCAGCCCTGTGCTCCCCAGCGCCACGGTTTCCGCCGAGCCCATCGCATTGACGATCAGGCGATGGAGAACCTGCGCTATATCCGCGAAACGATGGAGCGGTCGACGTCCTTCACCGCCGTGCCCGGCAAAGGCGGGGTGGCCATGGGCCTCGCGGCACTGGTGACGGCCGGGATCGCCGCGCGGACCCGCACGCCCGAGATGTGGCTCGCCACCTGGGGCCTCGCGGCGCTGGTGGCGCTGGCGATCGGCGTCGGCGCCATGAGCCTGAAGGCGCGCGCCGCCAATCTCCCCATGTTTTCCGGAGCCGGGCGCAAGTTCGCCCTCAGTCTCTCGCCGCCGCTGCTGGCGGGCGCGTTCCTGACCGTCGCCCTCTATCACCAGGGGTTGACCACTCCACTCGCCGGTATGTGGCTGTTGCTTTACGGGGTGGGAGTGGTGACGGCGGGAGCGTTTTCGGTTCGCGTGGTTCCGCTGATGGGACTCTGCCTGATGGCACTGGGAGTGGGAGCCCTCTTTTCACCCGCTGCCTGGGGGAATGCCTATCTCGCCGCAGGATTCGGCGGAGTCCAGATCATTTTCGGGATCATCATTGCGAGGAGGCACGGTGGCTAGACCTTTGCCGCAGCGACAGTCCCAGAGCGCCCAGGACTCCGGCGTCCGGCGTGCCCTCCGGGGGAAGAGCCCGTCCAGCGCGCCGCAACTCGACCCGCTCGTGCACGAGCGCGTGCGCCTGGGGATTGCCAGCGCCCTGGCGGTCAATGACGCGCTCAGCTTTTCTGACTTGAAGAAGCTGCTGAATACGTCGGATGGAAACCTCAGCGTGCACGCGCGCAAGCTCGAGGATGCGGGTTACATCGCCTGCACCAAATCGTTCGACGGGCGCATCCCCAAGACCGAATACCGCCTGACCCCTTCGGGGCGGCACGCCCTGGAGCGATATCTCAATGAAATGGAGAGCCTGATCCGCGCGGCGCGGAACCCCCGCGTCTGAGCGGCGCTCTCTTTTTTTGTCTGGAGACTTTATGATGCAAAGTACTTGGCACTCCGAGAACCTTCACAGCCGCCACGTGGCCATCATCATGGATGGCAGCGGGCGCTGGGCGACCCATCGCGGCTGGCCACGCGAAGAGGGGCATCAGGCCGGGACGGAAGCGGTGCGCCGCACGGTCGAGGCGGCTGAACGTCTCGGCCTCGGCACGCTCACGCTCTTCGCCTTCTCCGGCGACAACTGGCATCGCCCCTCGCGCGAAGTGGCGAATCTGATGCACATCTTTGAGGAGTATTTCCGCCGGGATTTGCCTCGCTGGCTGGCGAGCGGAACGCGGGTCAGCGTTGTGGGCCGGCGCGACCGCCTGGGACCGCAGCTTTTGGAGGCTGTGGAGGAGGCGGAGTCGGAGACCGCCGGAGGCCCGGGACTCCATTTCCGTGTGGCGCTGGATTACTCCGGGCGCGACTCGATCCTGCAGGCGGCGCGGCAGCTTCACCGCAGGTATATCCCGCCAACCCGCGAGGCCTTTGCCGAGCTCCTCGGCGAAATCAACCATGCCGGCGGGCCGTCGCCGGACATCGACCTGGTCATCCGCACCGGGGGCGAGCAGCGCCTGAGCGACTTCATGCTCTGGGAAGCGGCCTACGCGGAATTGATCTTCACCGATTGCCTCTGGCCGGATTTCGACGCGGCGGACCTGGAGGCGGCGCTCGATGAATATCGCAATCGCGACCGGCGCTTCGGCCGCATCGCCGCACCCGTCGCGAGCTGATGAACAACCAACTTCCTCCCAAGGACACTCACGCGATGGATGACACAAGCAACCTCGGGGTTCGCATTCTGTCCGCCGCCCTGGTGCTCGGCATTCTCGGAGACACCCTCCTGCGAGGCGTCCCCTGGGGGATCAACTTCGCACTGTGGGTGCTGATGCTCGGCGCGTTCGTCGGCGCGTTGGGCTGGCGAAGTCGCGCCTTTCTGAACGGCGGCGCTGGCTTGCTTGTCCTGATGGCGTTGTTCGTGCCCGCCCTCGCCTGGCGCGATTCTCTTTCGCTCAACCTGCTGAGCGTTCTCGGGCTTCTCGTGATCTTCGCGCTCATTGTTCTGCGCGCGCAAGGAGGATGGCTCGTCACCGCGTATCTGACCGACTACGTCGCGGGAGGAATCATTGCGGGACTCAACGCAGTGTTCGGCCCCTTCTTTCTGCTCCTTGGCGGTCTTCCGTGGAGGCGAATTTTCGGCAAAACAGTCTCGCAGCGCACCCTGGCCATCAGCCTGGGAACGCTCCTCTCCGTGCCTCCTCTGGTGGTGTTCGGCGCCCTCTTGATGTCTGCGGATGCCGTCTTTGATTCCCTGGTAAGAGAAATCCTGGATATTGACTTCACCAAACTTCTCGGCCACGTCTTCCTGACGGCGTTTTTCGCCTGGATCGTCTGCGGTTATCTGCGCGGCGTACTCCTCGGAAAAGAGCGCGACCTGGTGCCGCGTCCCAGCCGGCAGTGGTTGGAGCTGGGGATCATCGAGGTTGGCGTCCCACTGGGCTTGCTCAATCTTCTTTTTCTCGTCTTCGTGGCCGTTCAGTTTGGGTATTTCTTTGGCGGCGCGGCTTCGGTAAGCCTGACGCCCGGCCTGACGTATTCGGAATACGCCCGACGCGGATTTTTCGAGCTCGTTGCCGTCTCCGCGCTGGTGCTCCCGCTGCTTCTCTTTGCCCATTGGGTGCTCGTCAAAGAAGATCCGAAGGCAGAACGGACCTTTCGATGGCTGGCGGGATTCCAACTCGTGATGCTCGCCGTGATGATGGCCTCGGCGTTCCAGCGCATGAGGCTGTATCAGCGCGAATATGGATTGACCGAACAGAGACTCTATCCGACCGCGTTCATGGCTTGGCTGGCGGTCGTCTTCGTTTGGTTTGCCCTGACGGCACTGCGAGGTGAGCGCCAACGCTTCGCCTTCGGCGCCATGGTGGCGGGTTTCGTGCTGCTCGGCGCGCTTCACGCGATGAACCCCGACGCACTGATTGTTCGCGTCAATGCCGCTCGCCTGACCGAGGGCCGCAAATTCGACGTCCATTACGCCACACGGCTGAGCGCCGATGCCGTGCCGGAGTTGCTCACCGTGCTCCCGAACCTGCCGCCCAACGATCGCTGCGTCGTGGCGGGACGTCTCCTGCGAGCGTGGTCGCCGCCGGAAGCTCCGGACTGGCGAACCTGGAACTACGCTCGGGCCCAGGCCTTTCGAATCGTCCTGCAGAATGCCGCACCCCTGCGCGGGATGGCCTGTCCCGGGAAGGACGCCAACGATTAGCCGGAGTTCCGAATCACGGGATTTGCATCGATAGATTGTTTCAGACCCTGGAATTCCTTCAACGTAACGGAGAGAAGAGATGCCACACCCCTTCTTCAACTTCCAAGGGAACGCTGTCCTCTCGATTCTGGTCTTCCTGGGCACCGGGTTTCTTTTACTCGCGGCGTCCGCCGTCGTTCTTTTCATGCTCGCCACGCGCCGCTGGCTGCTGGCCCGGAGGTTCGTGCAGGGCGGAATGGCTCTGGCGGGGCTTTACCTGGCTACACTGCTGGTGTTCTCCTTCGCCAGCCACGAGCATGTCCTGGAGCGGAATGATGCGAAGTACTTCTGCGAGATTGACTGCCATCTGGCGTACTCCGTGACCGATGTCGTCAAGATGGCAGAACTCGGAGCGCCGCCCTCTGCGCAGCGCGCGCACGGCGTGTTTTACGTCGTGACGGTGAAAACCTGGTTCGACGAGAGGACCATCTCTCCTCACCGCGGCAACGGGCTGCTGGCTCCCAACCCGCGCGCGGTTTGGGTTATCGATGCCACCGGAAGGCAGTATGGCGTTTCCCCGGAAGGACAGGGAGCCCTGGAACTCTCCGGAGCCCAGAGCACGCCGCTGACCCAGGCGCTGCGGCCGGGCGAGGCTTACACGACGACTTTCGTCTTCGATCTCCCTGCGGACATTGCGAACCCGCGTCTGCTGATCTGCGAGACGGACTTCGTCACCCGCCTGCTCATCGGGCACGAGAATAGTTTCTTTCACAAGAAGAGCAGTTTTCGCCTGGTGGCGCGTGAAATGACAGCCGCAGCAGTCCCCACCGACCTCACGCTTCAGGGCTTCTTGGGCCGGAACAGGTGAACGTACACCGCACCGATCACAGTCAGGAGGGCTCCCCACCAAATGGCGGGGCGGAGGTGGCCGAGCACGGTCGAGGGCGGGGTCGAGAGATAGTAGATGCCGCTCCCGACGATCAGCACGCCGTAAATCAACAGGAGCACGCCCACGAAAAACCAGACGGGAATAATGTGATGGTCTTCAGCCATAGATTTCGCCCTCGAAGATCTCCAGCGGTCTCTGACCGCCGTTATTTCGTACCACCCGTCCCGGCGCGGGAGGAGCGCCGCCATCTGTGCGACGACCCGAGGCCGGCTGGAAGCCGGCGCTACTTCCCAGCTACCAGAAGATGACCTGCAAGATCACAAACAGCGCGATCGAGATGGCTCCCCAGAAAATTGGCCGTTTCCAGAGCGGCAGGTGGCCTTCGCTGGGAAGTTCCGTGCAGCCGTAAACGAGCCCGGTCAGCTCTGCGACCGGCTTAGGCTTCGTCAAGGCGCTCACCGCCACCGTGACGATGACGCAGATCAGCCACGACCAGAGCGCCCGGTACATATTCTCCGCCATGTCCTTGGCGTCGGGCGAGAGCGCGATGTAGCGCAGCATATCGGGATCCGCCTTCACTATCGCCCACATGGTGATGGACGAGACGGTTCCGGCCAGCAACCCCCAGAATCCGCCCGCCGGCGTCAGCCGTTTGAAAAGCATGCCCAGAAGAACCGTGCCGAACAACGGCGCGATGAAGAAACTGAAGAGCGCCTGAACGTAATCCATGATGCTTTTGAATTGCATCACCATGTAAGCAGTGCCGATTGAAACCAGCACGCCCAGGATGGTGCACCAGCGCCCCATGGCGAGGTAATGGGCGTCGGAGGCCGCGCGGCGGATGAATGGCCGATAGATGTCGTAGGTCCACACCGTCGCGAAGGCGCTGACGTTGCCTGCCATGCCCGACATGAACCCCGCGATCAGCGCCGTGATGCCCAGGCCGAGCAATCCCGGTCCGCAGTAACGCGCCAGCATGAGCGGCAGGACTTCGTTGTAACTGTGCCCGCCCGCCTGCACGGCGCTTTCCGGAACGAGTTTGAAGGGTAGGAGGCCCAGCCCAAGCAGGCCCGGCAGAATCACGATGAAGGGCACGGCCATCTTGAAGTAGGAGCCGATGATGGGCGCGAGTTTGGCGGCGCGGATATCCTTGGCGGCGATGACGCGCTGGACGACGAGGAAGTCGGTCGTCCAGTAGCCGAAGGAAATCACCCAGCCCAGGCCGAACACGATGCCCGTCCAGTGGATGCCCATGGGGTTGTCGGTGAACTGGCCCATGGTGCGCCACAAATGCGTGTAATCGCCTTGGGGAAAGTTCTGGTGGATGCGCGCGACGAGGCCGTCCCACCCTCCGGTTTCAATCAGCCCAAGAATCGGAATCAGCAGCGCTCCCAACCAGATGAGGAAGAACTGCAGGACTTCATTGAAAATGGCCGAAAAGAGTCCCCCGAGAGAGACGTAAATCGCTACCGTCACCGAGGATACCCAAATGCTGAAGTGAATGTTCCAGCCCAGCACGACTTTCATGACCAGCGCCATGGCGTACATGTTGATGCCGGACATCAGCACGGTCATAAACGCAAACGAGATGGCGCTCAGCGCGCGCGTTGGCTCGCCGTAGCGAAGTTGCAAGTAGCCGGGGACGGAGTGAGTTTTGGAAATGTAGTAAAAGGGCATCATCACGATGCCCAGAAACACCATGGCGGGAATCGCGCCGATCCAGTACCAGTGGGTGGCGAGAATGCCGTACTGGTAGGCAGAGGCCGCCCAGCCCATCAGCTCCAGCGCGCCCAGGTTTGCCGAAAGGAAACTCAGCCCGGCCACCCAGGCGGTCATCTCGCGACCCGCCAGGAAGAAATCCTCGCCGCTCTTCGTGTAGCGCTTCAGGTAG
>JBEKUI010000195.1:0-9449 GCA_049515175.1 Terriglobia bacterium
CGGAACAGCAGTTCTCCCCGGACGGGAAGAGGATTGTCTTCGCGTCGTCACGCTCGTCGGGCAACAGCGTCGAGATCTGGGTGTGCGACAGCAACGGGTCTAAGCCCGTCCAGTTGACCAACTTCGGTGGCCATGATGCTGGCACGCCCCGCTGGTCGCCCGACGGGCGGCACATTGTATTCGACTGCGATGCAACGGGTACCCTTCAGGTCTACGTGATGAACGCGGAGGGCGGCCCACCACGGGTCTTGAAAAGCGGCGAGAAGTCGGAAGATGAGGTGCCAAGCTGGTCAAGAGATGGCCGATGGATTTGCTTCGCTTCCGACCGCACCGGCAACTTCCAAGTGTGGAAGCTACCCGCCGAAGGAGGCAAGGCTGTTCAGGTGACGAAGGGAGGCGGCTTCGCAGCTTTTGAATCTTACGACGGCAAAACCCTTTACTACGCGAAGGGCCGGGAAGTACGTGGGCTGTGGAAGGTGCCCGTGGAAGGCGGTGAGGAAACCCTCGTCCTTGAACAACTTGGGGCCGGACTATGGGGGTATTGGGGTCTAACTCAGGACGGCATCTATTTATACAATGACAGAACGTACGCCATTGAATTCTTCAGCTTCGTCACGCGCAAGGTGACCAAGGTCGTCAAGCCCGAGAGAGAGCCCGATTCGTTGAACTCTGGGTTAAGCGTCTCCCCGGATGGCCGGTGGATCCTCTATGCCCAGTACGACGTCGCCGCCAGCCACATCATGCTGGTGGACAATTTCCGCTGGTAGATGGCGTGCCCCAAGGCACGAGGGAGACAAGAACGGCATCTATCAAGCTGGCTTAACTCGCCTGGATTTCTGAAATGGGACGCAGGCCCCGATAGCCTGCGCCCCGACTCGCGCTTCTCAGACTTCCCGCGCCGCATGAATTTCCCGCCGTAGTCGGAATACCGCACGGCTGGCCATGAATGTTATCGCCGGCAGCATCGCGGCCGATGTGAGTGCTTCTCGTACGCGGGTGGCGCAGACATCGCCTACTGATGTCTGCGATTGAGGGAACCCATTTGCCGATGTCCGTCAGCGGTTAGTCACGGCATGTTCTTTATGCCGCGGGTGGCAATTCCCTTTAGCGGGATTATACTCTTTCGTTCCCAGAAAGCGCCCCCATCGTAGGCGAGAAGCGAAAGGGGGGCCAGCGTAAAATGAAGAGCGAAAGGGGACCTCGCCGAATCGTCTTTATCCGCAATCGGGTCTTGGGTGGATCGTGAATGGGCTGTTGTAAACCGAGGTTCAAAGTGCGAAGGCGCGGCCGAGGCCGAATAGTTGGAATCAACAAAAGGAGCGAGCATGCGCGTGGCTATCGATAGTGACGATGCCGGAATCGAGCTCAAGAAGATTCTCACCGAGCATCTCCGGTCTCTGGGGGTGGAAGTGGAAGACCTCAACCTGCTGGGAAGCAAGAAAGTGGATTACCCGGATGTCGGCTACAACCTGGCGCGGCGGATTGCCCGCAAGGAGTTCGACCGCGGCGTGCTGATTTGCGGTACGGGACTGGGCATGGCCATGATTGCGAACAAGGTCGAAGGGGTTTACGCCGGGGTGTGTCACGACGTGTACTCCGCCGAGCGGCTGCGCAAGAGCAATGACGCGCAGGTCCTGACCCTGGGCGCACGAGTGGTTGGACCGGAGCTCGCCAGGGTGATTGCCACCGCCTGGATTCGATCCGAGTTCGAGCCCGGCCGCTCCGGGCCCAAAGTTGCTCGCATGCGGGAACTGGAAGAACTCGATCGCAAGATCTCCGCTCCGGGTGAAAAGACACGATGAGAACCAGCCGACTGTTTGTGGGCACCAGCTGGAAGATGAATAAGACGGTCCGGGAAGCCGTCGATTACACCCGCCGGCTGCTGGGATTGCTCGAGGGGCTCGACCGGTCTGATGCGGTTCAGGTCTTCGTCGTCCCGCCTTTCACCGCCATCGAGGCCGTCCGGCGGGCCAGTGAAGGCAAATTGTGGGTGGGAGCCCAAAACATGCACTGGGCCGAGCGCGGCGCTTACACGGGCGAGATCTCCGCCGCCATGCTGCAGGAATTGGGTGTCGATTTGGTGGAACTCGGTCACGCGGAGCGCCGCCGGTACTTCAACGAGACCGATGCGGACGTGAATCGCAAAGTGCATGCCGCGCTGCGCCACGGGCTCCGGCCGTTGGTCTGCGTCGGGGAACTGGCCGAGGATAAAAGGCGCGGAGTCGGCAGGGAGACAGTGAGGAACCAGGTGCGGACGGGCTTCGCGGAAGTGGAGGCATCGCGGGCGTCTCATCTCATCGTCGCCTATGAGCCCGTCTGGGCTATTGGCGCGGACCGCGCGGACATCGGAATGGATTACGTCCGCGAGGTCCAGAACCACATCCGCGCCACGCTGGAAGAGATGCTGGGCCCGAGCGCCGCCGCCCTGGTGCCGGTGATCTATGGGGGAGACGTCAATCTCCGCAACGCCGCGTCTCTGGTCACAGAAAGCGGGACCGATGGCCTCTTCATTGGCCGCGCCGCTCTGGAGGCCGAAAACTTTGCGGAGTTGATTCGCACCGCCCTTCAGGCAATCGGCTAGAATCGTAGCCCCCGGCCATATCGCGCGAACCTCCGCGCAGGAGGCGCCGACATCGGGGCGGATGGAGGGATTAATCTGCGGAGGGCGATTGCTTTTGAAGCCATTCCGTCATGGCGCGCAAGATGATGGCAAAGGAGATTGCCCCGGGGTCGGGATTTCCCAGCGCTCGATCACCGAGCCGGCTGGAGCGCCCGATCCGGGCAGGCATCTGGGCTGTGCTCTCGGCGCCACGCCGCGCGCCTTCGCTGGCTTTGGTGAGCGCGCTCAGAAGGTCGGGCTGGGTCTCTACGGTGAGCGCTTCATTCGCCGCGTGAACCGCGTCCAGGAGAGTCTTGTCGCCGGGCTTCGCTTTGCCCGCAGCAACGAGGGCGGCTTCCATGGAACTCATAAAGGTTCGGAATTCCGCCCCGCCGATTTCTTGTTGCCCCTTCATGGCGCTGCCGGCCGCCATCAACATCTTTCCCAGCAAAACTCCGATGGCTCCTCCGGTCGCGCCCATGAAGGAGAACCCGGCTTCGCGCAGGACCGTGTCAACGCCCACTCCCTCCGCCAAGCCGCCGAGCTTTTGCTTAATGGCGTTGAAGCCCACGCGCATCGTGATGCCGTGGTCGCCGTCGCCAATCGCGGCGTCGAGGGAAGTCAGATACGCCTCCTCCCGCACCATCGTTTCGGAGACGAAGGCGAACATCTGGCGAAGGTCGGCGGCATTGATGCTGTTGGGAGCCATTCAGAACCCTCACGAGGAGAACGAGCTGTCACGGAATTCAAGCTGTTTGCACGAGTGCCGGAGATTCCGCTGGAGCCAGCAACAAGCGTCTCAGTTCAGCATCCAGACGCATGACGGTAAACGAGCATCCGGCCATGTCGAGCGAACTGGCAATGTTGCCGACGTAAGTCCGGGCGACCGTGAGGCCGGCATCTTTGAGGCACCGGCTGGCCGCGCGAAACATGATGAAGAGCTCGGCGAGCGGAGTTGCGCCCAACCCATTGACAAGAACGGCGACTTCATCACCGGCCTTGGCCGGCAGGTCGGCGAGAATTCTCCCCATCATATCCTCGGCCAATGGGTCGGCGGGAAGGATGGGCCGCCTCTGGACGCCCGGCTCACCGTGCAAGCCCATGCCGATTTCCATATCGCTTTCAGAGATCTCGAAGATCGGCCGGCCCGAGGCAGGTATGACACACGACGAAAGAGCCACGCCCATACTCCGCATGTTGTCGTTGACTTTTTCCGCCGCCGCCGTAACCTGGTCCAGTCCGACTTTTTCCTCCGCCCTGGCCGACGCAACTTTGATGACAAAGAAATCGCCGGCGATTCCGCGGCGCTCGCTCCGCCTCTCGGGAGGGGCCGAAGCCACGTCATCCGTGATGCGGACGGTTGAGACCCGGATGTCTTCTTGCGCGAGCATTTCCGCCGCCATATCAAAATTGAGCACGTCGCCGGCATAATTGCCATAAAGAAACAGCACGCCCGCGCCGCCGTGAATCGCCTTCGCGGCCTCATAAATGGGTGGGGGTGGCGGCGAGGTGAAAATATTCCCGGCAATACTCCCGTCCGCCCAGCCGCGCCCGACGAAGCCCGCAAACATGGGGTCGTGGCCGCTGCCGCCGCCCGTCAACACTGCGACCTTGCCGGCCACCGGAGCGTCCCGCCGAACCACGGCCATCACACCATCCAGCTTCCGCAAGTATTGTGGATAGGCCAGTGCCAGGCCCTCGATCGCTTGCGCGGCAACCGCATCGGGGTCGTTGATCAGTTTTTTCACGGTTCCGATTTCTCCTTGTCGCGCCCTTTGAGGAAACACCTCTCTCCAGGAAGGCGGCGCGTCGTCTCCGCGCGACTGCAAACTCCATCGCCGGAAAAACGCTTCACGGCAGAGCAGGCACGCGCACGAACTGTTTCAGATAGGAGTAACTCTCGTCCAATTCTTCTAGGAGTTGTTCTTCCGGGAACTCAAACGGGTGTATTAACTCGGGAAAGAGGAACACCTCTTCGGCTCCCGATTGCTCCAGGGCCTCGACGACCTTGTCCATCCGGATGGCGCCCTTGGCGTTGTTGGCCTTCGTGAAACTCCAGTGCCTGTCCCAATCCGCTTCGGTCTGCTGCAGATGGACGAGCGGCGAGAGTTTACCCAGTTCGCGCAGCCAGAGATAAGTGTCCCGATCCTTGCCGCTCACTTCGTAGCTGCATTGGTGTCCCACGTCGAGGATGTAGTAAATCGGAATCGGCGTGTTCTCATTGAAGCGCTCGTAGAGCTCCTTTGCTTCGTCCAGATGGATGAGCATCTCACGGCCGATCGGCGTGGGTTCCCAGCAGACGAATTTCAGACCCTGGTCAGCCGCATACCGCGCCAGAGCTTGTATACCTGTCACGAGGGTGTCGCGGAGGAATTTCCGCTTGCTCGGGTCGCGGTAGTCCCGCATGCTGGCGGCCGCGATGGGGCCTCCGACCCCCTTGGCGCCCAGCTCCGCAGCGGTGATCGAAGCCAGCCTGCACCATTCCAGAGCGTCCTTGCGGAGCTCGGGCAACGGGTGAAGAAGCAGGTTGTAGGCGTACGCCCCCACCCCGATGAATGCGCTGTGAATCTCGAAGCCGTATTTCTGCGCGGCTTCCTTCACTTTCGCAGCCATGGCTTTCCGAGCGTTCGGGCTGCTGCGCGGGTCAAGCAGGTCAAAGCAGAACTGGACGTACTTCAAGCCCCAGCGCTGGGTCACCTGCTTGCCCCATTCATCCGGCTCGGGCCAACGCTTGGCAGCGTAAATGTTATTGATTCCGAGATGCAATTTCATAAGCCTTCTCCTGTCCGCGCTCGTTCCGCGCCTTTCAGATTAGAAAATCGCGATGGGATTGAACAGTGAACCAGTTCCGCGTGGCAGTCGCAAGGGAGCAGCGACGACAAGAAATTCCCAACGCTTTTCTTCCTCACAAACCTTCACCAACTCTTCGAACTGCAGACTGTCCGCGCACGCCATCCCCATGGCGGCGATTTGGAGAGCGTGGATGGGATAAGCGATCCCTTCCACGTTGCTGGGGACCGTTTCTCCGTCTCCGTCCGGAAGGAATGCCGCCACCTTGCGCTCGTGGAGGAGGAGGATGGTATCGACGTGCAAGCCCGCCTTGCCCTCCCCGTCATACCCATTGTTCCAGGGGCCCAATTCCAGCCGCCGCCGGTGATGACCGGTCCGGAAGACGAAGATATCTCCTTCGCCCAGACGCACCCCCTGGGCCTTCTCGGCCGCCTCAAGTTCCGCCCGGGGGACGGCCTCGCCGGGTTCCAACCACTTGACTCCGCGCAGTCGCGGAATATCCAGCAACACGCCGCGGCCGACGATTCCGTGGGCGTAAGCGGTGATGTCCTGAATCAGGGGGCCGTGAGTGGTCACGGCGCTCACCGGCTTACCGTTATAGAGCTTCCCCTTGTAAGCGATGTGGCACAACGCATCGATGTGGGTGTGGCAATCCCCGTGAAATTCGCTCGCCAGAAAATCAGTTGAGAATTGCGGTTCACCGAGGTCCGAATGGATATCGTAGCCCTGGACCATGTAGTGCACGGCGGGGCGGGGATTGTCCGGACCGGCGACGGTGTTGATGGGGATCTCCATGGAGACTGAGCGCCCCGACCGAACCAGGCTGGCCGCCTTGCGGATCTGTTCGGAGGTGATGTAATTCAGCGTGCCTCGTTCGTCGTCCGGTCCCCAACGCCCCCAATTACGGACTCGCTCAAACAGTTTCTCAAATTCTACCTTGGAGACATGAGCGGGAGCAGTTTTCATCATTTCAAATCCTCCCTTCTTACGGCTTCAGCCGGCCAGCAGCCCGCCATGGCCCGCTCCACGGGGAAAGATCGGCCAGATATCCACGACCACGTCCTTCTCGACGACGTGGTAGGCGTCGTAGAGGTTTACGGTGGTGGGGGCATAACCCGGAATCAGTTCCATCGTGTCGCCGAGCTTCAGGCGGCAGCGATCGTCCACATCGAACAGAGCGTGTTCCTCGGCGAAATAGCGAGCCTGGTAGAACGGGTAATCGATCATGGTGGGAAGCACAAAATCGATACCGACGGACTTGCGCCCGGAGTCGAGGACGATCGTCTTCCCGTGCTGAATCACAACCGTCCCGAGGACCGTGAGGGCCCTCGAAAAACCCGGAACCAGGTTCCCGTGGAAGTTGTCCATGAACACGTAGGACCCGGCTTGGATCTCGGTGACCCGAGGATTATTCCCTGTGATGTCGTAGGTGCCGGTTCCTCCTGCCGAGACGACTTCGCATTCGAAACCCGCTGCGGCCAACCGATCGACTGCCGTCCCCAGGTAATCCATCGCCGCCTGAGCCTTTTGAATCCTGACCGAGCGATCGGGCTCCAACATGCAGTGGCCTTCGTATCCCTGGACGCCGCGAAAGCGCAAGGCGGGCAATTTTGCCACGTGCTGAGCCAGGGTGACGGCCTCTTCGGGCGAGCGGACCCCGCCCCGCCCCATGCCGATATCGACCTCGATCACCACGTCCAACTTGCTGCCTGCCGCTTGCACGGCGTTGGAAAGATCTTCCGCATTGCGCGGATTATCGATCGCGACCGTCAAGCGGCCTTGCTTCGCCGCTTTCGCCAGAGCCGCAATTTTTTCCTTGCCACCGACCTGGTTGGCAATCATCACGTCTTCGATGCCAGCCGAACTCATGACCATCGCTTCCCAGACCGTCGCCGTGCACACTCCAATCGCACCCGCCTGCACCTGCAAGCGCGCCAGCTCCGGACTTTTCTGGCATTTTACGTGGGGCCGCAACTTGGCTTTCATCGTGGAGAGACGTTGCATCATGAACTGGATGTTCCGGCGGGCGACATCCAGATCCATGATGAGTGCCGGTGTCACGAGATCCCGGCGGTTCCGGCCGATCGCCGAGCTGTATGTTTTGCGAACATGATCAAGCCATGCGGTCAACATGAGGCGACCCTCTCCACTTCGCGGAAGCATTACCGATGCTTCCGCTGTTCATGGCGCGTCGTGAGCCGTTCCGTACTTATGAAGGAACCGATGGCGCTCCGAGCGAACGTATTCTTCCGGAATTGGGACCACTTTCCCGGCGCCCCCCGCTGCCAGCATCATGAGGGCAGCTTTTTCCAGGATCTGGCTGGCGACCAGGGCCTCCTCCAAATTGCGGCCACAACACATCACGCCATGATTGGCGAGGAGCACAGCGTTCTCCTCGCCGATGGTGATTGCAACTTCTTCCGCGATCTTCTTGTGCTGGCCGGCCGGGACGTACCGCGTACAATGGACTTCTCCCCCGATGATTTGCGCCATGTCCTCGACGAACACGGGCATCGCCTGGTGCAGGCAGGATACAGCCGTGGCGTAAGGTGAATGACTGTGGATGATGGCGCCGACATCAGGCTTCTTGTTGAGCACGGCGCGGTGAATTTCGGTTTCCGAGGAAGGAAGTCGGTGTCCTGCAAGGACCGTTCCTTCAAGAGAAACGGTAACGAAATCGCGCGGTTCAATCACCACGTATTCCACCCGGCTCGGGGTGACAATAAACCCCTCGGGAACTCTGACGCTGATGTTGCCCCACGTGCCGATGAAGTATCCCAGCTTTTCCAGCAGGCGGCACTTCTCGATCATCTCCTGTTTCAGGGCGAGGTGTTTCTCTTCAGCCATCTTCACTGTTTCCTGCTGACGATCTCGGCGCGAAGGTCCCAGAGGTCCATCTGCCTCTCGGCCGTTTGCTGATAAACCTTGTAGAGCTGGTGATAGAGCCTTGTGTTGGTCAGGTTGGGCTCGTAGAGTCGCGCCGTCCTGACCGACTTGGCGACGGCTTCCTGCGCGTCCCGATACGCCCCCACGGCGATGCCGATATTGAGTGCCGCTCCCTTGGCTCCGAACTGCGAGCCTTCCGGCACGCTCACGGGTTTGCCAAGACAATCCGCCACAATCTGACACCAGGCGGCACTATTTGCGCCGCCGCCAGAAAGGAAAACCGTCTTTGGATCAATCGGCATGTGACGATAACAGTCGAGCGTCGCGAAGGCCACACCTTCGTACACAGCGCGCAAAAGGTGTTTGGCGGTGTGATTCATATTCAGGCCGGTAAAGCTGGCGCGCGCCGTCGGCTTCACGAAGGGTCCGCGCTCCCCGCCGGGAAAGAGGTAAGGATGGAAGATCACTCCCTCCGCCCCGGCCGGAACGGACTCGACCGCTTTCTCCAGATGTTCATAAACGTCCTTGCCGGCCTCCCGCGCCTCGACGGCGAATCCCGTTCCCAGCTCCCTCAAAAACCAATCGAGGTTCGGGGTGGCAGTCATTGCCGCCAGCATGCGCATCCATCGGCCCTTGACGCCGTGACAGAGGGTCATGCCGACCATGCGGGGTTCCAGGTTCGGCTCCTCCATGATCACTTGGTGAATCCCCGCCGTGCCGAGGATCGACGATGCCTGGCCGTGCTCGATGGCCCCCGTGCCCAGCGCGCAGGCGGCCACGTCCATTGGGCCCGACCCGACGGCAGCGCCTTTGGGCAGGCCGAGCTCGGCTGCGACTTCGGCGAGGAGCGGCGCGACGTTGTCCACCGTCGCCTTCACCGGAGGAAACTTGGAGTAAAGATCGTCAATGCCGAAGATCGTGAACAGCTCCGGCTCGTATTGACGAGTTGACATCCGAAGCATGGTGAGTGAGTCATCGGTCTCGTCGCTGGTGATGAGCCCTGTGAGCTTGTAGAACAGCCAGTCTTTGGCGTGGAAGATGATCTGCGCTTTCTTCAAGGACTCCGGCTCATTTTCGCGCAGCCAGAGGAGTTGCGCCGCCTGCGAGCCCGTGAAAACCGAAGTCCCGCAGATATCGAAGGCTCGGTGGGCAATTCCCTGCGCGTGCAGACGCT
>JBEKUI010000196.1:0-9264 GCA_049515175.1 Terriglobia bacterium
TGCGGGAGTCTGCGGAATTCACAATCGCTTCAAACTTCTCGCCACACTCCCGGCAGCGGTATTCGAAAATTGGCATGCGAATCCTCCTCCTGGTAATATATCGGATGCGCTCTGTGGTTTCAATCCTCGGAGTGCCTCACGGAAAGGGCCTTGACAGGAGGCGCATTTTCGCTGCTTATCGATGAGATGGCCGCAAGAAAATGGCTTGACAGCCGCAGTGGGATTGCTTAGAGTGTGACACGGCCATTATGTGAAGGTCCCCAGAAAATTTACACTTCAGGAGAGGAGCAGGAGCAAATGGCGAAAGTTATGACCAAATCTCAAGTGGTGTCTCACCTTGCCGAGAAGGCGGGCATCCAGAAGAAAGCGGCGGCGGCGGTGCTGGAAGAGATCGCGACGCTCGCCACCAAAGAGTGCAAGAGCGGCGGCCAGTTTGTGATTCCCGGGCTGGGCAAAGCGGTGAAGGCGAACCGCAAGGCGCGCATGGGCCGCAACCCCCAAACCGGCGAAGCCATCAAGATCCCAGCCAAGACGGTGGTCAAGTTCCGGCTGGCGAAGGCTTTCAAGGACGCGGTGGTACCTCCCAAGAAGAAGTAGTTTTGACGCTTGATGCGACTGCGAGCGGGGCGCGAGTATGCACCCCGCTCGCAGACTGTTTTCCTCAGGCGTTCACTGGGCAACCCCTCTCACTCCTACGTGTATCCGTGTGCGGTCTCGCATCGAGACGCGGGGGAAGTGTGCCTGCGGGGGCCCGCTGCGCCTCATCAATCCGCAATCGGCAAAGATAAAGTTGCCTCCCTGCCTCTGATTCCATAAGATATCCGCCGCTGTCCTGGCACGCGCTGCGCAGGCGCAGGATGACGCCATGAAGCTTGAAGGCAAGGTCGCATTGATCACCGGCGCGGGTTCGGGGATCGGCCGCGCCACGGCGGTCCTCTTCGCCCAGGAGGGCGCCCAAGTGGCGCTCGTGGGGCGGACGGCCGCGAAGCTCGAGGCGACCGCGCAGATGCTTCCGGCCGGGGATGGCTTCTGCGTCGCCGCCGACCTGAGCCGCCGCGAAGAGGCTCACCGGGCGGTCGATCAATGTGCCGGGCATTTCGGCGGGCTGGACATCGTGGTGAACAGCGCCGGCATCTCGCGCATGAGCTCGTTGCTGGAAACCGACGAGGCGCTCTGGGACGAGCTCGTCGCGCACAATATCAAGAACCCCTTCTGGGTGGCCCAGGCGGCGGTGCCGTGGCTGGCCCGGCGCGGCGGCGGATCGATCATCAACATCTCAACCAGCCTGGCGTTCAAGCCGTCCCCGAACTTTGGTGCCTACGCCATGACCAAAGCGGCGCTGGAGATGATGACCCTCTGCTTCGCGCAGGAGCACGGGGCGCAGCGGATTCGCGTCAATACCATCTCACCGGCGGTCGTGGATACGCCCATTCACGAAACCTACCTCGACCCGCAAGGCGCCGCCCGGCGCAAAGAGGAAATGGCGCGTTTCTATCCCCTGGGCCGCATCGGCACCGCGGAGGATGTGGCGCGCGCGGCGCTCTATTTCGCTTCCGACGACGCCGGCTGGGTCACCGGTGCGACGCTGCTGATGGACGGCGGCCGGCTGGTCAAGTAAACTGCCGGGGCTGGCGCGGCGGCGATGGGAGGGTTCGCGTCATGCGCAAATCAAATCTTCTAGTTCTTCCCCTGTTGACACTCGTCCTGGCGATGAGCAACTCCACCTGCAAGAAACCCGCACCGAATGCGGGCGCGACGGAGGCCGAGCGCGCCGCCGCGGCGGCATTCTCGAAATGGGTTGACACCTATCTTGAGGACTACTATCGGCGCCATCCGACGGCGGCGTCCTACGATGGCATCCACACGTTTGACACTCGCCTCGACAGCTTCAGCCGGGATTCGATCCAGGCGGAGCTGGCGGCCCTGGCCGCTTTCGAGAAGGAACTCGCCGGGATTGATTCCGCCCGGCTGCCGCTTTCCGCCCGGCTGGACTGGCAACTCGCCGGGAACAATATCCGCTTCCGCCGGCTCGAGCTGGAGCGGATTCGGATGTGGCAAAAGCAACCTGACGTGTATTGCAGTGTCATCGGCGGGGGATTGATGCTGATGGCGATGCAGCGATTCGCGCCGCCGGAGACGCGGCTGCGCTCCGTCATTGCGCGGGAATGCGAGATTCCGCGCCTGCTCGACGAGGCGCGCGCCAACGTCGCGAACCCGCCGGCGGTCTATGTCAAGGTGGCGCTGGAGGATTTTGAGGGGGTGCTGGATTTCGTGCAGAATGACATCCCCAAGGCTTTCCCCGAAGAGAAGGATGCGGCGCTCCTGGGCGAGTTCCACGCCTCGACGGCCGCGGCGGCCGAGGCACTGAGGAAATACATCGCTTATCTGAAAAATGACCTGAGGCCGAAGGCGAAGGGGGAGTTCGCCATCGGGGCAGAGAATTACGCGGACCTCCTCAAGTTTCAGGAAGGCGTCAATCTTCCGCTTGACGAGTTGCTCGGCATCGCCCAGCGGGAAATCGGGCGCGAGCAGGAACGCTTTCGCACTACGGCGGCGGAGATCGATCCCGCCGCGGAGCCGCAGCGCGTCTGGGAGCGCTTGAAGCGCGAGCATCCCCCCGCGGGGCACGTCGTTGCCGAAGCGCAGAAGCAGCTCGCCACGATCATCCAGTTCATCGAGGAGAAACACCTCGTGACTCTGCCCCAGGCGGCGCCGGCTGTAGCCATGCCCACACCGCCGTTTTACCGCCAGTCGTTCGCCAGCATGTGGAACCCCGGCCCCTTCGAGACGGCGGACTTGCCGTCTCCATATTTCGTCACCGAAGTCGATCCTGCCTGGCCGCGCAAGAAACAGGAGGAATACCTGACCGCGTTCAATTACTCCGAATTGTGGTCGACGAGTATCCACGAGGCCTACCCGGGGCACTACGTCCAGGGAATGATTGTCCGGCAGGCGCCTTCCAAGGTGCGCAAGGCCGCGCTCTTCGCCCCCGACACCTACGTCGAAGGCTGGGCGCATTACACCGAGCAGATGATGATCGCGGAGGAGGGTTTCGGCGGCCGCGACCCCAAGATCCGGTTGGGGCAGATCGTCGAATCGCTCCTGCGCCTCTGCCGGTTTTACGCCGGCATCAGCTTGCACACACGCGGCATGAGCGTGGACGAGGCAACGCGCTTCTTCATGAAGAACGCTTTCTGGGATGAGACCCCGGCGCGCGCCGAGGCGGAACGCGGCACCTACGATCCGACTTACCTCGTCTACAGCGTGGGCAAGCTCGAAATTCTGAAACTGCGCGAGGATTATCGTGCCCTCCAGGGAGACAAGTTCAGCCTGATGGAATTCCACGACCGCCTGTTGCGCGGCGGCCAGGCGCCTATTTGGGTCTATCGCCGACTCCTGCTTGGCGACCGGGACGATGGCAAAATCCTTAATTGATGGTGTGCTTCCAAGCCAGGATCGTTGCACGAAAACCATGCGGAGGGTGCCCGATGAGAGATGTCCGAGTCGTTCTTCCAGTCCTGATCGCCTGCCTGGTACTTTCTGCTCCGGCGAGGCCGGCGGAGAAACGCGCGCTCGAGCCCGCGGATCTTGTCGACATTCGCGGCGTGAGCGACGTGCAGATTTCGCCCGACGGCCGCGCCGTGGCCTTTGTGGTCACCGAGCCCGCCGACCCCAAGAAGTTCGAGAAGCCTGAAACGCCCCGGAACACGAATATCTGGATGGTGCCGGCGGATGGCAGCCGGCCGGCGCGGCCCTTCGTCGCTTCGGCGAAGAGCGACACGCATCCCCGCTGGTCGCCCGACGGCCGTTACATCGCCTTCCTGTCAAACCGCGGCGAGCCCATCGGCGAGGAGAAAGAGGCGAAGAACCAGCTCTACTTGATCCCGACTAGCGGCGGCGAGGCTGAGCAGCTCACCCGCGTGAGAGGCGGGGTCGAAGACCTCGCGTGGTCGCGCGACAGCCAGATGATTGCCTTTACGGTGCGCGATGCCTGGAGCGAGGCGGAAGAAAAGACGCGGAAAGAAGGTCAGGACCAGAATTACGCCGACCACGACTACAAGTTCGCGCGCCTCTGGGTGATGAACCTTGCGGACCGCAAGCCCCAGCAGGTAACGAAGCAGGATCTGGATATCACCGGCCTCGCTTGGTCGCCCGACGCGAGCGAGCTCGCTCTGCGGGTCACGGCCACTCCGCGCAACGACGACCGCTACTGGCATGCGAAGCTCGTCGTGGTTCGGAGGGAGACGGGCGAGATCGTTCGCACGCTCAGCGAGCAGGCGGGTGAAGAGGTCAAGTGGTCGCCGGATGGCAGCACGCTGGCCTTCCAGGAATACACACCGACGGGGATAGCGACGTGGCTCGCTGTCGTCCCCGCGGCGGGCGGCACGACACGCTTCCTGTTGAAAGACTATCCCGGAACGGTTCGCCGCTTCGAGTGGGAGCCGGATTCCAAGCATCTGATCGCCGAGGTTAACGTGCGCACGCGCGACGAGTTTGTTCGCATTGACGTGGCGGGCGGCGAGGCAACGAAGCTGGCGGCGGAAACCACCCTCTCGGGGCCGGAATTCAGCCTCAGTACGGACGGCCGCGCCATCGCCTACGAGGTGCAGGCGCCGGAGCGGCCCTCGGAGGTCTGGGTTTACCGGACGGGTGAATCGCCGCGGCGGCTCACGGACCTGCACCCGCAGGCGGCTTCCTGGCGCTTGGGAGAGGTCAAGGAAATCTCCTGGAAGAACCCGAAGGACGGCCAGACGATATATGGAGTTCTCGTCACGCCGCCCGATTACCAGGCCGGACGCGTCTATCCCACGATTGTCGATGTTCACGGCGGCCCGGAGTGGGCCTGGTGGAGCGGCTGGCTGGGCTCATGGCATGAGTGGGCGCAACTGCTCGCTTCGCACGGCTACGTGGTTTTGCTGCCCAATCCTCGCGGCTCCACCGGGCAGGGCTGGCAGTTCGTGGAGGCCAACCGCGACGACTGGGGCGGCGGTGATTTCCAGGACATCATGAGTGGCGTGGATTACCTCATCGACCAGAAGATTGCCGACCCGGCGCGTCTCGGCATCGGCGGGTGGAGTTACGGCGGGTTCATGACCTCCTGGGCCGTGACGCAGACGCGCCGCTTCAAGGCCGCGGTGGTCGGCGCCGCGGTCACCAACCTTTTCAGCTTCGACGGCACCACCGACATCACGCCGAGCTTCCTGCGCAACTATTTCCTCAACATCCCGTTCAAGCGGCGCCCCGCGTATGACGGCCACTCCGCCATGACCTATTTGAGGAGATGCCGGACGCCTTCGCTCGTCCTGCACGGCGAGGCCGATGAGCGCGTTCCCGTGACCCAGGGCTGGGAGTTTTACAACGGCCTCAAGATGCTGGGCGTGCCGGCGGAAATGGTAACTTACCCGCGCGAGCACCACAGCTTCAAGGAGCGCGCTCACCAAATTGACGTTCTGGCCCGAGTCCTCGCGTGGTACGACAAGTATTTGAAGAATTGATTCAACGAATGCCGGGGATGTGGACGAGGGCCTTGATGACGCCGTCGCGATACCCGGCGGCGAGCTCGAAGGCTGCCGCGGTCTCGGCGAGCGGGAAGCGGTGGGTCATCAAGGGTTCAATGTTGATGCGCCCCTGCGCGATCATTTCGATCGCGCCGTCAACGCAGCGGTTCTGCCGTCGCACGTTCTTGATGACCAACTCCTTCCGTCGCAGCGTGTGGATGGGGAAGCTCACGCGATCCACTTCCGGGATGCCGAGGATCAGCAACGTCCCGCCGGGCTTGAGCAGGTCGATGGCCTGATCGAGCGTCTCCTGCTGCCCCGCGCAATCGAAGACAGCATCGAGACCCAGCGGTTCCGCGGCGCGGATCGCCTTGATGACGTCCGTGTGTCGTGGGTTGCCCGTCCATGCCGCTCCGCACTGCACGGCCACCTTCAGGCGCTCGTCGATCAAATCCGTCACGTACGGCGTGCAATCGGCGGCGGCGTGGCAGGCGAGCAGCGTGCAAAGCCCGATCGGCCCCGAGCCCAAAATCCCGATCCTGGCGCCCGGCGCAAGGCCTGCCAGGCGTTGCGCATGGATGCCGATGGAGAGCGGCTCGGTCATGACCGCCCGATCCATGGTCAGCGAATCAGGAATCGCGTGGCAGCACTCTTCCGGCATCACGAGGCGCTCGACGAGCGCGCCCTCGAGCTGGCCGGGAAGGCCAAGGAAGCGCTGCTTCCGGCAGGTGTGCTCCCGACCTTGCCGGCACTGGTCGCACTCGCCACAGGGGACGAGCGGATCGATGGCCACACGCTGGCCGGGGCGAACCCTCGTGACCTCCGCACCCGTCTCCAGCACGATTCCCGCGCACTCGTGGCCCACGATGAAGGGATACTTCACTGCCGCCGCGCCGATGCGTCCCGCCGTGTAGTAATGCACGTCGGAGCCGCAGACTCCGACGCTCGCGATGCGCAGCAGAACGTCGCGAGGGCGGCTGAGCCGGGGCGGAGGAATTTCGCGGACTGCGATTTCGCGGAGGGCGGTGAGAAACGCTGCCTTCATTCTTCTTCCTCGCGACGGATTCTGACGTTAACTGCCCGAGGGGGAGCAGTCAGTGGCAAACCCCGTATCATACACCGCGCGCGGCTGGCTTGGGGAAGGGTACATCTGGACAAAATCCTTTTTCGACGCAATAGTATCAGCCCAGTTCATTCGCGAGGAGAGGGGTGGGCCCGGCCCGCAAATTGCAGTCCATTGCTGAAGGAGGCGCATGAAGCCATTCGTTGCTGAAGCTATTGGAACGGCGCTGTTGATCATTTTCGGAGACGGAGTCGTGGCGGGAGTTCTTCTGAACAAGACCAAGGCACAAAACTCCGGCTGGATGGTCATAACCACCGGCTGGGCGATGGGCGTGGCGATCGCCGTCTATGCCGTGGGGCGCATCAGCGGCGCGCATCTGAACCCTGCCATTACTCTGGGTCTGGCGGTGATCGGGAAGTTCGCCTGGAGCAGTGTGCCCCAGTACATCGCGGCCCAGTTTGTTGGCGCATTCCTTGGCGCCGTGGTCGTATGGCTGGCTTACCTGGCGCATTGGCCGGAGACCGAAGATCAGGCCGCGAAACTCTCGGTCTTCTCGACGATGCCCGCCATTCGCCGCATGCCCCTGAACCTCATCACAGAAATCATTGGAACGTTTGTGCTGGTCTTCGGGGTGCTCGCGATTCTGGCGAATGCCACTCCAACGCAGTCAGGTCTTGCGCCTTTTCTCGTGGGACTGCTGGTCTGGGGCATTGGCCTCTCCCTGGGAGCTCCCACCGGATACGCCATCAACCCCGCCCGCGACCTGGGTCCGCGCCTTGCTCACGCGCTGCTGCCCATTGCGGGAAAGGGCAGTTCCGATTGGGGGTATGCCTGGGTGCCTGTTGTGGGGCCGCTGATCGGCGGCGTGATGGGCGCGACGGCATACATCGGATGCTTCGGAGGCTAGCTCCGTCGCTTCGCGTGGCATCAGACGACAAAGGACCGTATCAGCTTACTGTGGGCGCTGGAAACCAGTGGCGTGTGCGATTGCAGATGCCGCAGACGGAGAGCATTACGGGCACCTCGATGAGCACTCCCACCACCGTCGCCAGGGCGGCGCCGGACCCCGGGCCGAACAGAGCGATCGCCGTTGCCACCGCAAGTTCGAAGAAGTTGCTGGCACCGATGAGCGCGCCGGGGGCGGCAACCGCAAACTCCACGTTGAAGAGCCTCATTAGCCCGTAGGCCAGCGATGAATTGAAGTACACCTGGATAAGAATCGGGACCGCGATGAGAAGGACGTGAAAGAACTTGCCCGTGATGTTGTCGGCCTGAAAGGCGAAAATCAAGACCAGCGTGGCGAGTAGAGCCAGAATTGTCACTGGGGCGGATTTGGGTAACAATTTTTCCTGGAACCATTCTTTGCCCCGCCGGCGGATCAGCCATGTCCGCAAGGCAATCCCGACGCTGAGCGGAATCACGATAAAGGTGATGACCGAGTACAGCAGAACAATGAACGGGACGGAGAGCGAGGACGCCCCGCTCACCAGATATCGGACGATGGGAGCGAAAAGGAACAGCATGATGAGATCGTTGACGGAAACCTGTACGAGGGTGTAAGCCGGGTCGCCATCCGTGAGGTAACTCCAAACGAATACCATCGCCGTGCAGGGCGCGGCAGCAAGAATGATGCATCCTGCGATGTACTGGTCGGCATCCGCTGTCCCAATCCAACCCGCGAACACGTGCCGGAAAAATATCCAGGCAATAAGCGCCATGGAAAAGGGCTTCACCAGCCAATTAACAAACAACGTGACAAGCATTCCTCGTGGTCTCTTCCCTACGTTGCGGATGGACGTGAAGTCGACCTTCATCATCATGGGAGTAATCATCAGCCAGATGAGGACCGCGATGGGGACGTTGATCTGGCTCCCCTTGCCGAATTCCAGACGCCGCAGGGCATCGGTGAATGCGGGGATCATCTTGCCCAGCAGGATGCCGGCAAGCATGCAGGCACCCACCCAAAGGCTGAGGTAGCGTTCGAAATAGTTCAACTTCTTCGCAGTTGTCTCCATGGTGGTTTGGGCCATGAGGATTCACTCTCCTAATCCGAGTTTACTGACTGGGCGGTCCGCATCATTTTTTGACGAGTTGAGTCCCGATTGATGCAGAGCGAAACCGGTCTGGGAGATTTCCCCGAGATTTAGTGCGGCGACGCGAAGTTTCTCCTGACGATTCATCCCAAAGCGTTCGCGACCCAGGTGGTTACTTCCGGTACCGTGGGGATGCGCCCCGCGCAGACTACCTTGTCGTTGATGACCAGCCCGGGGGTTACCAGAATCCGAAACTTCGCGATTTCGGAAATGTCGGTCACTTTCTCAACCCGCGCGTCAACGCTCAGCGTATTCACGGCCCTTTGCGCCAGCTGTGCCACTTCGACGCACCGCGCGCAACCGGGACCCAGCACTTTGATGGACAGCATACGAGCCTCCTTGCTCCGCCACGCAACAAGCATTCCCAACCTTATGAGACGATTTCGATTTCCGGCTCCACCCGAACTTCCGATTTGACGGAGTTGGCAACCAGGCTGTACTTCTGAGCCGATTCCAGCGCGCGCCACGCGCGCTTCTCGACAGCGGGCCTTTCCTCGTCCTTCGCGCGAATGACAATTCTGGGACGAAGCACAACCGAGGTGAAGATTTCCGTGCGATCCAGCTCGATGAGTTTGGTGCCCTCCGCAAGGCACTCGTAGGAAACCAGCCC
>JBEKUI010000197.1:0-9252 GCA_049515175.1 Terriglobia bacterium
CATGCTGCCCGGCATCCGCTGGCACCATGAGGCGCTGAATGGCAAGGGCTATCCCGACGCCATTTCGGGCGATGAACTGCCCCTCATGGTGCGCATTATCGCCGTGGCCGACACCTTTGACGCCGTGACGACCGACCGCCCCTATCAGGCGGGCCGCGATTTTCCCCAGACGCTCGAGATCCTCCGCAAGCACGCCGGGACCAAGTACGACCCGATCGTCGTGGACGCGATGCATTCTGCCTACGCCAAGGGTGAGCTCAAAGAGTTCGAGGTCCGCCGCCAGACCATCGCGCCCGTGACCCAGCCGGTGGCCTGATCGTCCGGCTGCCTCCCGCCGGGTATTTCTCCCCGCAACAACAGGCTTCGCGCTACAATCGAATCTGATGAGTCCGCAACCCGTCGACGCCGGCGAAAAGAAGAAGACTGGATTTTTCGACCGGCTCAAACAAGCCGTCAGCTCCACCAAGGCGCAGCTCGTCGAACGGATTGAGGAAGTCGTCGAAGGAAAGACCACAATCGACCCCTCGGTTCTCGACGGCCTCGAAGCCACGTTGCTCGCCGCCGACCTGGGCGTCAAGACCACACAGGAAATCCTGGCCCGGCTGCGCGAGCAGGTCACGCGCCGCCGGCTCAGCGAGACGCGCCAGCTCCGCTCCGCGCTCGAGCAGGAAATCCTTGCCGTGCTGAAAAACTCCCCCGGCGCCCGCAGCGGCACGGCTCAGCCCGCGGTCGCGAAGAAACCGCCCGCCGGCCAGCCCGAAGTCATCTTCGTCGTGGGCGTGAACGGCGTCGGCAAGACGACGACCATCGCCAAGCTTGCCCACTACTACCAGCAGGAGGGCCGCCGCCCGATACTCTGCGCTGCCGACACGTTTCGCGCCGCCGCCAACGAACAACTGGAGATCTGGGCGGGACGGCTGGGCATCGGGATCGTCATGCAGAAACCGGGCGCCGACCCATCCGCCGTGCTCTTCGACGCGCTCGCGGCGGCCAAGAAACAGCACGACGATCTCGTCATCGTGGACACCGCCGGACGCCTCCACACCAAGCACAACCTGATGGCGGAACTCCAGAAGATGTGCCGCATCGCCGGCCGCGAAGTCGCGGGCGCGCCCCACCAAGTGCTGCTGATCCTCGACGCCACCACCGGCCAGAACGGCTTGCAGCAGGCGCGCCTGTTCACCGACCACGCCGGAACCACCGGCATCATCCTCACCAAACTCGATGGCACGGCCAAGGGCGGTGTGGTCGTGGGCATCGCTCGCGAACTCGGCCTGCCCATCCAGTTCGTGGGTATCGGCGAGAAAATCGAGGATCTCCTGCCCTTCGATCCGCGGGAGTTTGTGGAATCTCTCTTTGAAGGTTAATGGACCCGGAAGACCGCGAAACCCCACCGAGACGTCTGAAATCTTGACCGAATTGGAAGGGGTGCGCTCGAAGAGAGCACGTTCCACCAGAACGCCTCTACTTCGGAGACCGCGAAGGCAGTTTCTGCAATGTCACGTTCGTCGTCGTGGTTTCGCCCGGGCGAATGCCCGCGTTGACGCGGCGGCCACGGTAGCCGGGCTTGCTGATTAGGACGGCGTACCGGCCGGGTAGCAGGCCGAAACGGCAAGTGCCCGCCAAACCGGTTGTCGAGCGGTAGCCGGGCACGGAAACCGCAACACCTTGCAGCGGTTTCCCCCCTTCGTCGACGACGGTCACGTCGAGAATCCCTTTGCCCGGCCGTGACATTCCTGCCTGATCGTTCTGTGCGGCGAGCGTGGTTGCAATGCAAAGGAGGAGTGAGGCTGCAATGCCTACCCGTCTTGTCGTGCCCATAAGGTTTCCTCCAACGCCCGGCCGGCTACCGTCATCCTCTCGGACCCGGACCCCTTCTTCTCAAAGCCACAACTTCCGCCGATGTTAACTCACGCCACTTCCCAACTTCCAGCCCTTCGAGAGTCAGCGGGCCGATGCGGGTGCGCACGAGCTTCAGCACCTTGAAGCCCACCGCTTCGGCCATGCGCCGGACTTCGCGATTCTTCCCTTCCGTGAGCACGATTTCGAGCCAGGTGTACTTGCCCCGATCCTCGATGCGGCGGGCGGTCTCGGGCTTGGCAAAATCACCGCGCTTCATTTCCACTCCGGTCGTAAGCCGCGCGATTGTTTCGCCGTCCATCAGGCCATTCAGCTTGACTCTGTAGGTCTTCGCCACTCGCGACTCGGGGCTGGTCACGAAATCCGCAAACTCCGTGTCGTTCGTGAGCAGGAGAAGGCCGGAAGTGTCCTTGTCGAGCCGGCCCACGGGCGCTACCCAGCGCTTCATTTTGCCGAGAAGGTCGTAGATCGTAGTGCGGCCGTCCGGATCACCGTGACTGGTAATGACTCCTTTAGGCTTGTAGAAGAGCAGATAAGCTTTGCGCGCCTGCGTCACGCGCTTGCCATCGAAATGGAATGTGTCCTGGCCGGGCCGCACCCAACTGTCCGGATCGCGCACCACCCGGCCGTTGACCTTCAGCCGACCCTCTCGAATCGCTTCGCGCGACTCCGTCCGCGATGCCAGGCCGAAGCGCGAGAGCACTCGGTCGAGCGTGATGGCGGGTTTTGATTTCATCCCGTTAGGGCAGAAAATTGGAAACTTGGCGACGCCCGGCGATCCGGGTTCCCTGTCGCTATTCAAGTTTCGAACCTCGAGTCGAGCGTTCTATCTCAGGAACGAAACTTCATCAAGTTGTATGAATCCTTGGATCACCGGCTCGGGCACAGCATCGAGTTCGCTCACCGGCCCGAAGAAAGCGACCCGGCCATCGACGAGGAAGACGATGCGGTCGGCAAGCTTGCGCGCCAGGCGCATGTCGTGCGTCACCACGATCGACGTGAGGCCGGTTTCGCGCTTGAGTTTGAGGATCAGGTCGCCGATGGTCTGCGCCATGAGCGGGTCAACCATCGTCGTCGGCTCATCGTAGAGGATGGCTTCAGGCTCCGCGGCGAGTGCGCGGGCGATCGCGACCGCGCGCTTCATTCCGGTGCTCAGGTCGGAGGGCATCAAATCGCGGACCTCGCTTAACTCGACTTTCGCCAGCAGTTCCTCCACGCGCGCCTGGATTTGCTCTTCATTCCAAGCCAAACCCCTCTCCACTCGCTCGCGGAGCGGGTAGGCAACGTTCTCTCCAACCGTCAGCGAATCAAAGAGCGCGCCGGACTGAAACACCATGGTGACCCGGCGCCGCACTTCCGCCAGGTCTTGTTCGCTGAGGCGCGAAATGTCGCGGCCTTCCACCAGCACCTGTCCTTCGTCGGGATGAAGGAACCCGAGGATGTTTTTCAGCATGACGCTCTTGCCCACCCCGCTGCGGCCCAACACCACCACCATTTCGCCGCGCCGTACTGCGAAGCTCACGTCGATCAACACGGGAAGGTCATCGAAGGATTTGCAGACGTGAACAAACTCGATGTACGGATACTCTACCGCCGCCTTGTGGTCCTCAGTCATGGCCAGATGTAAAGTCAGGGCGCCAGGTCGCGTCCCTCTGCAACGTGCCCCCCATTCAAGATTCGTTTCGCCGTCTCGTAATCTTCTGGCGTGTTGATGTTAGCAAAAATGCGCGGTGAAAGCCCGGCGCGGGCAATCTCAGACCACGGAATAACGGCACGGCGCAGGCGGCAAGCCAGGGATTGGGCCTTGTTCCGGCCCGCGTCGAGATTCGCTCGAACCATCGGCAGAGCAGCGCGCCGGTACACGGCGCAGAGGGGCTGGACACCGCCTGTGGGCATCTCTGCGATCGTCGCGCCGGCGCCGCATTGCTGGGCGCGCCGGACGAGGATTTCGAGAAATCGCGCCGGGACAAAAGGCAGATCACAGCCCAGGAACAAGTTGAATTCCGTCCGTGTGCGCAGGAGACCTGAGAAGATTCCTCCCAGCGGTCCCCGCCCGCGGATTACGTCAGGGATGGATGGAACGTCCACCGGCGGTAGTCCGTCCGAGAGTCCAATCACCGCCACCGAGCGGCAGATCGAGCGCAACAGGCGCACCTGACGCTCGATCATCGTTTCGCCGGCCAGTGCGAGCAGAGGCTTCGGCTGGCCCATGCGTCGGCTCTCGCCGCCCGCCAGTACGAAACCCGAAAGGGAGGAGAATCGGCGCCCCATCACTGACTACTCGCGACAGAAGACTGAGGATTGTCAATCAAAAGCCAACCTAATTCTGGATCGTCAATACTCAATCACGAATCTTCAATCGGAATTCACTTCTCTTCGCGCCGTTCGAGGCCCGTGAGCAATAGCTTCCCGTCGCTGCTGAACGTCGGAAAGTAGCGATAGTGAGCGTCGTCGCGGTTCAGTTCGAAAGGAAATTTGCTTGCTTCCCCGTCCACGGGCTCAGATGCCTCAAAGATATTGTCGCCGAGCAACTCCGGCCAGGCCGCGCTAACCCGCTTCTTGAGCGCATCCACGGTTTTCTCTTCACTCGCAAGGAATTGCGCCGGATCGATCAGCGCATAGGCGGCGCGGAAGTTGTGCAGATGCAGGGCTGCGATGAACCGGTAGAGAGTGTAATCCTCGTTTTCGGTGAATTCCGATTTCTTTGGAACGTAGGCGCCGTTTTCCCAGAAGTAGATCGTGGCCACGTCGAACCCACGGCTGCCAGAGGAGGGGAAACGGATGACGCCGGGGTCGGCACGGCCGGAGACCACCATCGCCGGTGGCCCGTTACCGCCAGAAAAGCTCACGTCCCCGCCCGCGTAGCTTTGATACCGACTGTTCCCGTCGCGAGAGTCCCAGGCAACGGTAGCGGAATGGTTCTGGAAGCGAAATATGACGGGATAAGGGAAGCTGGAAAGACCCTCAACCCCCACCAGCGCCGGGGCCGGCCAGATCCCGGTCAGCGTTTCGAGACCGCACATTCCGTCCCCTGTCATCAATTCGGTGACGCGCCAGCGACCTCCGTCCCAGGAGAGGAGGAAAAGTACCCATCCGGGCAGCGGGCCCGCGCTCTCCGTCACCGGCTGATTGAAACGCTCCGGCCGTGACCAGCGGAAGATCAACTCCGCGACTCCGTCGCCGTCCAAATCACCAATCTGCCTGAGAGCGCTCGCTGACGGTTCGCTCGGCTCAGCATCGTCGGTGGCTGCTATATCGATCCGCAGCGCCTTGGCCAGCACGCCGGCGTCCGCGGAATGCACGGACTGGGCCGCTGCCTCGACCTCCGCCCGCGCCTTCGAGCGCATCTGCTCGACAAGCACGGCGCGCGCAGCTTGCCGCTTTCTCTCCTCAATGTCCTCCGGGGTAACAGGCAGCTCCTCGGAATCTGCTTGTTCTTGCCGCGAGACTGCGGGGGGCCGCGCGTTCTTCCTCTGCGCAGCCGTGGCGCGCGCCGTGAGGGTCGGCAAGGTCAGAGCCGCAAGTATTACGAGAATCGCAATGCAGACGGCCTCATGCCGCCGGAACACGACCAACATGTGCAAGGAGTCGTCGCCCATAGAAAGAACTTGATTATAACCGACGGGGAGCAACACGTGGGCTGGACTTCCCTGCGTCCTGGCCCAAACGGAGAGAACCACCTCGCGGTCTTCTATGCGCCAGGACGCGGCGCTCCGTGCCCCGACGCTCGAATGCGGCTGGCGGGGCGGCTGGGGTAATCCGCAGCGGTTCTTGCCATTCCACGTCTTTCGGGGCGGGTCGCGAAGCTCCCTCCCTGTCTCGGATGACCTACCTCACCTTCTCACAACTACCCCCTTGACATTTCAATGGCATTTCGAGTACATTAGCACTCTCAGCGGTTGAGTGCCAAACGTCTTGTTTGCACTCTCTGTTGGTGATCCAAACAACTGAATATAAATACCTTAACTCTCATCCGTCGTCCCACCTTGGGTTTGAGTGCAGGGCAAGAAGGGCTGGCGGTTGGGAAGAATCCGAAGTTTGGAAACCACGAAAGGAGCAAAACCGATGACCGTAAGACCTCTCCACGACCGCATCCTGATCAAGCGGGTCGAAGAGAAAGAAACCGTTAAAGGCGGAATCATCATCCCCGATTCGGCGAAAGAAAAGCCGCAAGAAGGCCAGGTGATCGCCGTCGGCAACGGGAAGAAGACCGAAGACGGAAAGGTTATCCCCCTGGACGTGAAGGCGGGCGACCGGATCCTGTTCGGCAAGTACTCCGGCGCCGAGATCAAGATCGACGACCAGGAGTACCTGATCCTGCGCGAGGAAGAAGTGCTGGGAGTGCTCGATGCTGCCAAGCACGCGGGCAAGAAGTAGCTTTCATGGGTCAGTTGCCCGTTGCCGGCCGACGGCTCACTTGAAGGAATCGTCGCCAGCCTGAGCGCAACCGACCACGGACGAAGAACACCGGACAAAGACAGAATTCTTGGAGGAAATTGAAGATGGCAAATGCGAAACAGATTGTACATGGCGAGGACAGCCGCCGGGCGATTCTGCGGGGCGTGAATCAACTGGCAGATGCTGTGAAGATCACGTTGGGTCCTAAGGGCCGCAACGTAGTTCTGGACAAGAAATTCGGCTCTCCCACGATCACCAAGGACGGTGTGACCGTGGCCAAGGAGATCGAACTGAAGGACCCGCTGGAGAACATGGGCGCGCAGATGGTGCGCGAAGTCGCGTCGAAGACCTCCGACGTGGCCGGGGACGGCACCACCACCGCGACGGTTCTCGCCCAGGCGATTTTCCGCGAGGGCGTGAAGACCGTGGCGGCGGGCGCGAACCCGATGGCCATCAAGCGGGGCATCGAACTGGCGGTGCGCACGGTTTGCGGGTACGACGAAACGCAGAAGGATGGCTCGAAGAAGCACGTGAAGGGTGAGCTGGCCAAGTACTCCAAGCCCGTCGAGGGCGCGATGATCGCCCAAGTGGGCTCCGTCTCCGCCAACAACGACATGACCATCGGCAACATCATCGCCGAGGCCATGAAGAAGGTCGGCAAAGACGGCGTCATCACGGTCGAGGAGTCAAAGACGCTGGAGACTTCGCTCGAGGTTGTCGAGGGCATGCAGTTTGACCGCGGCTATCTCTCCCCCTACTTCGTGACGGACCCCGACCGGATGGAGTCCGTGCTGGAAGATGCCTTTATCCTCATCCACGAGAAGAAAATCAGCTCGATGAAGGACCTGCTCCCCCTGCTCGAGCAGATCGCCAAGAGCGGCAAACCGCTGATCATCATCGCTGAGGAAGTGGAAGGCGAAGCGCTGGCAACGCTGGTAGTGAACAAGCTGCGCGGGACGCTGCAGTGCTGCGCGGTGAAGGCGCCAGGGTTCGGCGATCGCCGCAAGGCCATGCTGGAAGATATCGCCATCCTGACCGGCGGCAAGGCCATCACGGAAGACCTGGGCATCAAGCTCGAGAACGTGCGGCTGGAGGACCTGGGCCGGGCCAAGAAGGTGACCGTCGATAAGGACAACACCACGCTCGTTGAGGGGAACGGCAAGACCTCCGCGATCGAGGGCAGGGTGAAGCAACTCCGCACTCAGGTCGAAGATACCACTTCCGACTACGATCGCGAGAAGCTGCAGGAGCGGCTCGCGAAGCTGGTCGGCGGGGTGGCTCAGATCAAGGTGGGCGCGGCGACCGAAACCGAGATGAAAGAAAAGAAAGCTCGCGTCGAGGACGCCATGCACGCCACCAAGGCGGCCGTCGAGGAAGGCATCGTTCCAGGCGGCGGTGTGGCGCTGGTCCGCTGCATCACGGCGCTGGAGAAACTCAAGGCCGAGGGCGACGAACAGATCGGCATCAACATCATCAAGCGGGCGCTGGAAGAGCCGCTGCGCTTGATCGTGGGCAACGCCGGCTGGGAAGGTGCGGTGGTCGTCGACAAAGTGCGCAACAACAGTAACGCCAACTTCGGCTTCAACGCCGAGAGCGAGACTTTCGGCGATATGATCGACGCGGGCGTCATCGACCCGACCAAGGTCACTCGGACGGCGCTGCAGAATGCCAGTTCCATCGCGTCCTTGATGCTCACGACCGAAGCGCTGGTCTGCGAGATCCCGGAAAAGGAAGAGAAGGGTCACGCCGGGCCTCCAGGCGGTGGCATGGGCGGCGGAATGTATTAAGAACAGTCGACAGTCAACAGTTAACAGTCGACAGTAAGAACTAGGGGCGGGGAGCCATTCCCCGCCCTTTTTGTTAGCACCGAAATCCGCGATCCGGCCCCAGCCAGGATTAGCTGCGGGGAAGCGGCTCAATCACTACCGCTGTCCCATAACACAGAACCTCCGTCGCCGATTCCCTGCCCACTACCTCGGAAGCATCATAGCGCAGGCCCAACACAGCATTAGCCCCGAGTTGCTGGGCGTGTTGGATGAGCAGGTCATAGGCCTGCTGGCGTGCCTGCTCGCACATTTCAGTGTAAGCGCCGATGCGGCCCCCAATGATGCTCTTGAGTCCACCCAGGATGCCCTGACTGATGGTCGGCGCCCGCACGATGATGCCGCGGACGACCCCTTTGTATTCCCGGACATGATAGCCATCGACGTTCAGCGTTGTCGTAACGATCATCTCTTCTCCCTCCATTCTCGCCCGCCCCGTGCGACCCTGAACAGCCTTACCCTCCTAGTGGAGCCCCTTGAATGTTCGTCGGGTGATGGTCTGCTTTTCGGAATCGTTCAACAGAAGCTCCAGGTGATAGAGGACGACGCCAGTCTTGGAAGCCAGCGCGGCGTTCAGATCGCTCTCATAGTGAGCCGGAGGCATCGGCGGAAACTCCGGTCCGTCGGGGCCGACTTCGATCGAGGGCAGCAATTTCGACGCCGGAACTTCGCTGAGCAGGCTGCGGTTGAGGTTCTCTACCCAGCCCGGCCCGCGATGGGTGAGCGCCGAATAGGCCATCGGCGAGACGTAATCGAAGTAGGGAGCCAGAAGCCGGAAGTCCTGGCCAACGATTTTCTCGCGCGCCCCACTGAATTCGTCGCGCGTCCACGGGACAGCGTGGAGCACGATGGGCAAGCCGGGGAACTCCTTGCGAATGAAGCCCGTCATCTCCTGCGCGTTCCTTTCGAGCCGGTGGACACGCCACTCGTACCAGGCCTCGCGGTGCTCGCGCCAGATTTGATCGACAAGCGGGCGATTGCCCTCCCGCGAGTCCGCCACCACAGCGTTGTGGAGGTTCGCACCGCCGGAAGCGATGAAGTCTCGAAGGCAGGCGCGGTCGAAACAGAAGGCCGGGAAGTCTCCAGGGCCTTTTTGTGGGTCCACGGCCTCCCAGTAGATGAAATACCGGAAGTAATCGAGCGTCACGCCGTCGGGCTTCAACTCTTCGAG
>JBEKUI010000198.1:0-9204 GCA_049515175.1 Terriglobia bacterium
CCGTGCCACGCGGATTTGACCTGAAACGCTTCGGCGAGCGCCGCAACCTTTCGCGCGGCGCTGATGCCGCCGATGTGCCCGAGGTCGCAGCGGATGTAGTCGATCAACTGCTCGGTGATGAGCGGCACGCAATCCCAGAGCGAGTTGAACAGCTCGCCCATGGCGAGTGGTGTGGTGGAATGCTGGCGAATCACGCGGAAGCTCTCCTTGTGTTCGGGGCGCAGCAGGTCTTCGAGGAAGAAGAGGTGGTACGGTTCGAGTTCTTTGGCGAGCCGCGCCGCATCGATAGGGCCGAGCTTCTCGTGCGTGTCATGCAGCAACTCGACCTCGTCGCCCAGCTTGGCGCGCAGGTGGTCAAAGAGCTTCGGCACGATGCGCAGATACGGGCCAGGCTCGAAGGTTTCCGTCTGCGGCAGATCGTCTTGTTGTGCCACGCGCCCGGCGTGCTCCTCGGATTTCTGTTTGCCCGATGTACCGTAGGTTCCCTCCAGGCCGGGAATCGCCACCTGCGCGCGCACGCACTTGAATCCGCGCTCCATGGCGCGTCGCACCGCGTCTTCGACTTCTGCAAACTCGCTGCCGCTGGCGTGCGTGTAAGCGAGCGCTCCGATGCGCGTTCGCCCGCCCAGCAATTGATAGACGGGCATTCCGGCGCGCTTGCCCTTGATGTCCCAGAGGGCCGTATCGACTCCCGCGATGGCCGTCATCTGCACCGGCCCGCTGCGCCAGTAGGAGCCACGGTAAAGATACTGATAGATGTCCTCGATCTGCTCCGGGTCGCGGCCGATGAGCAACGGAGCGATGTGCTCTTTGAGGGCGGTAGCTACGGCGAGCTCGCGGCCATTGAGCGTGGCGTCGCCCACGCCGTAAAGTCCCGGTTCGCTGGTGAGAATCTTCACCACCACGTAGTTCCGACCCGGGCAAGTCACGATCACGCGCACGTCGGTGATTTTGAGCGGCGGGAGTCCGCGGGAAGACGTCGCCATTGTCGATACGCCGCGTGCCGTGTCACTGGCAGCTAGAGAATTTCCGAGCGCCGCCGCGCCCGTCATTTTGAGAAAGTTGCGCCGCCCCGGGCCGTCTGAGCGAATTGGCATGTGTGCCTCCAACAAGGGATTTGTCTATTGGCAGGGGAATTCTACGCCACCGGAACAAGCTTCGGCCAGAAGAAGACGGGCGCCCGGGCCGCGACTCGGGAAACCCCACGTAGCCCCCTAGGGATTTGTCGCTGCAGTTCTTCTTTTTAGTCGCCTGTACTCCCAAGAAAATCCGAGGGCGAACATGCTTACGGTCACGACCAGGCAATGCAGGTAGAAATGGTGCCAAAGCGTGACCACATCAAATCCTATGGTTTCTCCTCCACGCGGCGTCAAGGCTGCAAACACAACTATGAGCCCGACCACCAGAAAAATTACAGCTACTATCAGCGACAGCAAGCCTACCAGGACGCATTTCACGAAGGTCATTGTAGTAACTCCTCGACCGTCCGAATCGGATGTGTGATTCCCCGCCCCATTGCAGATACGATGTTTGAGTTTGATGGACGCAATAGAAATCATATCACCCGGATCGTAATGGAAGAAGAAGGCAGCCTTCAGATTCTCTTGCCGCCAGTTCGAGGGACCATCCCTCGTCATGACAACGGGGAGTGCAAGGGGCACAAGCCGGTGTATACTGGAGTTTTCCCAGCAGCCGAAAGCGGAACTCCTGGTTCAGCAAGACTTCCTCGAGATTCCAAGTATAAATCCTCGACAGGCGGAAGAGGTTAGGGAGCGGTCATTGAATTCGAACATCCGTAATATCGCCATCATCGCGCACGTGGACCACGGCAAGACGACGCTCGTGGACGCCATGTTCAAGCAGAGCGGCATCTACAAGGCCAACCAGGAAGTGGTCGAGCGTGTCATGGACTCGAACGAGCTCGAGCGCGAGCGCGGCATCACCATTCTCGCCAAAAACACCGCTGTGACCTACCAGGGTGTGCACATCAACATCGTGGATACGCCTGGCCACAGCGACTTCGGTGGCGAAGTCGAACGCGCGCTGAAGATGGTGGACGGCGTTCTGCTGCTCGTCGACGCGAGCGAAGGCCCGCTGCCGCAGACGCGCTACGTGCTCCGCAAGGCGTTGGAAGCCAAACTCCCACCCATCGTGGTGATTAACAAGATCGACCGCAGTGACGCGCGTCCGCAGGAAGTCGTGAACGAGGTCTATGACCTCTTCATCGACCTCGACGCCACGGAAGACCAGCTTGACTTCCCCATTCTCTACACAATATCGCGCGACGGGGTCGCCAAGAAATCCCTCGACGACCCTTCGGAAACTCTAAAGCCTCTCTTTGACGCTATCCTGGCCACGATCCCCCTGCCCGAGGGTGATGCTTCCGACCCGCTGCAACTACTTGTCGCCAATCTCGACTACAGCGATTATCACGGCCGGGTGGCGCTGGGGCGGATTTTTGCCGGCACGTTGCGGCGCGGCGACGAGGTGGCCATCGTCAAGCTCGACGGGAGCATTCAAAAGACGCGCATCACCAAGCTTTTTGGTTTTGAGGGCCTGGAGCGCACCGATCTCGATGAGGCCGGAGTGGGAGACATCGTCGCCATCGCCGGGGTCGAGGGCATCACCATCGGAGAAACTGTGACCAGCGTTGAGACGCCGAAACCTCTCACTCGCATTCCTATCGACGAGCCGACGATTTCCATGGTCTTCACCATCAACACCTCGCCTTTTTCCGGCCGCGAGGGAACGTATGTCACGTCGCGGCACCTCCGCGATCGGCTGGACAAGGAACTGCTCACCAACGTCTCCATCCGCGTCGAAGAGATGGAGAACACCGATGCCTTCAAGGTGATGGGCCGCGGCGAACTGCAGCTCGCTATCCTGATCGAGATGATGCGGCGCGAGGGCTACGAGCTGATGGTGGGCAAACCCGAAATCGTCACGCGCACGACCGGGGGTAAATTGCAGGAGCCGGTCGAGCAGCTCATCATCGATGTCCCGCAGGAATTCGTGGGCGTACTGATGCAGGAAATGGGCATTCGCAAGGGCGTCAACACCAAGATGGTGAGCCACGGGACCACGGGCACTGGGCGCGTGCGTCTCGAGTTCTCCATCCCCTCGCGCGGCCTGATCGGCTTGCGCAGCGAAGTCCTGAAGCTGACCCGCGGCACGATCGTAATGAACACGCTGTTTGACGGCTACACGGACTGGCAGGGCGATATTCCGTCGCGCCTGACGGGGGCGCTGGTTGCCGACCGCCCCGGCCGCACCACGAGCTACGCCCTCTACAACCTGCAGGAGCGCGGCGAACTGTTTGTCGGGCCGGGCATCGACGTGTACGAAGGGATGCTGATCGGCCAGAGCGCGCGCTGGGACGACATGGATGTGAACGCCGTCAAAGAGAAAAAGCAAACCAACATGCGCGCCTCCGTCGCCGACGAAGCCATCCGCCTCGTTCCCATCCATCCTTTGAACCTGGAAGAGGCCATCGAATTCATTGCCGATGATGAATATGTAGAAGTGACCCCGCAATCCATCCGACTGCGAAAGAAAATCCTGCAGGCCAACCAGCGGCCGCGTAAACACCGCAACAAGGGTCAAGAGTAGAACCCCCTTGGCCTTCGCATCGGCCGGGTCAGGCAGGGCGAAGGTCGCCCGAGCAAGTGATCTTTGGCGAGAAATAAACCCCAAACTCCCGCCTCCACAATGGACCCAATGTCACTGTTTCGCCAGGACATTCTGACAGCCAGCTTCAAAAGTGTCCTAAATAGCTACATTCGTGCGACACGGAACATCGCAGGATTCGGGCATTTTGTCTGGACAAGAAGTCCGAGGCGGGGGGAGATGTTCGGGAGGTCGGGATGAGGAATGAAAGGGGCTGATTCACATTTTTGACGCGGCAATCGATGGCAGACGAGTGCTTTTCTACCCCTTCGATCCGCTCCCAATAGCGAAACCGCAGTGAGTTGTGCACATCACTGCGGCGGCAAAATCTTCAATTCTTCGAGTTACTTCTGCGACTCGGCTTTGGCCCCATTCGCGATCGGCTTGAGACGGATATCGAGTTGCTGTAACGTCGGCTGCTCGATGTTCAGGACGGTTTCGGAGGGCTCGTAGCCCGCCGTCTCGACGCGCAGGACGTGGATCCCGGCGGGGAGCTGGAACGGCCCAAGGTTATCGGAGGTCCCGACAAAGACGCCATCGAGGACGATGCGTGCTTTGATCGGGTAAGTGGTCAGGAGCAGAGTGGTTACATCCTCTTTCCGATAGCCGGCATTGGGGTTGTAACCCGCCTGGCGTGGATCGGCGGAAGGATAGCGCTCAACCCACCAATGCGGGGGCAGATAGGGATCGGTCGTGGTATACGGGGTAAGGTTCAGGAAGGGCGAGTAGGACCCGCCATAGAAGCCGAACCCTCCATAGGACGGGAAGAAGTACGGCGTGACATAGCTCGGCCCGGATGGCGCCGGCGCGGGGCTCAAGCCGATGCCTCCAGTTCGGTCACTGGCGCTCAGCGTCGAGCCACCCAAAGTTAGTGCTATCAAGGCAGCGGCGCAGGTCAATCCCAAGTTCTTCAGCAAGCGGTCCATAAGCCCCCCTCTCTTCTACTGGCCGGACACTCCGGCCCCACGAACGATCGAAGCACTCCCCCCAACACTCGATGCTTTCCCCGATAACCAATTTGCCATGACGGCGGCAAATTGCAATGGTACTTTGGTGCCGACGACGCCGAGACTGTATGTCATTCAACCTTCATGGGTTATCGGAACCATAAGGGGATTTGCCTTGACGCTCTTTTCGCTTGTGGGCTAACGTTTAAGGACGTTTCCAACGGACGAGTAGCGGCCGGGTGCAAGTGTCCCGCGGAAAGTTGTTGCTGGCGTGCTGTTGTAACGGTCAGATTACGGACGGGTTCGACCGCCAGCTGACAGATGCCAACGAAAGATATCACCATGCACCTTTTTGAACTGGCGCGCCGACTGGTCGATATCGAATCCGTCACAGGCAACGAACAGGCCTGCGCGGAGATGCTGCGCGACCACTTGAAGGGCCTGATGTTCCACGTGGAACATCAGCCTGTCAGCCCGGGCCGCGCCAACGTTTTTGCGACACGTGGCACTCCGGAAATTGTGCTCAGCACGCATATGGATACGGTACCTCCGTTCGTTGCTTCGAGTGAGGATGACGAGTATATCTACGGCCGGGGGTCGTGCGACGCCAAGGGCATTATGGCCGCGCAGGTTACCGCAGCCGAACGGCTAACCGGCGAAGGCGTGACAAACTTCGGTCTGCTGTTTCTGGTGGGTGAAGAAACCATGAGTGACGGCGCGCGGGTGGCCAATCAATCGCCGATGGGGACGCGCTTCATGATCAATGGCGAGCCCACAGAAAACAAGCTGGCGCTCGGCTCGAAAGGCATCCTGCGGGTGGAGATCTGCGCGCGCGGGCGCATGGCGCACTCGGCCTATCCCCATCTGGGTGAATCGGCGATCGAGAAGTTGCTCGATATCCTCGCCGACCTGCGCCGCATGCCGCTGCCCGTCGATCCGGTGCTGGGGCCTTCGACGCTCAACATCGGTCTGATCTCCGGCGGGCGTGCCGCGAATATCGTGCCGGATGAAGCGCGCGCGGATGTGCTGATCCGCACTGTGAACGGCACGGACGCGCTGCGACAGAACATTCGGCGGATTCTGGACGGCCGCTGCGAATTTGAGTTTATTCGCGAGACGCCAGCGCTTAGAATGGAGAAGGTCGAGGGATTCGAAGCGGACGTGGTCGCCTTCACAACTGACCTGCCGAACCTGACGAATTGGGGACGGCCGTTGCTGCTCGGCCCGGGGTCGATCAGCGTCGCACACACGGATCACGAGCGGGTTCGCAAGGCCGATCTGGCTCGCGCTGTGGAGTTATATTGCCGGTTGGTGCGTCAGTTGAAGGCGAGGAATTCAGATTGATGGTTGAAGAGTACGACGAGGTGGGGATTTCAATCTGCAATCTTTGACTTACTTGGGGGCAGAAGGGAGCAAGCGCGTTCCCGTCCGACGGGAGCGCAGAATAAGCCATCATGAAGAAACTGGAAGTTGGAATCCTAGGGGCCACGGGCATGGTGGGGCAGCGCTTCATCAGCCTGCTCGAGCACCATCCGTGGTTTGAGGTGAAGTGGCTCGGAGCATCGGATAGGTCGGCAGGCAAGACCTACGGCGAAGCGTGCAACTGGCGGCTTCGCGACGCCATGCCCAAGGCCGCGGCGGAATTACCTGTACACGAATGCAAGCCGGGCAAGGCGCCACAACTCGTTTTCTCGTCGCTTGATTCGAAAGTGGCGGGCGAAGTCGAAAAAGAATTTGCACACGCCGGGCACGTCGTGGTCTCGAATTCTTCCAACCACCGTATGGACGCGGACGTGCCGTTGCTAATTCCGGACGTCAATCCCGACCACCTGGCTCTAGTGCGCGCGCAGCGGCACGAGCGCAAGTGGAAGGGGATGATCGTAACGAACCCGAATTGCACGACAGTGGGGTTGGTAATGTCGCTGGCGCCGCTCGATCGCGCCTTCGGGCTCGAGAAAGTGATGATGACCAGCATGCAGGCAGTCTCGGGCGCAGGCTATCCCGGCCTGCCGACGCTGGACATCATCGGTAATGTGATCCCCTACATTGGTGGTGAAGAAGAGAAAGTCGAGCGCGAGACGCGCAAACTGCTCGGCCGCCTGAGTGATGGGCATATCGAGATGGGCAACTTCATCGTCAGCGCGCACTGCAATCGCGTCCTCGTCGAGGATGGCCACACGGAATCGATCTCGATCGCCCTGCGCTCGCCCGCCAAGATCGAGGAATTGATCGAGGCGTGGCGCAATTACCGCTCGCGCCCGCAGGAACTACATCTGCCTTCGGCGCCCAAGCACCCGATCGTGGTGCGCGAGGAACGCGACCGTCCCCAAGTGAAGTTCGACGTGGGCACGGAGAACGGCATGGCAACCGTCGTCGGGCGCTTGCGCCCCTGTCCCGTGCTGCAGTGGAAATACACCGCGCTCAGCCACAACACCATTCGCGGCGCCGCCGGGGCGGCCCTGCTCAACGCCGAGCTAATGAAGGCGGAAGGGTATTTGGACTAGGCATCGGAGAAACCGGAAGGCGGAAGTGTGAATCGGGAAACCTCTTCAGCCTTCACAGTTCAACCTTTTTTGATGCGCTCTCCCCATGAGCGAACCCACAAATAATTCCGCCAATGCCCCTGTGCTGAATCTGGCCATCTTGGGCTACGGCAAGATGGGCCGGACGATCGCCCAACTCGCGCCTCAGCGCGGCTTCGAGGTCCGTCTCACCATGGATATCGACGTCAACGCTGGGGGCGCCGGGATCACGGCTGCGAATCTAAGGGGCATCGATGTTTGCATCGAGTTCACGGAACCGAAGGCGGTGCTGGATAACGTTCGCCGCGTGGCCGAGTACGGCTGCAATCTGGTAGTGGGGACGACCGGCTGGCACAGTCGGCTCGATGAAGTTCGGAAAATCGTCGAGTCGCGTGGCATCGGCTTGGTCTACGCCGCGAACTTCTCCATTGGAGTGAATCTGTTCTACCGCCTGGCACGGCAGGCGGCGGAAATGTTCGCGGCCTTTCCCATTTACGATCCCTACCTCACCGAAGCCCACCACAAATTCAAGAAAGATGCACCCTCGGGCACAGCGCTCGAAATCATGCGGCAGGTCCAGCCCGCGTTCAAGGACCGCGAAGTTCCTGTCTCCAGCACGCGTGCGGGCTACATCCCCGGCGTGCACGAATTGGGATTTGATTCGGAGGCCGACACGGTTATCCTTCGTCACACGGCGCGCAGCCGCCAGGGCTTTGCCGAAGGCGCGCTCTATGCGGCACGCTGGGTGGCGGGGAAGAAGGGATTGTTCAACTTCGCGGAAATCTTGGGCCACGGAGACACAGAGACACAGAGCGTAAGACTATAATTAAGGGGCTGAGAAGCGCTCATTCCAGGCGCGTACTTTTCTCTGCGCTTCGGTGCCTCTGTGGCTGAGGAGGTCGGTATGGCGCTCGAACTTCGTGGTTGCGGCACGGCGCTGGTCACACCGTTCCGCCAAGACGGCACGGTCGATGACGCGGCGCTGCGGCGACTGGTGCAATTTCAACTTCGCGAGGGCATCGACTTCCTTGTCCCCTGCGGGACCACGGGCGAAACCCCTACGCTTGAGCACGGCGAGTACACGGGCATCATCCGGCTGGTCGTGGAGGAGGCAGCGCACAAGGTGCCGGTCATCGCCGGCGTGGGTGGCAACAACACGCGCAAGATTGCCGCACTCGCCGAGGAAGTGACCGGCCTGGGCGTGCAGGGAATTCTCTCCGTAGCACCCTATTACAACAAGCCGACGCAGGAAGGCCTGTACCAGCACTTCAAGACGATTGCGGAAGCGACCGACTTGCCCATGATCGTGTACAACGTTCCGGGGCGCACGTCGTCGAACATCGAGCCCGCGACCGTCGCGCGGTTCGCGAAGATTCCGAACATCATCGGCATTAAGGAAGCTTCCGGCAGTATCACGCAGCAGATGGAAGTGCTCGCGGCGGTGGGGCCGGAGTTCCGCGTACTCTCCGGCGACGATGCCTTCACCTTCCCCCTCATGGCGCTGGGCGGCGTCGGGATCATCTCCGTGGTGTCGAATGAAATTCCGGGATTGATAACCAGGCTTGCGCACCTGATGCTCGATGGCAAAATCGACGAGGCGCGCACGCTCCACTTCCAGCTTCTGCCGCTCATGCAGGCGAATTTCATCGAGACCAATCCCATTCCCGTCAAAGCCGCGCTCGCCATGATGGGCATGATCGAGGAGGTCTACCGTTTGCCCCTCGTCCCCATGAAGCCCGAGAACCGCGCCAAGCTGGAAAATGCTCTGGCCGTGCAAGGTTTGCTCGAACGCAGCGCCACCCATTAGGGCGGCATGAGGAGGGCCCACCCGAAGGCGGGCGCTAGACGGGTATCGGGGCACTGTGTGCGGTGCCCATCAAAGCAATATGCTCAGACTTCGACAAGGCGCGCACATCGGAACGGGGGCGAGGGAAGTGCCACTCGTGAGCGGCCATCCCCTGCATCGCCGATCCTTCATGGGGCGGGGGCTCGCCTTCTTCGGTCTCTCCTCGTCGGCTTTCGAAATCCTTGCTGGCGGGCCTGATGCCCACCTCGTAGCGGCCGTTCGA
>JBEKUI010000199.1:0-9151 GCA_049515175.1 Terriglobia bacterium
CAGGGGGCGGCCTGGCGGGAAGTGAAGCGGCGTGGCAGCTTGCCGCGCGCGGCGTTCCGGTCACGCTGTACGAGATGCGGCCCACGCATTCGACTCCGGCCCACAAGACCGGCCAGCTTGCCGAGCTCGTCTGCAGCAATTCCCTCAAATCCAACGCTCCCGGGGCTGCGTCATGGCTGCTCAAGGAAGAATTGCGCCGCGCCGGTTCGCTGCTGTTGCGCTCGGCCGATTCCTGCGCCGTGCCGGGCGGCTCCGCGCTGGCCGTGGACCGCGAAAGATTTTCAGAAGAGGTCACCACGGCGCTGGCCGCTCACCCGCTTATCGAATTGCGGCGTGAAGAACTGTCTGAGATTCCTAACAACGGTCCGGTGCTCGTCGCGACCGGCCCGCTGACCTCCGACTCGCTCGCACACTCACTCCGTCGGCTCACCGGCGAGGAGCACCTGGCGTTTTACGATTCCATCAGTCCCATCGTGGACGCCGAAACGCTCAACATGGATCGTATCTTTCGTGCCTCGCGTTACGGCAAGGGCGGAGAGGATTACCTGAACTGCCCGATGAACGAAGAAGAGTACCGGGCCTTCTATGACGCGCTAATGAACGCCGAGACCGTCCAGGCTCACGAGTTCGAGGACGCGAACTATTTCGAGGCCTGTCTGCCCATTGAAGAGCTGGCCCGGCGCGGCTACGACACGCTGCGCTTCGGTCCGATGCGGCCGGTGGGGCTTGCGGACCCGCGAACCGGCAGGCGGCCCTTCGCCGTCGTCCAGTTGCGCTCGGAGAACCTGCGCTTTTCGAGCTACAACCTGGTGGGCTTTCAGAATCATCTCAAATTCCCCGAGCAGAAACGCATTCTGCGCCTGATCCCGGGACTGGAGAGCGCCGAGTTTCTGCGCTTCGGCCAGATTCATCGCAACACGTACATCAACGCTCCGGTGCTGCTCTCTCCCGATCTCAGCCTGCGTTCAACGCCGCAAGTTTTCATCGCCGGTCAGCTCTCCGGAGTGGAAGGGTACGTCGAATGCATCGCCACCGGACTGCTTGCCGGTATCGCGATGGCCCACCGCCTTGCGGGGGACGCTTACGCGCCTCCGCCGCGCACCACGGCGCTGGGGTCGCTGGTGCACTACGTGACGCACGCCGATCCGCGGAACTATCAGCCGGCAAATATTGCGTTCGATCTCCTGCCACCCATCGAAGATTTGTCGCGTGCCATCGCCCGCGACCGGCAGGCGCGGCGTGCGCGGCAGTGCGACCGCGCCCTCGCGGATTTCGATCCCTGGCTGAGGAAGAGCTGCCAGCTTGCCAGCCACCCTTCAGGGCCATTGGCAACGGACCACGGACTATCGACGACGGACGTTCTTCATGGATGAACTGATCGAGCGGTACATCCAATATCTTCAGTACGAGCGCAACGCTTCGCCGCACACGGTACGCAACTACCGCAGTGACTTGATGCAGTTCCGGGATTTTCTCGCGCGGGCCGGGGGGACCGAGGGGCAGCCTGTGAAGCAAGTTCCAATCAAGTCTATCGATGCACTGCGCATTCGGGGCTTTCTGGCCCACTTATTCGAGAAAGAGAAGAAGAAATCCTCGATTGCGAGGAAGCTGGCGGCCGTGCGGGCATTCTTCAACTTCCTTAGCCGCGAGGGCACGCTGGTGGCAAATCCCGCGGCTACTGTCTCCACGCCCAAGGTCCCGCACACGCTTCCCCGCATCATGACGGAAGAGGAGATCAACCAGTTTCTGGACCGCATCGCCGAGGGCGCGAAGACGGGAGACCCGGCGCTCATTCGCGACCGCGCCATCCTGGAACTGCTTTACGCCTCGGGACTGCGCGTCAGCGAGCTCGTGGGGCTCGATTTGCGCAGCGTGAGCTTCGGCGACGGCATGGTTCTGGTGCGCGGAAAAGGAAACAAGGAGCGCATCGTCCCCTTCGGGTCGAAGGCTCGGGACGCCCTGAATGCCTACCTGCCAGTCCGTGAGCGGCTCCTCCACGAAAACAAGAAGACGACCGGCGCGCTCTTCCTGAACCAGCGTGGGGGCCGCTTGACGACGCGTTCCGTGGGCCGGCTCTTGAAGAAGTACGTCCGCCAGCTGGTGCCTCACGTCAAAGTGAGCCCCCACGGGCTTCGGCACGCGTTCGCCTCTCACCTGCTGGCGGAAGGCGCCGACCTGCGCGCCATCCAGGAAATGCTCGGCCACAAGAGCCTGGCGACGACCCAGAAATATACCCAGGTCTCCATCAAGCAGTTAATGGACGTTTACGACAAGACCCACCCCAAGGCGTGAGAAGGCGGAAGGCAAACAACCTCGATGGGCGACGGTCGATGGAATATGGGTTGCCTCTGCCAAACACTCCCGTTGATCTGATGACCCATCGCCGTACTCCGGCAGCGTTGACAGAACCCTCCGTCTGGTTAGAATGAATATTTAGGGTCGGTTTACAACCAGCATGGGACTTCCAAAGGTTTCCGTCGTTCAGTATCTGAATAGTGTTCCCTTGGTTTGGGGGATGCTCAAAGGCGAGCAACAGGGGCGCTATGATCTCCGGTTCACGACCCCCGCAGCGTGCGCGGACGCCGTGCGTCAGGGCGAGGCGGAGATTGGCATCGTTCCTTCCATCGAATACCAGCGCATCGAACGCGCGCAAATCTTGAGCGGGATTTCCATCGCCGCCAAGGACGAAGTGCGGAGCGTTCTGCTGCTCAGCAAGATCCCCATCGAGAAAGTGAAGAGCGTGGCCATCGACAACTCCTCGCGCACCTCGGCCGCGCTGCTGCGCATCATGATGCGGAAGTTCTATTCGCGTTTCATCACCGTGACGCCTTCCCTGCCCAAGCCGGCAGAGATGCTGAAGCGCGCCGACGCGGCGTTGGTGATCGGTGACCCGGCCTTGACGTTTGACGGGCCGGTATTCCGCGTTTACGACCTGGGAGCGGAGTGGAAGAACTACACCGGTCTGCCCTTTGTGTTTGCACTCTGGGTGGGGCGGGAAGATGCCCAGCCTGCCCGCTTCCGCAAGGATTTTGAAGCGTCGCGCGATTATGGCCTTGCGCACGTCGACGAGATCGCGGCCCAATACGCGCCGAAGCTCCAGCTATCCGCCGAGACGATCAAGGTTTACTTGACCCAGAACGTGGACTATTCTCTGGATGAAGAGAACCGCAAGGGCTTGCGCTTGTTCTACAAGTTGGCGTGCGAGGCGGGGATCATTCCGGCAGAAAAGGAACTGAATTTCGTTTAGCTCGGGCGCACTTCGTCTGAGCTCATGGAGTACGCGGCGCGCGGCGCCTTGAAAGTACACGATGGCACTCAGCAAGGCACAAGCACTGGACATGTTGCGCTCCGATGACCTGCTCGGCATCGGCATGGAGGCGGACGCCTTGCGTCGCCGCCTGCATCCGGAACGCGTGGTGACCTACATCGTCGACCGCAACATCAACTACACGAACTTTTGCACGGAGTACTGCACCTTCTGCGCTTTCTACCGCCCCGTCGGATCGCCGGAAGGCTATATCCAGCCGATGGAATCGATCTACGAGAAGATCGAGGAGACCCTCGCGCTGGGCGGCACGGGCGTCCTGATGCAAGGCGGCTTGCATCCAGACCTCAAGATCGATTACTACGAGAACCTGCTTTCCAGCATCAAGCGGCGCTATCCGCGACTGCATCTCCACTGCTTTTCAGCGCCAGAGGTTTTGAACATCGCGGAGGTCTCGGGTCTCACGCTGCGCGACACGATTCAACGGCTGATGGATTCCGGGCTCGACTCGATCCCCGGGGGCGGCGCGGAGATCCTCGATGACGAGGTCCGCCGCCGCATCGCGCGCCTGAAGTGCGTCACAGAAGAGTGGATCGCCGTGCACCGCACCGCGCATCAGCTCGGTCTGCGCACCACCGCGACCATGATGTTCGGCTGCGGCGAGACGCTCGAGCATCGCGTCAATCACTTCGAATACGTGCGACGGCTGCAAGAGGAGACGGGTGGATTCACTGCCTTCATCCCCTGGATCTTCCAGCGCGAGCACACCTCGCTCGGCAATTTCATCAAAGAGGAAGCGACCGCGACCGATTATCTTAAAACGCTCGCCGTCTCGCGCCTCTATCTCGACAACATCCTCAACGTGCAGGCCTCGTGGCTCACGCCCGGCCAGAAGATCTGCCAGATCGCGCTGCGCTTCGGCGGCAACGACGTGGGCAGCATCCTCATCGAAGAGAACGTCGTGCGCGCCGCAGGCTGCACCAACACCACCAACGAAGATCAGTTGCGCCGCCTCATCTCCGACGCGGGCTTCCGGCCCGTGAAGCGCGACACGCTTTACCGGACCTACTTTCTGAACTGAATTCCGTGATAGCTCGTTATTTGCAAAAGGGTGAATGGGGATAGGGTGGGGACACAAATTCCTCTTGACAACTGTCGTTATAACGCATACCCTCAATGACGTGGCCAAGAAGCTCCAAGCCGAAGTCCACCAGCGCAAGCCTTTCGCGAGCCTCGAGCAGGAGGTCTTCCTCAACATCCTGCGCACCGCCGACCTTCTCGACCAGGGCCTGGAGGAAGTCCTCAAGCCCTTCGCGCTCACCGCCACGCAATACAACGTCCTCCGCATCCTGCGCGGGGCGGGCGAGCGCGGCCTCGCCTGCCGCGAGCTCGGCGAGCGCATGCTCACTCACGACCCCGACGTCACGCGCCTGCTCGACCGCCTGGAGCGTCGCGGCCTAATCCACCGCCGCCGCGAGGTGCAGGACCGTCGTGTCATCACCACCCGCATCACGCCCGACGGAATGACCCTGCTGAACCAGCTCGACGAGGCGGTCATGGAGCTGCACCGCCACCAGCTCGGGCACCTCGGCGAGGAGCCGCTCCGCACCCTGATCGATCTTCTGGAGGGAGCCCGTGGAGCCCGCAGCTAATTTTTTGCATCTAATAGTTGTTGTGACGATTATCGTTGTATCGATTTTGTGGGGAAGCGAAGCCTCGATTCCCCGGCCAGGAGGAAGGCCATGGAAGTGATGGATTTGATTGAATCGAAAGCGGTTAGCGAGTCTCCGGTGCACGATCTCATCGCCCGCCGCTGGAGCCCGCGCGAGTTTTCCAGCCGCCCGGTCGAGCCCGAAAAGCTTGCGAGCCTCTTCGAAGCGGCGCGCTGGGCGCCCTCCAGCTACAACCAGCAGCCCTGGAACTTCGTCGTCGCCCGGCGCGAGAACCCGGCCGACTTCGAGCGCCTGCTCGGCCTGCTGGCGGAGCAGAACGCCACCTGGGCGCGCTCGGCGCCGGTGCTGGCCATCAGCGTGGCGCAGCGCAACTTCACCCACAACGGCCAGCCCAACCGCTTCGCCTTCCACGACGTCGGCCAGGCGGTAGCCTACTTGACGCTGCAGGCCACCGCCCTCGGCCTCTCTGTCCACCAGATGGGAGGCTTTGACGTCGAGCGCGCCCGCGAGCTCCTGGCGATCCCCGCCGGCTACGAGCCGGTCGCCGCCATCGCCCTCGGCTACGCGCAGTATCCCGCCGTGCCGCCCCCCTCCGCGCGCACGCGCCGTGCGGCGAGCGAATTCGTCTTCTCGGGAGAATGGGGAAAGCATGATCGAAGTGGCGAGTGACAAGATGCTATCGAGCCACTGAGTCATCGGGCCATCGGGTGATTGAGTGAACGGAAGAACAAACCAATGAACTATTTTCCAATTTCCAATTTCCAATTTCGATCTTCCAATTTCCATTTTCCATGCGCGAAGAGGGCAGTGACAAGTGACGGGCCAGAAACAAATGCTGAATTGTGAATGGTGAATGGTGAATTGCCCTAACCGGAGTAGTCTCTCTCGTTTCTTAATTCAGAATTCACAATTCACCATTCAGAATTTTCCCCAGCACCTAGCCCCTAGCATCTGTCTTTCTTCCCCTACTCCCTACTCGCTACTTCCTACTCCCGTTCTTCTTCTTTCCCCGACACCCGACACCTGACACCCGGCACCTGTTTCCCCCCCCTTGCCCTTTATTGGCATTTGTCTTACTGTTTCCCCGACCGATACCCTCGCCCTATAGCAAGACCGAAAGACCGCCTTGGCCTGAAGCTACGGCAACAGTGAGCGATCTCAGCTCGGTGGTAGTTGGGAAGAGTGCGGGCTCAGCATCGAGCTTCGCCTGAAGGGTCATCCATTGAAATTTGATCAAATTGGTTATTGGTCCGAGATAAAGCTCGACATTATAAAGGCATATGCCGTGGAGTACTCCAAAATCCTCAGCGCCCGCAAACAGGCGTCTCTCTACCACGTCTACATCGACGCCTTTGCTGGTGCGGGCATCCACATTTCAAGGGAGACCGGAAAGTTGGTGCCTGGGAGCCCGCTGAATGCCCTGGAGGTCCAACCTCCTTTCAGGGAGTACCACTTCATTGATCTGGACGGTGGGAAGGTCGCGTTTCTGAAAGCGACCGTGGGTGACAGGAGGGACGTTCATTTCTATGAGGGCGATTGCAACGTAAAGCTGCTCACCGAGGTATTCCCACAGGTAAAGTATTCTGACTATCGCCGTGGTTTATGCCTACTCGATCCGTACGGCCTGCATCTGAAGTGGACTGTCCTTCAGGAGGCAGCACGCATGAAGAGCGTGGAGGTCTTTCTGAACTTCCCCGTTGCGGACATGAATCGAAATGTCTTTTGGCGTCACCCCGAAGGTGTGGACGAAGGCGACATCACTAGAATGAACGAATTCTGGGGCGACGATTCTTGGAAGAACGTTGCTTACGGAACCGTTCCCACACTTTTCGGCCCGCTAGAGGAGAAAGCCGGCGTGGAGGACGTGGCCAAGGGATTCGAACGTAGGTTAAGGGAAATAGCTGGCTTCGAATACGTGGCAAATCCCATTCCAATGCGAAACACGAAGGGCGTTACCCTCTACTACCTCTTCTTCGCATCACAGAAGCCTGTGGCCAAGAAGATAGTCGATGCTATATTTGACAAGTACAGAGGTCGGATGGGGTAGAGCATGGCCGCGAAGTCGGCAATCGAGTGGACGGAATCCACGTGGAATCCGCTCACGGGATGCACGAAGATCAGCCCCGGGTGCAAGCATTGCTACGCAGAACGGATGGCGCTGCGACTCCAAGCCATGGGTCAGCCTAACTACGCGAATGGCTTCGTCTTGACCCTCCACGAAAACGCCCTGGAGCTGCCTCTGAAGTGGAAGAAGCCCCAGACCATCTTCGTAAATTCCATGAGCGACCTTTTCCACAAAGCAGTGCCGTTGGACTTCATCCGCAAGACTTTTGAAGTCATGTGTCGCGCCGACTGGCATCGATTTCAGGTTTTAACAAAGAGATCAGACCGCCTCTTGGAACTTTCTCCCAGCCTCCCATGGCGGCCTCACATCTGGATGGGTGTTAGCGTGGAGAACCTCGACTACGCGTTCCGAATTGAACACCTTCGCAAGACGGGGGCCACTGTTAAGTTCCTTTCGCTCGAACCGCTCCTCAGCCCATTGCCTGGCCTGGATCTCGACGGGATTGACTGGGTGATCGCGGGCGGTGAATCCGGCCCGCGCGCGCGCCCGATGGACCCATCATGGGTTTTCGAGATCCGCGATCAGTGCCATCAGAAGGGAGTCCCCTTTTTCTTCAAGCAGTGGGGTGGCACGAGGAAGAAGAAATCGGGGCGAGAACTGGAAGGCAGAACTTGGGATGAGATGCCCGCCTCGGCCTTGGCTGTCGCCCTCTGACGCCGGCTGGCGCACGCCCTTGGGGTCTGCGATGATTCAATCCATTGCGCCTAAGGCGTTAGTGGAGGGCTGTTTGCCCTCCATCCACAGAAATTTGTCGAGCTGCTTCCGCCCGATGCTTGTGAGGCCGAAATGTGATCTGAACTTGTCAACGATAGCAAGGAAGTTTTCGTAATCGCGCAATTCCTCTCTGCGAAACGAAGCGAAATTGAATTGCTTCTGGTATCCAGAGAGGAGCATATCCACCGTGCTGTCGTATATCTGATAAAGTTCCGGCTGATGCCAGCTACAGTACTTGGTTGCAAACGACAGCAAGAAAGGTTTTCTATTGGGATTAACACCCGCAATTTTTTCGACCAGTGAACAATCTCCCCGGCGCAATGGTTCGTCGATTTTAAGGTCGACAATTTGCTTCGCAACCTTCTGCACGTTGTAGACGTTGGTGCTGTACAACCGGTTGAGGACAATTGTCTTGACGAGCACCTGCGCGTAGTCTGTGTTGGCGGGCCACTGTTGGAAAACCAGCCCAACAGCGGGTTCATTAAAGCGTTCACTGCGGTCAAATTCGCGAATTCGCCCCTGAACGTAGTCAAGGGTCGGTGGAGTGAGGTTTATGCTCGGTTCCATTCGGGCATTATACTAGTCTTCCAGGCCGGCGAACACCCTCGCGCACCACCGTGAGGAAGGGCGTTTGCTTCGCCTCCGTCAGGGGGCCGCAACGTCACAGACCTGAGGAAGCGAGGTCGTATTCAAAACATGGGCAAGGGTTTCTCGAAGGAGCAGGTGTTAAAAATGCTTCGCGATGCAGTGGAAGCAGAGGCGAAACATCCGCCGCTTGTAGTGCCGCGAAACGCGCTCAAGAAGCTGAAGAAGGCGGAGAAGCTGAGGAAGGCGAAGAATAAATCATCATCAAAGGATTAACAGTTTTGGGCGAAGCCGGATGGGCGGCTGGCGCAGACATCGTTTCTTGATGTCTTCGAATCAGGGATGGTAGCGTCCACCTTCAGGTGGACAGATGCCGACCTAAAGGTCGACGCGTGGATTCCCGCTCCCCGTTTTCACGGGGACAAGCTTCGCGGGAATGACCAAGGCGGTCGCGACGCGGAAACCGTCGGCGAGCATAGCTCGCCGCTACAATGGCGGGTGGTCCGGCGGGGTGTAGGGGCGGTTCACGAACCGCCCAACGAGGGCGCAGGCTGAACGAATCGCCAGTCCCTTCCTTTCCTGCGTCAGGGCAGGCTCCGACCGGCGGTAGGGGCAGGTCTCAGACCTGCCCTGGGCGGGTTTGAAACCCGCCCCTACAAAGATCGCCGGCTGGCGCAGACCCTTGGGAGCCTGTCTCAAAACTCGGAGTGTGGAAGGTGGAGTGCTAAGTGAATCAGCATGAGCCAAGAGATACGAGCCAACTACGATCAGATCGATTTGCTACCGCAG
>JBEKUI010000200.1:0-9068 GCA_049515175.1 Terriglobia bacterium
ACCGCCACAAAGGCGCCGCCCGCCCCGCCCAGAAGCCGCCGCGCCGCCTCCGCCGCGACTTTGTTGGTCCCTGCGATTTCCTGCGGTGTGAGGACAAAGAAGTAGGCGATGTTGGTCAGAGCGTACACGACGACGACGAGCAGCGAGCCGAGAATTAGCGCGCGCGGGATATTGCGCTGCGGGTTCTCGACTTCCCCCGAGACCATGCTCAGGTTGTTCCATCCGTCATAGGCCCAGAGCGCCGCCACTGTCGCCACGCCGAGGGCAGCAATAAAGCTGCTGCTCGAGTGCGAGTCGATGGCGGACGAGAGACTGGCCCATGAGCCACGGCCGCGCGCCAGACCGAGGGTGATGATGACTCCCAGGACTACCAGCTTGGAGGCGGTGAAAACCGTCTGGATGGTGCCGCTGCGCCGCACGCCCAGGATGTTCACGCCGGAGAGGAACAGGATCAGCATCGTCGCGCTTACCTGCAGGCCCGTCAGGCGCAGTTCCACCCCCGCCAAGCTCGCCTGCCACAGCGCGTCGTTCAAGCGCGGATAGAAATAGCTCAGGTAGATCGTGAAGCCGGTGGCGATGGCGGCAATCGATCCCGTCTTGGCGACAAAGAACTGCGTCCAGCCATATAGGAAGCCCATCAACGGTCCGTAGGAGCGGTGAAGGTAAACGTACTCACCGCCGGCTTGCGGAATCGCCGCGCCCAATTCCGCGTAACCCAGCGCTCCGAAGAGGCTCAGGACTCCGGCGAGCACCCACACTGCCAGAACCCAGAGCGGCGAGCCGAGCCGCTGGAGCATGATTCCCGGGACGACGAAGATCGCCGTGCCGATCATGGTGCCGGCGACAACCGAAGTCGCTCCGTAGAGCCCCAGGCCTTTGATGAGTTCAGGTCGAGACATGGTCAGTTCAGCTTCGGTCGCGGACGAGCAGATGCTAGGAACAAAGGACTAAGTACGAAGTACAAATTACGAAGTACCAATTACAAAAGTCGGCGACCGGGGAGCAGGCCAACTTGATTTTTGTCACTTGTACTTCGTCCTTCGCACTTCATCCCGTTAGCCACAATCCGCGGGTTTGATCCCTCTCCCAGGAAACAGGTAACTCACCGCCAGACCCACGAAAAACGTCGCGCACGTTCCAATCGCCACGTACCAGGTCCAGGCCACCGACGTCAGGCCCATCACAGCGAGCAGGACGGCGAGTCCTGCCGCTGCTCCCAGCACTGCCGCGCCGCCGCTCGTCCGCCGGGTGAGTACGCCCAGCAAGAAGATTCCCAGCATACATCCATACGGCACGGAAGCGATGGTCAGCGCGAGTTCGAGCACACTCGTGTGCAGCTGCTGAGCCAGAAGTGCAATACCGATCAGCACGCCGCCCCACATCAGGGTCAACAGCCGGGAGACTCGCAGGTAATGGCCCTCATCGGTTGCCGGCCGGAGAAATGGTTTGTAGAAATCCACGACCGAACTGGAAGCCAGGGAATTGAAGGCAGCGCTGAGGTTGGCCATCGCTGCGGCCAGAATGGCGGCAACGACGAGTCCGGCCAGGCCGGTGGGCAATTGGCTGGCCACGAAGCGCGGGAAAATCTGGTCGGGCCGGGTGAATGGTTCGGCCGGCGGGTTGTGCTGGTAAAAGGCGAACAGAACAATTCCTGCGAAGAGGAAGAGCGCGAATTGCGCCAGGACGATTACACCGCTGGCGATGATCGCCTTCTGGCTTTCGCGCATCGACCGCGCCGCCAACAGCCGCTGCACGATCAGTTGGTCGGTTCCGTGGCTGGCACAGGAGAGGAATAGTCCTCCAATCAAACCGGACCAGAACTGGTACGGCACGTGCCAGTCGAAATGAAAATTGAACAGCGCGAGCTTATCGCCGCCCAGCGTCGCGAGGTTAAGCACCTCCGGCCAGCCACCCGGAATGCGTGACACGGCCAGGCCCAGCGCCACGGCGGTCCCGCTGACGTAGATGAAGAGTTGAATGACATCCGTCCAGATGACGGCAGTAAGCCCGCCGCGATAGGTGTAATAGAGCGTCAGCGCTGTAATGATGAGGACCGACGGCAAGACTCCGGTCTTGAGGATGACTCCGACGACGATGGAGATGGCGAAAACGCGCACGCCTTCCGCCAGAGCGCGGGTGACGAGAAAGAGGGCCGCGGTGAGAGTTCGCAGCCCACGGCCAAAACGCTGCTCGATGAGCTGGTAGGCGGTGTAGATCTCGCCGGCAAAGTAGCGCGGAATCAGAATCACGGCCACCACAAAGCGCGCCACGACGTATCCGAAGACGAGTTGCAGGAAATTCAGGTTGGTGGAGTAGGCGATCCCCGGTGTGCTGATGATAGTCAAGATGCTGGTTTCCGCCGAGACGACCGAGAAGGCGATGGCCCACCAGGGCAGGCGGCGGCCTCCCAGGAAGTAGTCGTGCAGAGTCCGCTGTCTCTTACCGAAGCGCGCGCCAAAGAGGGTGATGGCGATGAGATACGCCCCCACCACCACGAAGTCGATCCAGCGGAATCCCAAAAACCCTCCTCGGCCCGGCGCAGGCAGCATCCAGCCGTCGGGGTCCAGACTATCCGCTGATGATTCGGCTTACCGACGTCTCGAGCCCCGCCGTTACGTTCCCGGCGAGTCTAATGGACAGCGCAAAAAAGTGTCAAGGAAAGCGGCGGCGGCGCTGCAGGACTGCGGGCAGGAAGATGTGGCGGTCTCATGGTTCCGGCGGCAAGATGCGCGGTGCGCGCGCCAGCCGATCGATGCAGTGATTGAGGATGTAGGTGCGGACCGGTTCAGGCATCCGCCGGTCAAGACAGATTTCGCGCAGGTCGTTCACGGCCATCTCGGGCAAGAAAATTAGGACTTGTTGGAGGGGCGTGGACGGGTTTCGCATCAATGCCAGCCGCACGTGATAGCGGTGCGACCACTTGTCGTGAAGCGCGAGAGTTTCCACGACCCGTGACGGCAGATCTTGGCGTGCCAGGAGCTTGAGGATGTGCGCTTCGGTCAGGAAGGGATTTCCCAGTCCTGCCTGAAGCAACTCCGGGTCTTCCGTGACGAGCAACCCGGCTACGACGCGCCCGGACGCGCGGCGCGCCAGCGTAATCTTCTCGCCGCGGGGCAAGGTATCGGCCTTCGTGAGGATCGTCTCCTCGGCCACGATCTTGACATCGGCAGGCACGCCGGGAGTCTGTGCCACTCGCAGGAGGTCAAAGAGGTAAAGGAACTTGAGAATGGGCAGGGTAATCAGCCGGGGTGTCCGGGGATGACGCGCCAGGGCGAGCTTTACGGCGTAACGTCGAGCGGCCTCCTTGTGGACGGCGATTTCGCGAATGGCTTCGGCGGGGAGGTCCTTTCTCTCTAGAAGCCGCAGAAAGTCAGGCTCCTGGAGATGAGGATTGCGCGCCAGCGCCGTCAGCACTTCCTTGGCGGTCTCTTTGAAAAAGGGATCTAGGAGGTGGCGCGGCGCGATGGCAGCCTTTTCGGCGAGTTCCTTCGGAGCATCAGCTTTTCCCTGCGAACTCATTTCACGCCGATTCTAATGGCCGCGGGCAATGCCCGCAACTGTGGCAGCGATTCAGACTGAGCGCGCCATCCCCCATGCTTGTCAAAGTGGTAACGGACGAGTGGTCAACGGGATAGGGCCACACCGCTGGAGATTTGGGCATCCAATGGGATCGGGGGGATAATGCAAGAGGAAATTTGAGGAGGGCATGCAGAATTAACTTGAAAAATCCCGCGAGTCTTGGTATTTGGAGTGACGCGTCTTTGGAGCAATTCTTAATGGGACGCAGGCTGGCGCGGTACACAAGCCTGGAATTTGGCGGTGCCCGCCCTGCTGCTCCAGAAGCAGCGAACACTCTAAACCCCAATAACTGAGGTAGGCGTCCTATGAAGAAGATGACTACGCTGTTGAGCTTGACCGTCCTGGCGGGCATGGCCCTGCTGACGCAAGGCGGACCACCTCTGACGGGTCTGGCCTGGGCGGCTCCGCAGCAGGCGGAAGGGCAGAAGCCTGCGGGCTGGAGTGGTCGAGAGGAATACGACGCGTATATGGCCCTGACCACTGAGAAGGATCCCCAGAAAAAGGTCGGGCTCGCCGACGCCTTCTTGCAGAAATACCCGAATTCGTTTGTGAAGGACACGGTCTACGTGGTGCTGATGCAGACTTACGCGCAACGCAACGAGATCCCCAAGGCGATCGAGGCGGCACATAAGGCCGTGCAGGCCAATCCCGACAAGCTCGAGGCTTTGGCGTACGTCAGCTTTGTGTTCCCGTTTGTCTTCAAGGCGGATGACCCGGAAGCAACGACGAAACTCTCACAAACCGAGAATGACGCCAAGCGGGGGCTCGAGGTTCTGCAAAAGCTCAAGAAGCCGGATAACGTCACGGATGAGCAATTCACCCAGTACATTAAAGGGCAGCGAGCGAACTTCAACAACGCGATGGGATTTGTAGCCCTGCAACGTAAGGACTACGCGGCTGCGATCACCTCCTTCAAAGGGGCGGCCGAAGATAATCCGGCCGACGTTTACACGTTCTATCGCATGGGCATCGCCTATATTTCCGGCGATCCGCGGGACTATGACCATGCCATCTGGAACCTGGCCCGTTCGTCGTCGCTGGCCAAGGCCGGGAACAATCCCGCCGCGGCGGAAATCGAGAAGTACCTGCGGTCGGTTTACATCAACTACCACGGCAACGACGAGGGCTTGGCCGGAATTATGGCCCAGGCCGCCGCTTCGCCGACCGCTCCGGAAGGCTTTAAGGTCGCGCAAATGGAGACCCCCAAGGACACCGGAAACGCCAGCATCGACGCTTTCAACAAAACCTTTTTCCTCCTGAAATATGGCGGTGACCGCGCCCAGAAGCTCTGGGACGGCCTAAAGGGCCAGTCCTTCGGTGTGGGCGGTTTCGTGGAGAGTGTGGACAAGGCGGGGGGGGGCGGCTACGCGATCCACATCGACGTACTGGCCGCCTCGAAGTCGGCCGACGGAGTGTACGATATCGAGTTGAAGGACACCTCGCAGCCGAACGTGAAGAACCTGAGCAAAGGCGACGCCGTCCATTTCCAGGGCGTGATCGCATCTTATACAGCGACTCCGGGTCTCGTGATTACGCTCGACAACGGGAAGATCAACGAAGACGAGATCCCTGATCAGCCCAAGGCACAGCCCAAAGCCAAACCGAAGCCGCGCACGCCGGCCAAGCGGACGACGACGAAGAGTACCAACTGAGCCTGGAACGGCGATCAGAAGGACTTCACTGCATGTCCCAAGGCGCTGGTGACGCAGGTCATCGGCGCCTTGTTGTTTCTTGGGACCTCGGGCGACAGGGCAGAGGTCAGGCCCGGGTTTCGACAGGTAAGTCGTGAATGGAGCGGAGGGGGTCAGCGCCGGGCGCGCTTGCGTCGCCGCGGGTGGTCGAGGAGGCCGAGGTCGTGGATCTTGCGGCTGAGGGTGTTGCGGTGGATGCCCAGCGTCTTGGCGGCACGCGACTGGTTGCCGTTCACTTTCTCCATGATCTTGCGGATGAAGCGACGCTCAAACTCGGCCACCGCATCCTCAAAACCGATGTCATTTTCGACCAGGCTGTTGACGAGGGTTTCTAACTGATTTTTCACAGCGAGACTCCGTCGCCGCGCGCTCAGGCGCGAGCCACTACTGGTTCTTGATCGCTTTCTTGTCCTTATCCGCCAGCATCTGGCGGAACTTCTCGAAACCTTCCTTGAACTGCGCTTTGAGATCCCTCGGCATCAAACTAACGATGGCGCGCGCCCCGGTGGCCACGTAGGGCGCAAGTGTAGACGATTCCACGGCTTGCGGCTTCATGCCGAAAGCCAGCATGGTCATCAGCAGGATGCTAGCGATGATCACGCCGCGTACCAGCCCGAACACGCCGCCCAGGAATCGGTCAAACCATTGCACGCCGGCCTTCTGGATAAGTTTCTTGGCCAGCGCCGAAATCAGAGCTCCCAAAATGAGCACGGCGACGAACAGCGCAAGAAACGCCAGGCCTAGCGCCACTTCGTGCGACCGCGTGAGATCGTCAAACCAGACGCTCGCGCGGTGATAGCCCACGGCGGCGACCACCAGTCCGGCCAGCACCGCGGCCAGAGCAATCAGCTCGCGGACGAAGCCTTTGAGTGTCGCCGCAAGGACCGAAAAGACGACGATTCCCGCCAGGACCCCGTCAAGCCAGTTCCATCCCATGATGTGCCCTGAAGTCGCGGTCCGACTCCGTCAGGCGAGCGATCTGCCCGTCAGCAGCCGGAAAGCCTCGCGGTACTTCTCACTCGTCCTCTCTACGACCGTGGAGGCAAGGGGCGGCGGCGGTGGCTGCTTGTTCCACTTCAGGGATTCCAGATAGTCTCGCACGAACTGCTTATCGAACGAGGGCTGCGACCTGCCGGTCTGATAGCCCTCCTTCGGCCAGAAGCGGGAGGAGTCCGGCGTCAGCGCTTCGTCGATGAGAATTATCTCGTCACCGTGGCGACCCCATTCGAATTTCGTATCGGCAATCAGAATGCCGCGCTGCGCGGCGTATTCGCGCGCTTTCGCGTAAAGCAGCAGCGTCTTATCGCGGAGTTGTTCGGCCGCTTGCTTCCCGACGCTTTCGACGGTCCGCTCCCAGCTGATGTTTTCGTCGTGACCGGACTGGGCTTTGGTGGCCGGTGTGAAGATAGGCTGGTCGAGCCGTGCCGATTCTGTGAGGCCTGCCGGCAGCTTGATGCCGCACACGCTGCCAGTGGTGCGATACTCCTTCCACCCCGAGCCGGCCAGATAGCCCCGCGCCACACACTCCACCGGGAACGGCTGGGCCTTCTTGACGAGCATCGAGCGGCCCTGCAGCTGATCGGCGAAACGCCGCAGTTCCGCGGGATACTCGTTCACGTCCGCCGTCAGGAAGTGGCTGGGAACGACGTCGCGAAAGAGATTGAACCAGAAGACCGATAATTGGGTCAGAACCCGTCCCTTATCGGGAATTCCCTCCGACATCACCACATCGAAGGCTGAGAGGCGGTCCGTGGCGACAAGCAGCAATTGGTCTTCACTGACTTCGTACACATCACGAACTTTGCCGCGGGAATGGAGCTTGACTCCGGGCAGGGTAGTTTCACGGAGAACCGTGGGCATGATTGCGTCTTTCCTGATGAATTTGAGTTTCTCATTCTAGACCATCGCCGAGGCTTGTCAACGGGAAAAGGTTCCCCCCATTGTGGGACGGACACTTTTCCGCTAACACACGGGAGGAAAAAACACAAGTATCTGCCTGGCCAATGGAAAGGGAAGGGAATTCGTGAAGGCGTGGCGCGCGATCCGCACCACGCCTTCGCGTCAGGCGGGGACTGCGGCCTCTTCGACTTCGCGCTCCAGTTCCTCGAAGCGCACCGAGACCAGCTTTGAAACGCCCGGCTCTTCCATGGTCACGCCGTACATGACCTGGGCGATCTCCATGGTCCGCTTGTTGTGCGTGATGAGGATGAACTGCGTGTGGCGGCTCATGTTGCGGATCATGCGCGTGAAACGATCGACGTTCGATTCGTCGAGCGGCGCGTCCACTTCGTCGAGGATGCAGAAGGGGCTTGGAGTGTGCCGGAACATGGCGATGAGCAGCGCCAGCGCCGCCAGCGCCTTCTCCCCGCCGGAAAGGAGAAGAACGTTCTGAAGGCGCTTGCCGGGCGGCTGCGCCACGATGTCGATGCCGCTGTCGGCATCATTCTCGTCGCTGAGCCGCATCTCGCCGATGCCGCCGCCGAAGAGGGCGCGGAACGATTCGGCGAAGAAAGCATTCACCGCCTTGAACGCTTCGAGAAACTGCTGGCGGGAAACCTGGTCGATTTCGCGAATGGCTTGCGCCGTGTCCTCGATGGAAGCGAGGAGGTCCTGGCGCTGGGTTTCGAGGAAGGTATAACGTTCCTCGGCTTCCTGCAGTTCCTCCAGAGCCATCATGTTCACGGGGCCGAGGTTTTCGATCTTGGTCTCGATCTCGCGGACTTGCTCTTCGGCGGCGAGCAGCGCGTCTTCCAACAGGGCCTGTTCGGAGGTTAGCTCGGCGCGCAGGGCGAGCGGATCGGTATGAAGTTTCTGCCGGCACTGCTCGAGGTGATGGGAGTGGTCGGACTGGGCGCGGGCCAGGGCGACCTCGGCCTCGGAGCGCTTCTCGCGCCGGGTGTCGAGTTCGGCGCGCGCCGCGTCGATGACCGGAACCAACTCGTCGCGCCGGACGCGCACCGTCTGGGTTTCTTGTTCGACGGCCTGCAACTCGGTGCGAGCCGCAGCCTGCTCGGCCTCCAGGCTCTCCAGGCGCGCGGCGCTGGCGGTAAGCTCCTCGGCCAGGCGAAGCTGTTCTTCCAGCCATGTCTGGCATTGCCCACGCAAGCGATCGATGTGTGAGGAGATTTCCTCCGCCCGCGCGGTCAGGCGTGCGCGTTCCGCCTCCAGGGCGCGGCCGCGCTCCTCGAGCGCCGTCGAGCGCGCCTGGGCTTCGATCAACGAGGGCCGCAGCGTGTCCAGTTCAACCCGCAGGTCGCGGACTTCAGCGCCCACACGCGTCACCTGCTCCTCACGGGCTTGTCGCGTGTTTCCTGCGGCATCCAGATGCGCGCGGAGGATCGCTTGCCGTTCCTGATTGGTGCGGAGATCGTATTCGACGGCGGCGGCCTCTTCCTTCAGCACGTGCAGACGTTCGCCGGCGCGCACGAAAGCTTCTCGCGTCTGACCGAGTTTCTGGTCAGCCACGACCACGCTTTTCTCCGCCTCGAGCTTGACGGCGCTGAGATTGCGCAACTCTTCATCGAGCCGGGTGATACGCGCCATCAGTTCGCCGAGTGCGGCTTCTTGCGTTTTGACCTGCGATTCCAACTCGCCGGCGCGGCGCTCCAGTTCACGGAAGTCGCGCCGCAGAGCGAGCGGTCCAGCGCTGCGCCCTTTGCCGCCGGTGACCAACCGATGGTGGTAATGATCGCCAGAGGTGGTTAGAAAGTGGCATTCGGGATAGGTTGTCGCCAGCCGTTCGGCCGTTTCGGAGTCTTGCACGACGTAGGCATTGGCGAGCGCCGGAAAGGCAAGGTC
>JBEKUI010000201.1:0-8978 GCA_049515175.1 Terriglobia bacterium
GCGACGCGCCAGGACTACGCACGCATGGTGCAGGAAATCGAGCAACGCACGGGGCTCCCCATGGCGCTCGAAGCGGTCTATCGCTTCGTGGTCTTCCTGCCCTCGAAACAACACGCTGAGGTGCCGGTGCCCAACCGCTTTTTCTGCGTCCCGGAAGACGGGGGCGAAATCAAGATTCGCGGGCTGGAATGCCGACGGCACGATACGGCGCCCATCGTCGCGCGCATGCAGCGCGAAGCGCTGGCGATCGTCGCCGAAGCGCACGACTACGAAAGCTATTGCCGGAAGCTGGAGGAGGCGCGCGAGGTGCTCAACCGCTACCTCGAGCGCGTGGAGAACGGCAGCGCGCCGATCGAGGAACTGATCATCAGCCGGCGCATGACGCGTCCGCCCGCCGCTTACAAGCAAGCCAACGCCACGGCCATCGCCGCGCAGCAACTCGACCGGTCGGGGGTCGAACTGCGCCCGGGCGAGATGATCGAATACATCATCACCGACGCCGACTCGAATTACTCGGGCGACCGCTACCGCGCCTTCACCCTGTGGGAGGGCTGGCACGGCTACGATGTGAAGGAATACCAACGCGCCCTGCGCGAAGCCTTCAAGCCGCTGGAACAGTTCGTGAATATAGAAAACACGAGGAAAGCGGGTAGCCCAGCCTCGGTCTCGAAGGCTGCGGCCTTCTCTTGCTTAAGAGCCCCAGAGTTCTAAACCAACGCTGCGCTACACGTACCCAAGCGCAAGATGAGCATCAATCATCGCGATGTAAACTCGCCACTACCGGTACACAAACAGCGCGGCGTAGATGATGAGGGCAATCAGGCTGAGGCCGATGCCGAGGGCGGTAAAGCCGAAGCGGCGCCAGAACTTAACAACCAAGGCCTGCGGGGCGGGCATGAGATAGCTGTCCAGTTCTCCCGCTTCGACCATCTGCTGATATTCGCGGGGACGGTCGCGTTTGAATTCTTCCAGCGGCACACCGCCCGTAAACACCACCGTATCGATAGGGAATTTCTCGGGACGGAAGTGGGTGTTGAAGAAGTGCACGGTAAAGATGAAGCCCACGGCGAGCAGCGCTTCGTCGCTGTGGATGATGGTGGCAACGTTAATCATCGAGCCCGGCAGGACGCGAGTGAAGAGTTCCGGGAACCAGAGAAAGAGTCCGGTCGAGCCGATCACTGCCACGCCCCAGAAGACCGCGAAGTAATCAAACTTCTCCCAGTAAGTCCAGCGGCCGTAATCGGGCCGCGGCGCTTTGCCCGCGAACCACTTGAGCGAGGCTACGAACTCACGCCAGTCGTGGCCGTTGAAAAGCATGCTTTCCTGATTAAACAGGTATCGGCGCCAGGTCTTGCCGCTGGCGCGCTTCTTGCGGAACAGATCGTAGATGTGCAGTCCGAAATAGGTGAACGTCAGCAGCGCGCAGACGCGGTGGATCCATCCCGCCGCCTCAAACCCGCCGAGCAGGCGTGAGAGCACCTGCGCCCAGCGCGTGTAGGAAAACTTGAGCATCATTCCCGTAAGGGCCAAGCCAATGAAACTGGTGATGACCATGAGGTGGAGGTTGCGGTCGAAGTTGCGGAAGCGCCGCACGTAAACCTCGCCGTGGTCAGCGCCGCTCAGTTTCAGTTCCCGGCGGAACTGCAGCGAGCGCGGCAGCCAGGCGAGCGTGTGCAGTCCCGCGATGATGAGCGTGCCCATCAGGAGCGATGTCATTCCCCAGAAGGTGATGAAGAGGAACGGATACTTCGTGGGATCGTGGTGCGTGGCGTGGGTCAGGTAGCCGGCGAAGCGACGATGCGAGCCGGGATGGCACTGGCCGCAGGTCTTGACGACGTTGGCGCGGCTCAAGCGCGAAGCAGGATCGGCCACCGGCAGAGTGTCGTGCGCGCCGTGGCAGTCGTAGCACTTGGCGGTCTTCACGTAGCCGAGTTTTGAAACCTTGCCGTGATAAGTGTCGAAGTAGCTCGCGGCGATCGCCTGGTGGCAGTTGCCACACTGGTCCATGATGTGGAGGCGGAAATCGGTAACGTCCACGCGGCGGATGCTGTGCGCGGAATGGCAACTGCTGCAGACGGGCAGGGGCTTACTGGTCTTTGCGACCTGGGGCGCATGGATGCTGGTTTCGAACACCTGGAAAATCCCCTGGTGGCAGCGCCCGCAGGTCGCCGCGACGTTTTTGGGATTGACGCTCGAGCGCGGGTCCTTGCTGGGCAGTTCGCGGTGCGGTGTGTGGCAGTCGGCGCAATTCGCCGTAACGGTCAGGCCGCTTTGCAGCAGACCCTTGCCGTGGATGCTCTCCGTGTAGTGCTCCACGATGTTGGTCTGTGTGCCGGTATAACGCAGTGCCGCCTTCTGTCCTGTGCGATGGCAACTGGCGCAGAGCGTAGGCACGTTGCGCGAGAACGTCGGCGCGCGCGAATCGACGTGGCCCAGCACGCCATGCGTGCCGTGACACTGCGCGCAGGTGGGAGCGTCGGGGCTGCCCTGCGCCGCCAGTTGCCCGTGAATCCCTTCGTTATACTGCTCCACCTGATTAGGATGGCAAATGGAACAGTCCGCTTTCGCCGTCATCGTCACGCACGGCCGTTCGTTCGAGGGCGTTCCCCCCGTGTGACATTGGACGCAAGCGACGCGCGCGTGACGCGACCCGGCCAGTTCGCTCTCCTTGACGTGGAGCGACGCTTCACGGATGCCGCTTGCCGGCATGATGTCGGGCCGCTCGTGGCAGCGCAGACAATCGCGGTCCGACATGCCCTGGGAATAGAACACGCGGCGAATCTTGTGGGGTTCGTGGCAATCAATGCAGGCAGGAATCAGATGAGGCTGCTTCTCCCACAGCTCGCCGCGAATCACCTTGCGGTGGACCACCTCGATCTGCACGTGACACTTGGTGCAGGTCTTGGCAATGTTGCGCTTGGAGATCGACGAACGCGGGTCGGTGTGCGGTAGAACGAAGTGCGACGTGTGGCAGCTTGTGCAGACCGCCGTTACCCCCAGGCCCCGCTTGAACAGCCCTTCGCCATGGATGCTTTCTGTGTAGTTCTCCAGAATCTTGTCCTGCGGGATGTTGTGGGTCAATTGGACAGGAGAGCCTTCATGGTGGCAGCGCCCGCAGAGGCCCGGGATTGCAGTGACGGTGGTCGGCGATTTGGGATCGGAAGGACGAAGAACGTTATGCGTGCCGTGGCAGTCCGTGCACTTGGGAGCGAGCTTGTCGCCGCGCTTGGCAGCCTGGCCGTGGAGACTCTGCGAGTGCTGCTCCTGCTCGGTCGCATGGCAGTTGCCGCAGTTAACGCGCTGAAGGTTTTCCGGGTGAGGGAACTCTTTCTTGGCAAGCTCCTCGTGGCAGTTGGCGCACTCGAGGCCGGCGTGGGGTGAGGCGCGCAGTCCCGCACCATCAAAGGGCGGAGGCACCCCCGGCTCGCGCTTGGCCGCCCGCCCCGGCTGGTGACACGCGAGGCAATCGTCCGAGCCCGGAAACTTGTTTTTGTCAGATTGCTGGGCGTGCAGGGTCAAAACCAGAGGGCCAAGTGCAACGGCTGTTGCGCCGGCCAAAGCTAATCGCGAGAGCCACCCGGACAAAATGGACCTTCTCAAGACAATAAGTCGCACCCAGTTCGCATCGTGCGCTCACAGTGTTGAGCAATTCAATCGCCAGCGAGAAAGCGTCTGACAAATGGGCAGAAGCGTGGCGCTTGGGGCTAATTGTCTGAAGTCTGGCAGACGACGTAGCGGCGATCTGCGGGTTGCCAGCATCTCGGAACTATGTGTGATGGGCTAACGCCCGCCGCTTCACGGCCAGGCGGCGGGACCGAGCGGCGTTACGGCAGGTCGGCGAAGGGCATCATCAGGGGCGGTTCGGCGTTGAAGCTGAGACGGGCAATTTCCTTCACGGCGCGAGCGACGAACTTCTCTCTGGTCGGTTCGAGGGTCATCACAAAGGGCAAGTGCTTTTTGGGCATCGCCGGTTCCTGAAGCACCGAATCGATGTTAATGCGATGCCGCGCCAGAATCGAGCAGACGCGCGCCAGAATCCCGGGGCGGTCGCGCACGACGAGGCGCAAATACGCCATCATTTCGTTCTCGCCGGCCTGGGCAATCCGGGCCGGATGCCAGTGCGTGTAACCGAGCGGCGTGGTGGTCGAGCCGTTCGAGAGGATGGCGCGTGCGATCTCGACGACGTCGGAAAGGACGGCGACGCCCGTCGGTTCGCCGCCCGCGCCGCGGCCGGTCATTGTTGTATTGCCGCCCTTGTTGCCGATGAGCAGCACGCCGTTGATCGAGCCCTGCACGTGGGCGAGCGGCGAGGTCTTCGGGATCATCATCGGACGGACGAAGATTTCCAGCCGTCCCTGAGCACGGCGCCGTGCGCCGGCAATCAGGCGGATGGTGTGATTCAGGCGGTGGGCATAGGCAAAGTCGATCGGGTCGATGCGGGTGATGCCTTCGGCGGGGATGTCCTTCACCCGCACCGCCATGCCGAAGCACATCATCGCCAGGATGGTGATCTTGTAGCGCGCGTCGTAGCCTTCCACATCGAAGGTGGGGTCGCGCTCGGCGTAACCTTTCTCCTGCGCTTCCGCCAGCGCGTCCCCGAAGGAACAGTTGCGCCGCTCCATTTCGGTGAGGATGTAATTCGTCGTGCCGTTCAGGATGCCATAAGCGGCGGTGAAGTGCTCGCCCGCCAAGCCCTCGCGCACCGCGTGCAGCAACGGTGTTCCACCCATCACGCAGGCTTCGATGCCCAGGTGCACGCCCCGTTGGCGCGCGAGTTCGGCGAGTTCGACGCCATATTCCGCCATCAATTGCTTGTTGGCGGTGACGAGATGCCTGCGCGCTTCGATGGCGGCAACAGCCACCTCGCGCGCGTGCGTGACGCCGCCAATCAGCTCGACGACCACGTCGATTTCGGGATCGGCGACCACCTGCTTCCAGTCAGACGTTACATGGACCGAGCGCGGCAGCCACGAGAGATCCTTCTTCTGCACCTCGCAGACAGTTTTCAGCTCGAGCCGGCAACCCAAACGCCGCTCGACTTCGTTTTGATGTTCGAGCAGCACCTTCGCGGTGCCCGTTCCCACCGTGCCGAAACCCACGATGGCCAGGCGAACGGTCTTCGGCCCGCTCGCAGCGAGCTCGGTCCGGTTGGCGACGACTTGGCCTGGGCGTTTCTTGCTCATAGCCTGTGTTGAAACAAAGAGCGAGAAAAGGAGACTCCCATTAATTAACATCGAACCGCGCCGCCTGGCAAGGAAAACGTAGGGTTCAGGCTGTAGGGGCGGGTTTCAAACCCGCCCCTACCATTCGAATTCAATGCGGGTGCGGTGGGCAGAGAATTCTTCGTAGGGGCCGACGCGCAGGGTGCGGATATAGCCGGGATGGTCGGCGTAGGCGAGCATGACGGTCAGGATATTCTTCGTCTTGGCGCCCGTCACGAAGTACGCCTCGGGCAGAAAAAAGTCCTTCTGCGGGCCGGCGGTCACGTAGCGGCCGATGAACTTGCCGTTGAGGTAGAGGAGCGCGTCGCGCGCGGCCTCGAAGGCGACTTTCCAGGGCGCCGACCATCCCGGGACTGCGCTGGGCAGGGCAAACTCGGCGCGGCACCAGGTGAAGGCCGGGACCAATTCCTTCGAGGTGGCAACGTCGTTGAGGTCTGCGGGCTTCCAACCGCCAGATGAGAATTCTTGGTCAATCTCTCGCCCGCGGCGGGCCGCCGGGAAGCGCTGAATCTTCCAGTCGGCGACTGTGGAGACGTCCTGCGCGCTGCGGCCATAGCGCACCGAGTCGATGCCACGCAGCGCGCCCAGGTTCGGCCCGCCGGAACTGCTTCCGAAACTTTCGCAGGCGATCTCGAGGAGGTTCGAGCCCGGGACGGCGTATTTGGCCAGCGAAAACTCGAAGCTGATACTACCGTTGGAAGCCTCCGGCACCGGCTTGCCGTTCAGGAAAACGCGCTTGAAGTCGGTGCCAAAGCTCGTGATCGACATCACCGGCTCGCCCGCGTAGGCGAACTGGCCACGGTACTTGACGTAGCCGTAGGGAACCTCGCCCAATTCCTCGAGGGGCCGGAGCGGGCCGGTCCGCCACTCGCCCGCCGCGGGATCAAACTTCTCCGTCCAGGTCTCAACCTGATTGAGCGCGATACTCGGATAGGGAACCGGCGGCGTGCTCAGATTCAGGTGCGCGGTGCGAATCGGACGCTCGTACTGCGGCGTGACGAGAACGCCGTCAACGCGCGTCTTGGCCGGCGTCGGGGGCAGAAGCATGGTCAGGGTGTGCTCGCCGGGCTGGAAGTCGAGTTCCACCCACACCATCTTCTTGGTGCTGCCGCTCGCCGCCAACTGGTACGCGTCCGTCAGGAACGGCACAACCATGGGCTTGGGTTCCTCCGCGCCGGGGATGAGCTTGGAAGGGAATTCCGCCGTCCAGCTTTGCAGCGCCCGCGCGCGCGGCATCACGACAAGGAGCAGGTGGTTGTTGATGACCAGGATCTTTTCCGTCTTTTCCACCTGGACGCCGACGACGAGCGCTTCATATTCCTGGTCCCAGTAGTTGTAAACGTAGTCGCCTTGAATCTTGGGTTCCTCCGCCGTCGCAACGGAAATCTCCGCCACGCGGCCGGGCTCGTCATAGACGATCAGGTAGTGCCGGTCGATGAGTAGGCCGTGGGCGAGCACCTCCGCCGTCGTGTAGCGCAGCCGGCTGCCGGTGATGGGAATTCCGACCGGCAGCATCTTCATCTCCCGCGCGCCAATGACGAGTTCGCCTTCGCGCGGCGCGGCGACGACGCGCTTGGTGGGGCTGAAGGGGTCCTGGAAATACATCTTAAAGCGCTGCTCGGCGTTGGCATTCTCCCGCACAAAGACGACGCCACTCTTGGCGGCGGCGCGTTCCGTGACGCTGACGTTGGGATTGGTGGACTGCGGAATCTTCTCCACGGCCTTCGCCCGCGGCAGCGTCTCGGCAAGAACTGCCAGTGAGGCGCCGATACCGCGCGCCGCGTAATACTTCTCCCAGAGTCCGCCGGGCTCGCGCAGGGGCGCGGCGTAGTCGTAGGTGGTGGTGATGGTACGCGCCGCCCAATCAAAGTTGGTCCCCCCGAAGCCCATGTAGACATTGAAGAAGGTCACGCCCTGCTCGATCACCGTCTTGGTGAGGGCGTTGAACTGGGCGGCGTCGATGCCCTCCTGGTCGACAGAAAGCTTCCCCGCCGCCTCGCCGCCGAACTGGCTGAACCATCCTCCCTGCAGTTCTGTGACACCCAGGGGCGAAGTGGGCTCCTCCTGTCGGAGTTTTGCGAGCGCGGGCACGACCTGGCCGGCAATATCCCAGCGCGGGTAGAAATTGCAGGTGTCCATGATGCGCGCCATGTCGGCGTCGGAATTCTCCCGCGCCTGACGCGTCCAGCATGTAATGAGGGGCACGCTGATCCCGGCGCCATCGCAGAGACGGGCGAGGGTGCGGAGGTACTCCTTCTTATCGGCGGCGTCGAGCTCCCAGTAATCGTATTCGTTTTCGAGCTGCACCATGATGATGGGACCGCCCACGGTGATCTGATGGCGCGCAATCACCGGCAAGACCCGGCCGTACCAGTGCTGCGACCATTGCAGGTTCTGCGGGTGACTCGAGCGCAGGGGGAAGCGCTTCGCCGCCACCCAGTCGGGAATCCCGCCGCGATGCCATTCGGCGCAGACGTAGGGCCCGGGCCGCGCAATCAGGAAGAAGCCCAATTCCTTGACGAGCGCCGCGAACTCCTCGAACTCGCTCAGGTCGCACTGGCCTTCCGCGCGTTCGTGATAGTTCCAGAAGACGTAGGTCTCGATGGTGTTAAAGCCGGCGCGCTTGAGCTTCTCCAGGCGATCGCGCCAGAGCGTCTTCGGGCAGCGCGGATAATGGAACGATGCGCTGTAGATGAACGTGTCGCGCCCGTTGAGCGTGAAGCAACTCGCGTCGTAGCGGATGATCTGGGGGTTGTCGAATTCCCGCGCCTGCCCGAACGGCCGCGCGTTGAGCAGGCGCACGCCGGAAAGGCCCGCGGTCCCAACCAACGGAGCGCCCAGAGCCGTCTTGAGGAAAATTCGTCGCGAGGATTTCATCGCCGCCCGCTTTTGGAGTATGCCGACGCCCCCCGCAGGCGTCAAGCGCGCTGGGAGGGAGTCGGCAGTTGCCAGTCGACAGTTAGCAGTTCGCAGTCGGCAGAGGGCAACCCGCAGCCAATTGTCAGGAGGGCGGCACGGAAACCGAAAATTGGAGATTTATCCCCAACTGTCAACTGTTAACTGCCAACTGTTCTGCTTGACTCTTGCGTTACGCGGCGTTCTAATCCGGCGTGACCCGAAGCCCCCGCAGCGGTTTTGTAGTGCGGACTTGGTTTTCAAGTCCGCGGCTCTTCGTTTGCGTTCAACGCGTGGTACGCTTCTAAAGTCCTCTGAACGCCTATGTCAGATCGAGCAGTGGCTGTGAATCCGGACGTCCTCCGTTGGGCCAGGGAGCGAGCTGGACTTTCGCTACCTGCCGTAGCAGCTCGCATCAAAAAGGGGGAGGAGGTTGTCGCTGATTGGGAAACCGGCAGTGAATCCCCAACATTTCGCCAGCTCGAAGAGCTTGCCGATCGAGTATACAAGCGGCCTGTCGCCATTTTCTTCTTCCCGAATCCACCATCTGAAGAAGACGCTCGCAGTCAGTTTAGGACACTACCGGAATCGGAAATTGACACGCTTGCACCGGACACGCGTTTTGCGCTGCGAGAGGCACTTGCATTTCAAGAGTCTGTTAGGGAGCTAACCGCCGGCACCAACCCAGCAACTAATATCTTCACAAGAGACGTTCGACCCCATTTGGGTGAGTCCATCGAAGAACTCGCGGCAAAAGTGCGTTCTTATCTGGAGATTCCTCTCAATGTTCAGTCGGCTTGGGCCAGCACGGAAGAAGCGATGAGACGTTGGAGGCGGGCATGTGAACGTGTCGGCGTGTTC
>JBEKUI010000202.1:0-8927 GCA_049515175.1 Terriglobia bacterium
GATACGTCTATCTCAAAACCCCGGAACCCGGTGGGACTGCGGATGGAATCCAACGCAAGATAATGTGGGTACAAGATATCCGAGGGACGGCAAACTACTCGTTCTTTATCACCAGCGACGCTGCGAACGGCGTGATTCCGTTGAGGTTTTCGACAAACGGAAACGTGCAGGTGCCCGCGTTTAGTTTTTGGAATATCGGCACCTTGAATTACAATCAATGGTATTGCTTGGAACTAGAAGTCCAGCTTAACACGCCGGGGTCGAGCGACGGGGCCGTCAGATTCTGGGTCAACGGGACGCAGGTCCTGAACCAGACGGGCGTCAATATCAGAGGGAGCTTTACAACGGGAGCTGGCGTCATCAGCTTTGGGCGACAGGCGGATCGTACGAACTACAACCCTGTTAATGAATACCGGTATTGGAACGACATGGTCATCAGTACGTCTTATGTCGGGCCATAGCTTCCGACGCCCGGTACCGCTCCCGTCTGGCTTCGTGGGGTGGTCTCAGATCAATTTTTGATCTGGGCGAAACGAGTATGGATCTCGCGCCAAACCTTTGCCACTACGGAAGGCCAAGTGCATTCGGCAAGGACATGCTTTCTGGCTTTTTAGCCAACCATTCGCAGGCGGGCGGGCTCCAGGAGATACTGCACAATCTGCTGAGCCGCCACGCGGGGCTCCGAACGCGGGAATGCCAGACCCGTCTCTCCGTTTTCAATTACCCCATGAAGATGAGGATTTCCGCTCGCGGTGGCACATACGCATTTCGCCGCCATTGCTTCAGTAACAGTCTGGTAACCGCCCACGAATGCTGGCATCAACAACACCGATGCGCCCTTTAAGACTTCTGCAAGTTGCGCTTTGGGGATAACCCCCAAATTCTCGACCCCCGGAGCATCGACCATCCTGTTGCTGAGGACCCTGAGAGATGCATCAGGGACAAGGCGACGGACGGCTTGGAAGATTTCTAATGCCAACTGACCGCCGTGCCGGTCGAAGTCATGGCCAGCGAAGACCAGCACTCTGCTCTGTTGTTTCATGAAGTCCTGGGAAAGTTCCTCAAGATGCGCCCCCATACCGACGGTTGCGACTTTACTGGAACTTGTACCGTAGTGGTTAATGACCGACGCTCTGACGAGATCAGTTGTCACCAGGATGAGGTCGGCTTGGCGGTACATTTCTCCTTCCAGCGCATTCCACTCTTGGGTCTCGTCCGAAGACCGGGGGAGCCAGCCACGAAAGTACTCCTCTGCCAATCGGGTAGTGAAATCGATTTGCATGACCAGTGGGCATTTGGATGGCCTTTTCAAGGCTCCAAAGAGCGCGCCGAACTGGTAAACGAGGTCGAAGGAGCCTCCGAGCGCAGCAAGTTCCCGTTCGCAGTGACTAATTCGACTAAGAAGAGACCGGGGACGTTTAACGTGGCGCCCCAGAGCAGAGTGATAATGCCGGGCCCAGTCTGTCCGGTTTGGACGGAAAGTTGAAGCGGCCGTCAAAGTGCGGAACCAGAGGGGAATTCTCAACCCATCGATGACGGCGACAATTTCGCAGTATCTACGGAGTTCGCGCAAGACGGCGTCGGGTAATCCCGAAAACCCCTCTGGTGAGGACAAGGCGGCGACACGGATGCTCCTCGGCTCCGCGGAAAGTCTCATATTTACCCCGACGTCGGAATCGGCCACAACTACTGGCGAACTATACCGAAAGTAACCCTTCACCGTCGACAAGATTTGGCCCTTGGTCAGGTTGCACCAAAGTTGGCGTGTTTCCGACCCACGTGCGGCAGATAACCGGTCAGAGTCGCCTATGTTTGGCTTCCCACCCCCGATGGCGTTCATCACGGTCCCCCAGAGAGAGAAGGGCAGACAGAGTCAAGGGAGGCATCTCGATATTGGCGGTCCCAGTGCTTTAGTGAGCGCAACGGGGAGTTGCGACCAGACCTTTATCGCCAAGCGGTAGCGCGGGTTCTGGGGGTTGAGTTCGGGAAGTTCAGCACCCTCGGGTAGCCAATACGCCCAATAAAGCTGAGTTTCCTGCGATCCCCACTGCATCTTGAACCGATAGGTTCCAGAGTCAACCGACGAGCGGCCGAAATCGAACGTCCGGTAACCTTTCTCGCCCGCCAGGCAGAAGATGCTCCAATAGAGGAACACGTTGGGCTTCAGGGCCAGATACTCGTAGCGGGAAGCGCTCCAGCCGGCCTCAATCGTTTCGCGGTGGCCCATGAGGAATGATGCCGCAACGGGCTTGCCGTGAAGGCGGATCAAGCAGATCGCCGAGTTCTGCGGGAACGCGGAGAGAATCTCGCGGAAGAAGTTCTTTCCGTAGGCCGGGGTTCCCAATTCGCGCATGTTGATGGCAAAGATCCGGTAGAAATCGTCCAGCGCTTCCTGCCCCAGCCACTCGGCGGCAAATCCGGATTTCATCGCCTTGCGAACGTCCGTCCGGACCTTGTGGGGCAGGCCTTGGAACGTCGCTTCGCTATCCGGGGCGAGGGGGCGCGTGACGGCCACTTTGTTGGTTTTGACGGGCAGCGCTAGGTTCGGCTTGTGGCGGAAGCGGAGTTCGATGTGCTTCGCTCCCAGGCTCTTCGCCAGTTCGATGGACCGGGCCAGCAGTGCTTCCTCGGCCTCCCGGCTGGATGCCGCGATTCCTCCCCCGTTGAGGAAGGGGAGCGACGTCATGAAGTTTCCGAACAGGCGGCTCTTCTGCCAGACCAGAGGCAGAACGCCGCAGACTTCGCCCGCCTCTTCCGCCATCAGGAAGTAGGTGGGCCACTCGAAGGCGTTTTCGATGACCTGCTTCCAGCCCCAGCGGTGATAGTGTTCGCCCGCCGACAGCCCTTCCGTAAAGGCTTGCCATCGCCGCGCGTCGTCAGTCGTCCTGGCCTCAAGAATCCGCATCTTCGTTCTCAACCGGCCGCACTCAGGCGCTTTTGAAAAACCTGCAGCAATCGCTCACGCTGCTTCACGATGCTGAGTTCCTCCTCGCAGCGTTTCCGCCCGTTGCTTCCGTACTGGGCGGCGAGGGCGGGATCGTCAAGCAGCTTCTCAATACAGTCTGCCAGTTCCTGGGCGTTCCCGGGGGTAAAGTGCAGGCCGGTTTCGTTTTCTACTACCGCGTCGGTCAGGCCTTGCAGCCGCGAGGCGATGACCGGAAGGCCGGACGCCGCCATTTCGATCGAGCCAAAGGCGAAGGAGTCCCAACCCGAGGAGGGAATCACGCCGCAGAAGCAACTGGGGTAGATGCGTGCCAGATCGGACCGATAGCCGCCGAATCGGATCAGATGGTCGATGCCCTGGCCGGCGTACATGCGTTCATACTCTTTACTCTCCTCCTCTTGATTGCCGCAAATCAGGAAACATACGTCCGCCCGTCGCCGCCGGAGGAGCAGTTCGATAGCAGCTTCGACCAGGACGTGGACGCCTTTGCGCCGTTCCATGTGCCCGGCATAAACAATTACCTTTCGCTCACGTGGAAAATCGAATTGCTTGTAGACATGCGCGGAGGGAAGCGGTTTGAAGATCTCGGTATCGACGCCGAGTGGGACAATGTCAATCATGCGGGGCGGAACGCCTCGTCCGCGGAGAGCGAAGTCCGCCATGGCCTGAGATTCGAAAACTAGACTCTCAACCTTGGATCGGGAAAGCACGATGCCGAGCTTCTTGAGGGCCAGCCGCCAGCGCGGCATCAGCGGGCAGATCGGCGCTCCCCAATAGGCGATGATGGTCTTCACTCCCCCTTCGCGCAGCGCCTTGAAGAGCGGATGGACGGGCTGAATGTCGAAGATGACGACGAGTTCGATCGCGTGGGCTCGGACATAATCCGCCAAGTATCGATGGTTGCGCGCCGACCGGTCGCCATAGTCGAAACTGACTAAGTTCGTGAAACCTGCGGGCAGGCTGCGCGGCGGGCCGGTGCTAATGCCCGGGTAGCCGAAGTACACTCTTCCTGAATCCCCTCCCGCCAACTCCAGCCCCACTTCGTAGAAGGTTCGTTCCAAGGGGGCGAGCGCATAGCCGGTGTTGGAGGGAAAGTGGAAGAGGAAGAGGGTGCTTGCTGGTCCTTGAGTCATAGGGGTTCCTGCTCCAAGGATTCTGCTCAGGCCTGAAAGAAAGGCTCAACCTTCCGGCAATAGGCGAAGAAAGTCTCCCTCAAAGCGCACATGGAGTGGCAGAGTTTGATCTGGAGCTCCGGCGCCTGCTCCCCCATGGAGAGAATCAAATCCAGAAGGTTTGGGCCAGTCAGCTTGTCCGTGCGTATGGTAAAGCGCTCCCAATCGATGCTCAGCGCGAAGTCCCGGCATTTGGGCTGGTACTCTAACATCACGAAAGGGATATTGGCGGCGGCTGCCAGGATCCCCGCGTGCAACTTGAAAGCCACCACAAGATCAAACGTTCGAGCCTTATGGAAGAAGGCGCGGGGAGAAGTCAGAAGCTCAATCCCGCACCGATCCAACCCTGCCTGCTTCGCAACCCGCTCGCAGAACTGCAGCTCGGAGGGAATCACCGCGAAGAGGTCAATGTCCCAGCCGCGAGCGCTGAGTTCGCGTGCGAGCGACGATTGGATTTCGAGGACACTGCTCGCATTTCCCCACATCCTTCCGGAATAGCCGCAGTTCATGCCAAGGCGTGGCCGCTGTTGCTTTTCCCCCGGACGCGCCCCGCCTGAGAGCGGTGTGTGCAACGCCACGGCCGGATCGCCGGCGATGACGACGTTGCGGGCTCCGGCTTCCTCAAGCAGGTGCTTGGAAACCGGGCCGCGGACTCCCACCTGCGGAAGCTCTTCGAGCAGCGCCACCCATTCCTTCCGCTTGTCCAACCACCCGGGTTCCGCGACCCACAATTCTGGATGGGCGACCCCGGTGCCAAGGACCATGACAGGTCTCCTGGTGCGCTGGCGAATCGCCTTGTATGCGTCCAGCCAGGTGTCCTCGCGGTTGATGAGCGTTCCGCCGCCCAGCATACCGACTTCGGTTCCGCCACTGGAACCCCAGGCATGGGCCAGCTTGCGGATCAGCATTCGAGTCTTCTGTTGCGTCCACAGTTCTTCGGCCAGCGCGCTCAGGAGGTAGCGCTTGTCGCGTTTCGCGTGTGCCAAATACCGTGAGGCACTATAGCGGTAGCTTAGCTCGCTCCAGAGGATCCACTGGGCTTGACGGAAGGTCGATCGGCAAACCTCCCACAGAGCCTCGTCGCCCAGGTTGTCTTCTCCCACCCATCCGATATAGATGCCTGCGGATTGTTTCATAAGGCTGCAAATTCAGTATGCCATGATAGCACTCCCGCCCCGATTCCTCGCCCACGGGGAGGGCTAGCGCGCAAGGCATCAAGGGTTTACACGGGGTTTAGTGGTTCACTGGGGCAGCGATTCGGCAGGCTCGCACACAGATAGGCTTCGGTGAGATGACGGCCTATCACTTTCCAGCTATAGAGCTTTTCGACCGCTGCGCGGCCGCTGGCGCCGAGGCGATGGCACAGGTTGGGATCCACGAACAGCCGGGCGATAGAATCTGTGAAGGCGTCCGGAGAATTGGCCATCAGGAGGTGCTCCTCGTGCTTCAGGTCCAACCCCTCGCAGCCGACGGTCGTGCTGACGACCGCCTTGCCCATGGCCAGCGCATCCAGGATCTTGAGTCGAGTCCCGCCGCCGTCGAGAATCGGGCAGACGTAAACCGCAGCTTTCCCAATCCAGGGTCGGATGTCCTCGGGATCTGCGATCAAGGTGATATCGGGATCGCGCGCGGCGATCTGCACGACCGCGTGTGAGGGACTTCGGCCCGCCAGAAAAAGTCGGACGCCGCGCAAGCGCAGCTTCACCCGAGGCCAGATTTCGCGGACGAAGAACTGAATCCCGGAGACATTGGGATACCAGCTCAAGCCGCCGGCAAAGATCAGAGTGTTGGGATCGGTCGGAGCATCCGAAGGGAAGAAATAGTCCGAGTCGGTGCCGTTTTCGACGACGTGGAAGTGGGCGCCTGGACACTCCTTGCGGAGCCGTTCGGCGTCGAGCGCCGAGACGGCCAGATTGACCTCGACCTTCGGGCACCATTCCCGCTCCGCCCGGGCGATCTTGACGGCCTGATTACGAAGGTAAGCCTTCTTCAGTGGATGGGATTCGTTGTCCGCGCGCCGCGCCGCCATGGCGGATTCGCAGTTGTGGTGATTGAGGGCGCGCCGGAAGCCATTGGCAGCGGAGAAGTACCTGGCCAGATCGATGCTGTCAAAGTGGACCAGCGCGCCTTCGTTGGCACGGAGGAGGTTCTCCCAGCGCGCTTCCAGCTCCGGCGACCAGAGCGCCTGGGCCGCATAGTGGTGATGAGCCCAGGGACTCACCGCCAGTTGGGCCCACCAGCGCGCGCCCCGCCAGGGGTAAGGCGGCTCCCAGATTTCCACCTTGGGGCAGTACTTCTCGAATTCCCTCTTGTATTCACCCAGCGCGTCCGCTCCTTCCCCGAGCATGTTTAGCATCGCCAGGCAGACCTCATGCTCTGCGGCGAGATGCCGGATCAGGTTGAAGGAGCGCTGGCGCGATCCGCCTCGGGGAGGGTAAGGAATGAATTGGGAAAGCCAGACAAATCTCATTCTGACTCCACCAGAGTGCAATAAAGTTCGGAAACCTGTGCAACCATGCGCTCCAAACTGAATCGATCCGCGACCGACCTGGCCCCCGCCTCGCTCAGCCGCCGCCGTAGTGGCGGGTCGGCGAGGACCTTCAGGCACGCGGCTGCCAGTGCGGCGGGGTCGTCCGACTTCACGAGGATTCCGGTTTCGCCATGGCGGACCACTTCCGGAATTCCTCCCACTGCCCGCGCGACGACCACCACGCCCAGGGCAAGGGCTTCCAGCAGGACCATCGGCAGACCTTCGTGGTCCGAGCACAACACGAGAATGTCAAAGGCTCGCAGCACGTCGTAAATATCATTGCGGTGGCCGAGAAACAAAACCTGATTGCGGATTCCGAGCGCCCCCGCGAGGTTCTCCAGGCGCGCTCGCTCGCGCCCATCACCTGCAACCACAAAAGTGGCCCGAGGCGTCGTTGCAGCAATACGCGCCGCGGCACTCAGGAAAATATCCAGCCGCTTGATGGGTTCGAGCCGGCCAGCCACGCCCAGAACTGAGCAGTCCGCGGAGATTCCGAGGCGAGTCTTGGCCTCCGTCGCGGACAGCCCGGAGCGTACTCGCGCCGGGTCGATACCGTTGATGATGGTGACAAGCTTGTGCGGCGCGATCGTGCCGCGCAACCGCTGCGTCATTTCGGGACTGACGCTGATCACTCGGTCCACCGTGAATCGGGAAACCGTCCGGTCAATGCTCCGGATCAGCCACTGCCGCAGGCCCTTGTGCGGTTCGGGCATACCGTGCAGGGTTTGGACCACGCAGGGAATTCGGCCCCGCAGAGCCAGAGCGCCGGCCAGAAGGTTTTCCTTATACCGGTGCGAGTGGAGGATCTGGATATTCTTTCCTCGGAGGAACCTCGCGGCTTCTCGGCATGTGGCAACCAACCCCTTTTCGTTTTCAGGAATAATGGTCGTGTCGATTCCGCAGTTTCGAAGTTCCTCTGCCAAGCGTCCGGGATTCCGGATAAGCGCCGAGAGGCGAAACCGGCCCGCGCCCTTCAGGCCCTGAAGCAGCGCCGCAACCTGGGCTTCCGCACCGGCCCACAGGTCGCCGGAAGCGATATGACACACGCCTGGGGAGGAGCCTGAGGCGGACGATTCCGTTCCCAGCAACGCGCTTGGATCAACCCCGCCGGGAGGGCTCCCAGGTGACAAGCTTCTCTCCTCGACAGAGTTTCCACCAGGCGACCAGAGTGGCGACATTTCCCATGACGAAGAAACCCGCAAGCCGGAACAAACCGATGCGCCCTGCCCGTTTGAAGACGTGAGCAGCTGCACCCGCAGCATATCCGGCAATCTGGAGAACCAGCGTCGCTCGATAAAACCAACCCTCGTTCCACAAGAAGCAGTTGGAAAACAGGACGGCAATCACTGCGAAGGGAAGTAACCAGCGGAAGAGTTTGTGGCTGGCGAGCTGCCAGGAGAACAGGCCGTAGCGAAAGGGGTTGAGCAATCCCAGGTGGGCGAAGAAAACCACGAGGCCGTGCAAGATCGTTCGGACTTTGCGTGTCAGCTCCGCGCGTTCCGAGCGCACGACCCCGACCTGCGCCACCGCCTCCGGATCCAGAACCGCCCTCAGACCCCGTTGAACCATGTGCAGGGCGAGGAAAAAATCACTGGATTGATCATGGTGCCACTCGTCGCAAAGGGAGCGGCGTACAGCAAAGAGCGACCCACTCAGGCTGACCAGCGAACTGACCTTAGCCTCCAGCCCGCGCAGCCCCATTTCGCCATAAACATAGAAACTTTCGCCCATCCGGCCGCTTTTTCGATCCAGCATCTGATCGACACTGCACACAGCCCCCACGGAAGGGTCCGCGAAATGTGAAACCATCTTCCGAAGGGCCTGGGGATCGGCGTGGACCGAGACGTCCGTGAAAACCAGAATCTCGCCCTGGGCGACATCGCGAGCGAGTTGTTGAACGTGATGTTTGCCAACCCACTGCGCGCTTTCGACAATTTTCACCCTGCGATCGGGGAATGCGCTCACGACTTCCGAGGTCGCGTCGGTGGACCCGTCCGAACCGACGATCACTTCCAGTTTTTCGGGGGGGTAATCGGAGGCCAGCGTGTTCTCGATCTTCGGAATGATGCTCGCCGCTCCGTTGTGCACAATCACGATGACGGTGACGCTCGGGAAGATCTCTCCCCGCTGGTGGCGGCGCGTGCGAATCCACGAGATGAGCCAGAGCAGAGTCGCGTAGCCGCCCAGCGTGTAGGCGATGAAAGCAGATGCCAGCCAAAAGAGGTAGATCATAGGGCTCAGGCGGAGCTCCGCAGGCGCTCGTAGAGCGCCGAATAGGCTT
>JBEKUI010000203.1:0-8891 GCA_049515175.1 Terriglobia bacterium
CCATAGCCGCGCGAATGTATGCTAACCTTTTCGTGACGATTTCTGGGCGCATCGTTATGCGCCGCGATGAAGATGGAACGCAATCCCAGCGCGCTTTCGAAAACGAAGTTCGATCTCGCCGTGATGGGTGGGGGGATCAACGGCGCGGCGGTGGCGCGCGAGGCGACGCTGCGCGGGCTGAAGGTGGCGCTCATCGAAGCCCACGATTTCGCCAGCGGAACCTCCAGTCGCTCCTCCAAGCTCATCCACGGCGGGCTGCGTTATCTCGAGCAGTTTGATTTCCGGCTGGTGCACGAAGCGCGCACGGAGCGGCGGCGCTTGTGCGAATTGGCTCCGCACCTTTCGCAGCCGCTGCCGTTTGTTCTTCCCATCTATCACGGTGACCCGTATTTTCCGCTCAAGATTCGCGCCGGGCTCGCGCTCTACGATCTGCTGGGCAATCTCGGCCGCGCGGATCGCCACCGGATGCTCTCGCGCCGGGAGGCCCTCGAACTCCTTCCCGTGCTGCGCGCTGAGGGCCTGCGCGCGGCGGCCATCTATCACGATTCGGAAACCGACGACGCGCGCCTGACGCTGGAATTCATCCTCGACGCGGCGGAGCGCGGCGCGGTGGTCTCGAATCACACCGAGATTCGCGCTCTGGCTTCCGAATCGCCGGCGGGAGGACACGAAGCCAAAGTCGTCACCGCCGAGGCTTGCGACCGCCTGACCGGCCGGCGCTACGAAATCTCCGCGCGCTGGTGGGTAAACGCCACAGGGCCCTGGGTGGATCATCTGCGCACGCTGGTTCCGGGCTACGATGGTTCGCGCACCATCCGGCTCACCCAGGGAACGCACCTGATTCTGCCCCAGCGGGTCGCCGGTCACGCGCTCTTCGCCGCCGTCCCTTCCGACCAGCGCATCTTCCTGATGATGCCCTGGAATGGCTTCTCCCTGCTGGGGACGACGGACACCGATTTCAACGGCGATCCCGCGGGCGTCCGCCCCGACCGCGCCGACACGGAGTACTTGCTCAACGCCGCCAACCGCGTTCTGAACCGCCCCTTCACGCCCGACCAAGTGCTCGGCAGCTTTGCGGGGCTGCGCGCGTTGGTGATTGAGCCCGGCCTGCGGCCCTCCGCCAATACCCGCGAGCACCGCTTCCATCGCGATCCCTGGGCAGCGAATTTCATCTCCATTTGCGGCGGCAAGCTGACCACCGCGCGCGCCCTGGGCGAGAAACTCGTGGACGAGATTGTGGACCGGCTTGATCCCGACCCGGGCATCGCCGCGCGCCGCCATCCTTCGCGGCAGACACTGCTGCCCGGCGGGCATACCGGGCCGTTCGAGCCCTTCGTCAAGCTATCCACCGAACGCGCCGCCGCCGAATTCAGCGTGCCGCGCACGGTGGCGGAGCGCATCGTGCGGACCTACGGCAGCCGCTGGCCACAGGTGCTCGGGCCCATCCGCGAGCACGCGCAACTCGCCGAGCCTCTGCAAGGCACCCCGACGCTGCTCGCCGCGGAAGTCGACTTCGCGATTCGACACGAGATGGCGGTGACACTGGAAGATTTCCTGCTGCGCCGCTCTGGACTGAACTGGGCCGCCTGCACGCCCGCCGGCCGCGAGGCCGCGCCCGCCGTCGCCCAGATCTTCGCCGGGCGCTTTGGCTGGGACTCCGACCGGCGCCAGGCCGCGCTCGAGAACTTCGCCAAGCTCGCAACCACGACGGCGCGCGATTGAGATCGCAAGCGGGAACGGTGAATTGAGAATAGTGAATGGTGAAGGCGGGGACTTAGCGAGGCTCCGTCTGTAATTCACTATTCACAATTCACTATTGCGAACAGCCGCCACCGCCTCACGCCACGGAACTTGAAGGCCGGCTTTGGCGTATATGGAGACAAGAGGAGAGAAGCATGGTTAAATTTCTTCTATGGTGCATCCTGCTGATTTTGTGCTGGCCGCTGGCCGTTCTGGCACTGATCCTCTATCCCCTGGTCTGGCTCCTCCTGATTCCCTTCCGGATCCTCGGCATCGCCGCGGAAGGCGTTCTGGAGCTGATTCGCGCCATCATCCTCTTGCCCGCCCGAGTCCTGCGCGGCCCGCGCATGGTGTGAAGCGCCACGGAGACTCATAGGCGCATAGGCAAACCGCTGCAAGAATCACCCATCCTATGAGGGCCCACTTGTGCTAAAAAGTTAGGCCGATGGCGAGCGCGCGCAAGTATATTATCTCCGGCCGAGTGCAGGGCGTGGGCTACCGCTTCTTCGCCGAGCGAGTGGCGAACCAGCTCGGCCTGCGCGGCTACGTCAAGAACCTCTGGGACGGCAACGTCGAAGCCTACGCCATCGGCGAGGAGGCGCAACTGGAGGAATTCCGCCGCCGGCTTGCCGAAGGGCCGCGCATGTCGCACGTCACCGCGGTTCAGGAGAGCGCGGAGCCGGTCGACAAGAAATACACCAGATTCGCGATCGAAGAAATGTGGTAAACAGATACGTCCATTGTTTCATTGATCCATTGACTCATTGAAGGACCCGGCAACGCGGCCCAGTCAATGGATCAATGATCCAATGGCACAATGAACCAATTCCGGGAGGGTTTGTGGAAGGATTGAAGCGTTACATTCGTGAAGTGCCCGACTGGCCCAAGCCGGGGATTCTCTTTTACGACATCACCACGCTGCTCAAGGACCCGGTGGGGCTCCATCACGCCGTCGATGCGCTGGCCAATCATTACGTTGGGCGGCTGATTGACCGCGTGGTGGGCGTGGAGGCGCGGGGATTCATCTTTGCGCCCATGGTGGCCTACCGGCTGAACGCCGGCTTTGTGCCGGTGCGCAAGCTCAAGAAGCTTCCCGCCGAGACGGTGCGCGCCGAATACAGCCTCGAGTACGGCAAAGACGCGCTCGAAATGCACCGCGACGCCATCACGCCCGGCCAGGAAGTGCTGATCATCGACGATTTGCTGGCCACCGGCGGCACAGCGGCGGCCGTCGCGCAACTCGTGGAGTCGCAGGGCGGGCACATCGCCGGCCTGGGATTTCTGATTGAATTGGATTTTTTGAAGGGGCGCGAAAAACTCGCCCGCTACGACGTGCATTCCGTGTTGCGGTATGACAAGTAGGGGCGACCCGCGGGGTCGTCCGACCGGGGCGAGGCAACGCCTCGCCCCTCCATTATTTCGTCCCTTCTCCAGCGGGTGCCGCCGCCTTCAGCACTGCATCCAAGAAGAAATTCTCCGGCAGCGATCCCTCGATAAACGCGCCGCCGTTGATAACCGTGCGCGGCACGGCATAGACGCGGTACTGGGTAGAGAGTTCGGGGAATTCCGTCGCCTCGATAGCGTCGGCGCGGATCAAATCGTTTTCCATCGCAAAGCTATACGCCAGGCGCACGGCCGGCGGGCAGTGCGGTCAGGTGGGGGTGACGAAGACTTCCAGGTGCAGCGGCGTGGTGACGGCGGCGAGTTTCTCCCGGCTTTCCGGTTTGAGTCCCGAATCGCCCTGGGAGAGGGCCAGGATGGTATCGAGTACGGTGGCAAATTCGTGTCCCGCCGGGATGCCGTAGAAACGGATACCGTGGTCCTTGCCGTTGCGGAGGACGGTGGCCGGGACCTTGTCGATGCCGTATTCGGCGACGCGCTCCTGGTCGAGCTGGAAGTTCAAGACCTCGACGCTGAGCTTGTCGGAAAGGCCCGCCAGCTCCTCCATCAACTGCTTGGCCTCGCGGCCGTATTCCAGGCCGAGTTCCTGGGTGAAGTGAATCAAGCGCACCGGATTTGTCATCTCGCTCAGCCGCTCGCGGATTTCCTGCGCGTCTTCGTCACCAATCAGACCCATTGCTTCTCCTGAATTATCTCAGTGGATTCGTATGCGCCCAGACCAGCACGCGGCGGGCGCCGGGACCGCACACATTCCATCCGATGCGGCGGGTGCCGCCAAGGTTCGCAAACCGCGCGGAGCGCGGCCGCTCGCCGGTGCGCTGGGAGCCGAATGAGCCGGCGCGTCACGCTTCCGGGGAATCGGAGTCAAACCCGAACTTTTTCATTTTATAGCGGAGGGCGTCGCGGGAGATATCGAGGAGCCGGGCGGCGTGGGTTTGGTTGCCGGCGGTCTGCCGGAGGGCGAGCCCGACCAGCTCTCTTTCCACTTCTTCCAGCGAAGTCCCTTCCTTAGGCAATTCGAGCACCGGAATCATCTTGCCGTTGGTGAGGGGCCGCCACGAGGCGTTGGTGGGGACGACACCCGCTCCGGCCAGCTCCGCGCCGTCGGGGACCGCCGCGGGCAGCGTGCTCTCATAGCCGGGTGCCTGGCCGGTGATTTGAATGGGGAGGTAGGTGGGCCGGATGTAGTCGGCTTCTTCCAGGATCATGGCGCGCTCGATGGCGTTCTTCAGTTCGCGCACGTTGCCCGGCCAGTCGTAGCGCAGCAACAGATCGCGCGCCTCCTGGGTGATCCCCCGCAGGCCTTTGCGGAAGCGGAAATTGTAGCGCTCGATGAAGAAGTCCGTGAGCGGCAGGATGTCTTCGCGGCGGTTGCGCAGGGGGGGAACGAAAATCGGGATGATGCTCAGCCGGTAGAAGAGGTCCTGGCGGAAGGTGTTGTCGCGCACGCCCTGCTCGAGGTCGCGGTTGGAGGCGGCGATGACACGCACCTCGACGCCGATATCCTTCACGCCGCCGATGCGCCGGATGGTCTGGTTTTCCAGCACGCGCAGGAGCTTGGCCTGGAGGTAGGTGGACATCTCGCCGATTTCGTCCAGGAAGAGGGTGCCCCCGTCGGCGACTTCGAACAGTCCCTTCTTCTGCGCCTTGGCGTCGGTGAACGCGCCGCGCTCATGGCCGAACAGCTCGGCCTCCATCAGCGTCTCCGGAATCGCCGAGCAGTTGATGGCTACGAAGGGCTTGTCGGCGCGCGTGCTCTCGTAGTGAATCGCCGTGGCGATCAAGTCCTTGCCGGTGCCGCTCTCGCCCTGGATGAGGACGGTGGAAGCTTCGCTCGCCGCCACCTTGCGCACGAAGCCCATCAACTCCACCATGCGGGGCGCGCGCGCAATCACCTCGTGATAGCCGGAGCGGCGCTTCACTTCCTCGCGCAGGCTGTCGCGCTCGGAGCGCAGGTGCGAGCGGTCGATGGCGTTGGCGACGGTAATCTGGAACTCATCAAAATCGATGGGCTTCTTGATGAAGTCCAGCGCGCCCAGTTTGATGGCCGACTTGATGTCGTCCAGTTGCGGGTCGCCAGTAAACACGATGACGGGGATGGAAAGGTTGTTCTGCTTGATTTCGCGCAGGACTTCGATGCCGCTCAGGTCCGGCAGGCGCACGTCGAGAAGAATCAGATCGGGGCTCTCGGCGCGAATCTGCGCCAGCCCGCCCGTGCCGCTCTCGGCTTCCAGGACGACGTAGCCCCACTCCTCGAGCTGGCGGCGTACTGACCAGCGGATCAGTTTCTCGTCGTCGACAATCAGAATTCTTTCATTAGGCATGAACGGGCCTGACTTCCTCCGCCACGGTGCGCAGGGGCAGGCGGATGGTGAACCGGCTGCCCTTCCTCAATTCGCTCTCCGCCAGGAGCGTCCCACCGTGGGCGTCGATGATGCGGCGACAGAGCGAGAGCCCCAGGCCCGTGCCGCCGCGCTTGGTGGTGTAAAAGGGCCGGAAAATGCGGGTCAGGTGCTCGGGCGGAATGCCCTGCCCGGTGTCCGTCACGCCAATCGCCACGTAGCCGAGCCGGTTGAGGCCATCGCCTTCCTGGAGAGCGGCCTCGATGGTGATTTTTCCCTCTTTCTCGATGGACTGGATGGCGTTCAGCACCAGGTTGAGCAACACCTGATGAACCTGCTCAGAGTCCGCCATGAAAGGCGGGATTTGGGGTGAGATCTGAATCGAGAACTCGATCTTGCGGCTGCCGGTTTGCTGCCGGGCAAGTTGCAGGGTGCGCGCGATCGTTTCCTTGATGTCGGTCTGGCCCAATTGCGGCGGCTTGGGGCGCGCATACACCAGCAATTCGTTCAAGGTCTTTTCGATACGGCGGACTTCCTGGCGGAGGTCTTCCAGGACCTCGCGGTCGGGGTGGTCCTTGGGAAAGTCCTTGGTGATGATCTCGATGGCGCCAGCGATGCCCGCCAGGGGATTGCGGATTTCGTGCGCCACGCCGGCGGCGAGTTCGCCCAGCGTCGCCAGGTGCTCGGCGTGGACCATTTCCGAATCGTGGAGGCGCTGGCAGTTCTGGCAAAACTCCGACCAGCGGTCCGTCAGGGTGCGAACTTCTTTCTCCAGTCCCTCGGTGCCGGTTTGTGCGTGCAGGCCGGCCGTCAGCCGGGCGTAGTTCGGCGCAATGCGTGCGATAGCCGAGCGGAGGTCGCGCAACAGGACCCAGGCCCGGCGCTCCTGGTAGATGAGCATGCCGGTGGCCGCCGAGAGCCCCGCCAGCAGGGCAAGCAGGATGCCGCTCCGGAGGGTCAGGCCCTCCTGGTAAGACTCATAGACCAGCAGGGCTACGATTCCGGCCAGAGAGACCCCTAGTACCCCCAGGTTTTGGGCGAAGGTCGGCGGAAAACGGAAAAGGCGATTCAGGAGCATCGGGTCCAGTGCTAAGATGCTAACTTCGGCCAGGGCTTCAATGATGAATTTTAACACAAGGTCCGACCCGTGACCAACTCGCGCGAGACCTTTCTCGAGGAAATGAAGCGTTATGTGGGCTTCACGGACGAAGACGCTCGTACGCTCGCTGCCGTCGCCCCGGCCGTGGAGCGGCATCTGCCGGCCATGGCGGACCGCTTTTACGACCAGATCGTCCTCCATCCCGACGCCCTTCGGGTCATTACCGGCGGGAAGGCGCAACTCGAGCGTCTGAAAGTAACTTTGCAGGGCTGGGCGCGGCGGCTCTTCGCCGGGCCGTTCGACGCAGAGTACGCCGACGAGCGCTTCCGGGTCGGCGTGCACCACGTGAAGGTGGGGGTTCCGCAGCGGTACGTGATCAGCTCGATGGGGCTGATTCGCGATTGCCTGCAAGATGCTTTGGCCTCCGAGATCCGCAACGATCCGGACCGCCTGGAGAGAACCCGGCGTGCCCTCGACAAGGTTCTAAACCTCGATCTCAACCTGCTGTGCGACTCCTACTTTCAGGAGTCGATTCGCACCCTCAGCGATTTGAACCGGCGGCTGGAACAGGCCAACCTCGAGCTCGCCGAACTCTCCCGCGTCAAGACGGAGTTCCTGGCCACCACCTCGCACGAATTGCGCACCCCGCTCAACTCCATTCTGGGCTTCACGCGCCTGGTCCTGGACGGTCTCTGTGAGACGCCGGAAGAGGAGCGCGAGCTTATGGGCGACGTGCTGCGCAGCGGCGAGCACCTGCTGACCATCGTCAACGACATTCTCGATATCGCCCGCATCGAGGCGGGCAAGCTCAAGATGCAACTCCAGTCGGTTGACCTCCGCCCCATTCTCGACGAGGCCAAGGCCGTGGTGGCCGTGCAGGCCGCCCCCAAACACCTCACCCTCATCGACGAGACCGAGGAGCTGCCGCCGGTCACTGGAGACGCCCTGCGCATCAAACAGGTCCTCATCAATTTGACGAGTAACGCCGTCAAGTTCACCGAACAGGGTTGGATCACCCTCCGCGCGCGCGCCCACCCGGAACGCGGGTATCTGGAAGTGGAGGTCCAGGACACCGGGGTGGGGATTCCCGTCGAGCGCCAGCGCCGCCTGTTCGAGAAGTTCCGCCAGATCGACAGCTCGTTTACCCGCCAGCACGGCGGGAGCGGTCTGGGGCTGGCCATCAGCCGCAAAATGGTGGAGATGATGGGGGGACGAATTCGCCTCTTCAGCGCCGGACAGGGCTGCGGCACCACGGTGACGTTTTCCCTGCCCCTCAGCCGCCAGGCACAGGACGCCGTGCACGTGGTGGGCCGGGAGAAGCTGCTGGCGTCAGGACGCGAGACGGGCGCGCGCATCCTCCTCGTTGACAATGATCCGGAGTTCCGCCTCTTCCTGAAGACCTTGCTCGTCAAGCACGGCTATTATGTGCTGAGCGCCGCCACCGCCGATGACGCGCTCGATGCCGCGCGCCGCTTCCGGCCCCTGGTGTTGGTTGCCGACATGGCGATGCCGCAGCGGTCCGGGGCGGCGTTCGGGGACGGCGCGGACCTTATCGCCCAGTTGCACAGCGGGCCGACCACGCGCCAGCTCTATTGCTTCCTGGTGACGGGATATGACCCGGCGGAATTGCAGGAGCGCCTGGCTTCCCTCACCGTCAAGCCGGAAGTGTGGCGCAAGCCGATCGACGGCAAGCAATTCCTGGAGCGCCTGGCGCAACTCCTGCGCGGCTCGCGGGAGGCGGCCGCCGTCCCCGGACCGGCGTAGCGGCGGCTTCACGCCGTCCGTCAGCCGACGGACGATATAAAATCGCCCCTACCTCAGATGTAGATGACGATGCCTCGAATTCTGGTTGTGGAAGACAATCCGCTGGTGGCCAAGTTCTACCGCCTGGCACTGGAGCGTGCGGGCGGTTACGAGGTGGTGTGCAGCGAGGATGTGGACGAGATCCTGCGGCTGGTCTCCGACGGCGCCGTCGAGGTGGCGATCCTCGACGTCTCGTTGCGCGATTGCCGCTACGAAGGGCGGCCGGTGGACGGCATCGAGCTTGCCCGCCTCATCCGCGCCCGTTCGGGCGAGCGCCGCCTGCCCATCCTGCTCGCCACCGCTCACGCCATGGAAGGCGACCGGCAGCGCCTGCTCGCCGCCTCCGGCGCCGACGCCTACCTCGAAAAACCCATCTACGACCCCCAGGTGCTCATCGCCAAAGTCGAGGAACTGCGCAGCAAGTGAGTGGGGCGGAAGATGCTTGAGAAGACCCCGCCCAGCATCGTCGTCATTCCCGCGTAAGGTTGTCACCCCCGCGTAAGCGG
>JBEKUI010000204.1:0-8742 GCA_049515175.1 Terriglobia bacterium
CTCGACCTCTATCTCATGCAGACGGCGGGCAGCGAATGGTACAAGCCGTCGCGGCCGCTGCGCTCCGAGCTCTGGCACAACAACGGGGACGGCACCTTCACCGACGTGACCGAGAAGGCCGGCGTGGGCGCGGAAGGGCTTTACGGCCAGGGCGTCGCCGTGGGCGATTACGACAACGACGGCTTCCCCGATCTTTACGTCATGGGCTACAACCGCGCCATCCTTTACCACAACAACGGCAACGGCACGTTCACGGACGTCACCGTCAAGGCCGGCGTGGGTATGGAGGGCGAGTGGCCGACCACCGCCGCCTGGATCGATTACGACCGCGATGGGCACCTCGATCTGGTGGTTGACAATTACATTCAGTGGTCGCCCCAGAATAACCTCTGGTGCGGCGAGAAACGTCCCGGCTACCGGGCTTACTGCCACCCCGACAATTACCGGGGCAGAAAACTCAAGCTCTTTCATAATAATGGCGACGGAACGTTCACCGACGTAAGCGTGAAGTCCGGCATCGGCGTGCCGGAAGCCAAGGGCCTGGGCATCGTCACCGTGGACCTCAACAACGACGGCTGGCCCGACATCTTCATCGCCAACGACACCTGGCCGAATTTTCTGTTTCTCAACAATCACGACGGAACGTTCCGCGACGTCTCCTTCAGTTCCGGCGTGGCGGCGAGCGAAGACGGCAAGTACGAAGCCGGAATGGGCACGGACTCCGCCGACATCGACGGTGACGGCTGGTTCGACATCTATGTGACCCACCTCGACTTCGAGCTCAGCCGTCTCTACCGCAACAACCATGACGAGACCTTCGACGACGCCACCTACACCGCGGGCCTCGGCAACAAGGCCATCTTCCTGAGCGGGGTCAGCATGAAATTCCTGGACTACGATAACGACGGCTGGCCGGACATCATGCAGTCCAACGGCGCCATGCTCGACAACATTCACATTTACCACTCCGAGGTCTCCTACGCGGAGCCCAAGCTGATGTTCCGCAACCTCGGCAAGGGAAAGTTCGACAAAGTCTCGGAGCAACTGGGGCCGGATTTCATGAAGCCCACGGTGGGCCGCGGTCTCGCGGTCGGCGACTTTGACAACGACGGCGACCTCGATGCCGCCATCCTCAATCGCGGCGACTATATTCAGCTCCTGCGCAACGACGGCGGGAACGCCAACAACTGGCTCACCGTGAAGCTGGTGGGAACCAAGTCCGCCCGCGACGGCACGGGCGCCCGACTCAAGCTCGTCTCGGAAGGCGTTACCCAGTACGAGCAGGCCAAGGGCGGAATGAGCTATATGTCCGCGCACGACCTGCGCATTCACTTCGGCCTCGGCCAGCGCAAGACCATCGAATCTCTCGAAATCACGTGGCTGAGCGACACGGTGGATAAACTCACCAACGTTCCCATTAACCAGATCATTACTGTGAAGGAGGGCGTGGGAATCGTCCCGGGAAACTTCCCGAAGATTCCGAGCAAGTAGCGTCCCAACCGACATTCGAAGTCATTCACAAAGGGGGAGTCCAATGACCACAACTCAATCATCCGCAAAAAAGCTCGACCGGAGATCGTTTTTGAACCGGACCGCATCGATGGTAGGCGCCGCGGTAGGAACGACGGCGCTTTCTTACAACCGTGTGCTGGGTGCGAATGACCGTATCTCACTCGGGCATATCGGCGTCGGGAATCGCGGGCATGAACTCGACTGGATTGCCTCGCGACTGAAGAGCGACCACAACGTGGAAATGACCGCCGTGTGCGACCTCTGGAAGGTCAATCGGGAGCGGGCGACGTCCATCAATGAGAAGTTCTACGGGCGCGCGCCGCGAGCCTTTGCTGAGCCCGAGGAGTTGCTGGCGCTCAAGGATGTGGACGCCGTGTTCATTTCAACTCCCGAACACTCTCACTCGCCCGTCCTGAAGATGGTCGCCGAGAGTGGCAAGGACGCCTACTGCGAAAAACCCATGGGGAACGTCCTCGAGGAGGTGAAGGCGGCGCGCGACGCCGTCCTCGCGCGCAACCGCATCGTGCAGATCGGCACGCAGCATCGAAGCGAGCTCTACCCCCGCACCGCGCACGATCTGGTCCAGACCGGCGTGCTCGGCGATGTCAGCAAGGTGGAAGTGGTGTGGAATTACCACGGCCCGCGCTGGCGCGGTCGCCCGCAGGTGAAGCAGATCCGGGAGGAAGACACCAACTGGCGCAAGTGGCTGATGACCAAACCCGACCGCCCCTTCGACCCGCAACTCTATTTTGAATTCCGGCTCTACAAGGACTTTTCCAGCGGCATCGCCGACCAGTGGCTGAGCCATGGTATCGATCTCGTGCACTGGTTCATGGACGACCCGTTCCCGAAGTCGGTCGTGGCGAATGGCGGTATTTTCGCCTGGCACGACGGCCGCGAGAATCCCGACACCTTCCAGGTGTTGCTCGATTACCCCAAGGGGTTCCTGGTGAGCTACTCGACGAGCTTCGGCAACGACGCGCCCAGCTTCTCGCGCTACATGGGCAAAAAGGCGACGCTCGTCAATATCGGAGGCGAGGGCAGCCCGCGCTACGAGCTCGTCGAGGAAAAGGGCGTGCACGAAGACGATCCCGATGTTTACGAAAAACGCAGCAAGAAGGATGTCCTGTTGCCCGGGGACACCAAACTGCCGCCCACGGGCATCGGCGACGAGGACCTGCACCACATGCAGAACTGGTTCGAGTGCCTGCGCAGCCGCCAGCAGCCCCACGCCACGGTGCACAACGGCTTCAGCCACTCCGTCGTCTGCATCATGACGGCGCGGTCCTACTGGGAGGGCAAGCGCCTATACTACGATCCCAAGGCGGAAGCGATTCTCGACCATCCGCCCGCGGCATAGGAAATCAGGGGGCACGACGCTCCGCGCTGATCCGGCTCAGCGGAAGACTCAGGGAGCCGAGTGCCCCCGACTCAACATCTCCAACCAGGATGCGGAGTAGTGTTGCCCTTGGGGCTAGTTCCAGGCCCTGGCTCAGGGCGAGGCTGTGTTTCTCGCTGGCCGTGGCATAGGTCACTTGATCCAAATCGAGACGGATCCGCTTCGAGCTTATCTCCAGGCGACTTCCATCGGGAGCAAACTGCGCGAACATAAGATCGACAGTCCCCTTCCACCTTGCCTCTTCACGTCGCAGCGTAATATCGCGAGGGTCGAGATCGATGTTCATGTCGAGTCCCGTGGGATCCCTGCTCGCGCGCACAGTGAGGCCTAGGCGGGTGGCGTCAAGGGGACTCCACATGGCGGCGTCAAGAGCGTCTCGAAGCCGAACCGTGTCCTGAGAAATTTCCGGCAAGGCAAAGTATCCTCGCCGCCAACTCAATTGCACGCTCGGACGATGGACTTGCAGCTTGATTTCACGGAATCTTCCGTCCCACTCTCCGTGGTTCGGATAGTAGCCCAAGACGTAGCTTTCACGGCTTTCATCGATCACCTGCCGCACGGCACCCCGCATATCGTTGGTGTTGTAGAAGGCTCGTCCGCCCGTGCGCTCAGCAAGTTCACGTGCGGCGCCCAGATTGACGAACCCTGACCCACGCATGTCGCGATCGATCATGCCGCGATCGGGGCTGTACTCCGCAGGAGCCACCAGACCTCGCGCGTCGACCGGGTATATGGCCACATTGGCGTCGCCGAGAGCCCGGGCCGCACGCTCAATCTCCGGCTGGAATTTGTCGTCCCCCGGACGCGTCAAATCCACGAGGGGAACCGTATGGTGGCTGAACCAGGAGGGAAACCGGCCGGCCACCCAGATAAGATTCTTGCTACCGGGTACCCGCTCAAGGTGGTTAGCGATTGCCAGCAATGCCCGGATCGTGCGCAGCGCACGATCAGCCCGATACTTGTCCGCTACGTTCTGGTTGACTTCCTCCATCCAAGCATCGAATTCCCGCCAGCCGTCGAAGGCTTGAGGGGCCTCGGCTTCCAGCATCATAGGAGGATTTCCCTTGCCGTCCGCGGCCATGGCCTGGAGTAATGCGGCAGGGTCGTTCGAGAGATCGTGGACGACCCGTAATCCTTGCCCCAGCGCGTAAATCCCAACGCAGTCTATCGGCTGAAGCTGCTCGAGGAACTTCACAATCTGGCGTCTGGCGTAAGGTTGGTCGGCAAACTGGGTGTTCAAACCGTCGAGCAAGATCGCGGTGGCGCTCACCGGCGAACCGGCAGTGACCTCCAATCGGTTGGAAAAGGTATTGGGCGGAAGGCTCGCAACCGCGCGATGCCAGGTCTGCGCTGGCAGGCGCTCGAAGACGCTGATTTCCTGCGCGCGCCCGCCGTCAAAAAGGGTGAAATCCTCGCGTCGGAGGTCAGTGACCGGCTCCCCGCGCCTATTGCGGACGATCACACTGATTTGCACTAGCCGGGTCGTCGCCCGCAGGGACGCCCCGACAGTTTCGGATTGTTTCCGCGCGGCTTGACCCGCGAAAGACGGGGCCAACCCGAGCAACCCCGCTGTGAGCCCACACAACGCGCAGAGCACCCTGGCCCTCCAGAGGACCGTCCGCCTCCCGTCCTCTGCCGCGGACGGGCGGGGAGGGTCCCGAGGAGTCCGCAAGGAACCAGAATCCCTTCCAGGACGACCCATCAACACACATCACCACCGTTGATGGACTTGCGGGCGGATGAGGCGGTTGTAGACCTCGCGAACCTTGGCCATCTGGGCGTCGCTGAGCGGCGGAAGTTCGCCCGCGCGAAAATTCTCTTCGGCCTGCGCGGGGCGCTTGGCGCCGGGGATCGCGCAGCTTACTGCATCGAACATCAGGATCCAGCGCAGCGCGAGCTGGGTCATCGTCGCGCCGGGCGGAACGAGGGCGCGCAACTCCTCGACGGCACTGAGCCCCGTCTCGAAATCCACGCCCGAGAACGTCTCGCCCACGTCAAACATCTCGCCGTGACGGTTGAAGTTGCGGTGGTCGTCCTTGCCGAAGGTGGTCGCACGCGTCATGCGGCCGGAGAGCAACCCGCTCGCCAGCGGCACGCGCGCCAGGATTCCCACCTTGCGACGCTTGGCTTCGCTGAAAAACAGTTCGGCGGGACGCAGGCGGAACATGTTGAAGATGATCTGCACGCTCTGCACGCCGGGATACTCGATAGCCTTGAGCGCCTCTTCCACGGTTTCGACGCTTACGCCGTAGTAGCGGATCTTGCCCGCCTTCACCAGATCGTCCAGCGCCCCGAACACTTCCGGCCGGTAATAGACCGCCGTGGGCGGGCAGTGCAACTGCACCAAATCGAGGCAGTCGGTACTGAGATTCTTCAGGCTATCCTCGATGAAGCTCGTCAGGTTCTGCCGGTTGTAGCCCTCCGCGGTGTGCGGGGACAGCCGCTGCCCGGCCTTGGTGGCGACATAAATCGTTTCCTTACGCTCCTTGCGCAGCCGGGCGATCAGCCGCTCGCTGCGGCCCATGCCGTAAACGTCTGCGGTGTCGATGAAGTTGACCCCAAGATCGACGGCGCGGTGAAGCGCTGCGAGCGACTCGTTATCATCCACCGGGCCCCACAGCGAGCCGATAGCCCACGCGCCGAAGCTGATCTCCGAAACCTTCCATCCTGTCCGGCCCAGTTCGCGATATTGCATATCTGTTTTTCCTCCAGAATTGAAAATCCGACTCTACAAAGAAGGCGCGCACCTACTTGCGAAACACGATGAGGTCTTGCAGGCTGATCCAGTCACCCTTCGAGCCGGGGTAAGGTTTGCCATCCACCACGACGCGCACGGTATGCTGGCCGGGCGCGAGGTCGAACTTGCCCCACAGCCCTTCGCCTTCCCTCGGGCCATCGTCGTTGTAGCCATCGATCGTGGCCAAATGCTGGCCGTCGAGGTAGAGTGTGGCCGTGCCGCGGTTCCCGTCAAGGCTGCCCACAAGCATCGCGCCGGTGCCTTCAAACGTCACGGTGGCCTCGGCCCCGGCGGCTTTCGACTGGCGTTCGTGGCGCGGCTTCTCCACCTTCGCCCAATCCCCCTGCCACTTCCAGCGCGCGTCGGCGGTGGCGATGCGCTCCGCGACCTTGCCGGGGGCAAATTGCTCGAATGCCGCGGGCTTCGGTTCCTGCGCCGGAATGCCGAGCCCGCGGTCGCTCACGCTGCCGCCTTCCTCCCGAACGACAAGCTTCGCCCGCTCGATGGTGCTCTTCACGATCGAATTGAACGAATAATCGGTGTAGGAGAACTTCGCGTCGGCAATCGGCGCGAGCGGTGCCGTCCACTGCGCCGGGATGGCCTTGTAACCGAGCATCACGCCCAAAATGCCGGCAGCACTGGAAGGATTGCAGTCGCTATCCTGCCCGGAGCGCATGGCAATGTCCATGGTCTTGAAAAAGTCGCCGTCACCGTGGAGCAATCCCAGCGCCACATAGGCGCCGTTCAGCGCGGCATCGATGTTAAACGGCCGCAGCGCGCCGTCCGGACACGGATCGTCCCTGTCCCATCGCTCCTCGACGAGCTGCCAGGTTTTCTTCCAGTCGGAATTTTCCACCGACCACTTCAGCACATCGCGAATCACCTTCGCATAGACGCTCTCCGCCGGCAGCGCCGCCAACCCCGCTTCCACCACCTTGCGCGGGCTCTTCTCGAAGAACGCCGTGGAATACATGGCGCCGAAAAACACGCCGCCGTAAACGCCGTCGCCGTAATTCATGACGTGCCCAACGCGCTCGGCGTAGCGCGTCGCCGCTTGCGGCAGGCCGGGACACATCATGCCGATGAAATCCGATTCGATCTGGAAGTCGATGTCGTTGGCGTGGAGATTGTGCGCCGGGTTTCCAGAGTCTGGAGCTTTCACGCCGCGCCGCAGCAGCCGCCGCGCCGCGAGGTTGGCGTGCCAGAGCTGATATTTCGAGTCCTTGAAGGCCTCACCGTATTGCTCCGTAGTCGCGCCGAGCCCCAGGCGGTCCATCACCCCCGCGAAAGTCATCTCCACATAAAGATCATCCTGATCGAGCGCGCCTTTCAGCTCCTCGGGCTTCCAGTGGCGCGGCTGGTCATTAATCTTTTGCATGAATCGGAACTCGGTGGGCGCGCCGTAAGTCACTCCAATCATCTGACCGGCCCAGCCACCGCGCACTTTGTCTTCGAACTGTTCCATCGTTAGCGTTCTCTTGGTTTCGTTTGGCTTTTCAGTTTGCGGGCGGACCGGCCGCGAAAGAGCTGGCAGCACGAGCAATGCCGTGGCGGCAGTAATCGATTGAACCCATCGAATCGTTGGCATGTTGCCCTCCGTTATCTTGGCGAACGAGAAGGGTCAGAGTACGCGGAATCTGCACATTGCGCAATCTCCCGTGCAGGGGCGCTGAGGCCCGTGGCAGGCCAATTGTTGCTCTAGGTGGAATCCAATTGGACTTTTCCGGGGCCGCGCAGTGAAAATCTCAAAATCGCTGCACACTTTTACCTGCTTCTTTCGTCTAATGAAACAAGCCGCGCGAGACCGAGCTTAGCGGAACCCGGGCGGGAAGATTTCGATAGCGGAGACAGAGGGAAGCTGCAAGTCGCGAAACTTTAACCGCACCCGCTGCGTATTAGGAAGAAGACAGCAACGCGCGAAGGAAAGGAGGCGCCATGATCCTCAGACTGAACGGCAACACAAGGATTGACAATCTTCGGAATTATCCCTCGGGGATCGTGGAGAAGCTCCGCGTGCTGCTTAGCGCGGGCGCGGCAGCGTACCCCGACCCGCATCGCGACGCCTTCTACGATGTGGAGAACGGCTCTCGCGCGTTCTACATCCACCTCTGCCCGAACGGAAAAGTCTGGCTGCTGGCTTCCTGGCAGAAGCCCGCTCCGGTGCTCGCCGAAAACCCGGCCCAGTTCGCCGCCGCTCACCGTTAAACGAACCCCGGACCGATCACGGCCAGGATGGCCGTGCCACCCCGCGCGCCGGCGCAGCGGCCACTAAGTGCAACTGAACGCTCTCCGCCGTTCACTGTCCACTGGCCACTGTTCACTGCCGTTCACCAGCGGAAGTTCTCCACCAGCATGATGTGGCTGGCGGCGACGTCGTACTGGGCATAGAGGATCCACCGGCCATCCGGGGAGACGCTTAACCCAGAGTTCAACCAATCGGGCTCTCTCTCGGGCGTGACGACCTTGGTCACCTTGCGCGTGGCGAAGCTGAAGAATTCAATGGCGTGCGTTCTGTCATTGTAGAAATAGATGCCGTCCTGAGTTAGACCCCAATACCCCCATAGTCCGGCCCCAAGTTGTTCAAGGACGAGGGTTTCCTCGCCGCCTTCCACGGGCACCTTCCACAGCCCACGTACTTCCCGGCCTTTCGCGTAGTAAAGGGTTTTGCCGTCGTAAGATTCAAAAGCTGCGAAGCCGCCTCCCTTCGTGACCTGAACGGCCTTGCCTCCTTCGGCTGGCGTCTTCCACACTTGCCAGTTGCCTGTGCGGTTAGAAGCGAAATAGATCCACCGCCCATCCCGCGACCAGCTCGGTGTCACATCCTCCGACTTCTCGCCGCTGTTCAAGGCCCGTGGCGGGCCGACCTCCGCGTTCATCACGTAGATGTGTATGGTACCCGTTGCATCGCAGTCGAATACAATCTGCCGCCCGTCGGGCGACCAGCGGGGCGTGCCGGCATCATGGCCACCGAGGTTGGTCAACTGGACGGGCTTAGACCCGTTGCTGTCGCACACCCAGATCTCGACGCTGTTGCCCGACGAGCGTGACGACGCGAAGACAATCCTCTTCCCGTCCGGGGAGAACTGCTGTTCCG
>JBEKUI010000205.1:0-8730 GCA_049515175.1 Terriglobia bacterium
TGGAATCCTATCGAGCATCGCCTGTTCTCGGAAATCTCCAAGAACTGGGCCGGGGAGCCTCTCGACAGCTATCAGAAGCTGCTCAACTTCATTCGCACCACGCAGACGCGGACGGGACTGACGGTGACTGCCTACCTCGACCGTTGTCACTATGCAACCGGTGTCCCCATAGATCCCCGGCTAGTCTGGCAACTGCGCCTCAAGCCGGACGAGACCTTGCCGACCTGGAACTACACCATCGCGCCGAATCTGTGAATCTATTCCTGCGTCAGCCCTAAGTGCTGAATAACGGTTGCTTTCGGTACAGCATGCCCGGTGGAATCATTGACGATCCCAAGGATCGAAGAAGTAACATCAGCTCTGGCCACCAAAGGTCTCCACACGACCCGTGCGGAGAGAACAAGAAACAAAACCGAAAAGCGACCGGAGTAATTCATGCCTAAAACTTCTTGCGCAAGCGCTTTCTCTAATACTGGCAAGGAAATTAGCATGACGGGAAATCATAGTCAATATTGATTTGTCATTGATTCGGCGTGGGGCCGCCAAGGGTCCTATATTCAACAGGAAAATGAATAGCGCAGCGGCGAAAGGACTTGCGCATGGCCACAATGACGGACGTGGCTCGGCGAGCGGGCGTATTGGAGTCCACGGTGTCTCACGAAGTCAACAACACCAGGCCCGTATCCAAGGAAAGGAAATCGCGTGTACTCCTCGCTATGGGTAAACTGGGCTTCTCGGCGAACGCTCAAGCGCAAGGACTCGCACGCAGCCGAAGCTACTCTCTGGGCATGCTCGTTTCGGATATCGAAAACCTGTTCTTTCCATGGGTGATCAAGTCCTAGGAGCCTGTCGGAGATAGATTTTGCCGTATGTAGAATCAACAACTTAGCGACATGCCTATGACTGTAAGTTGTTGATTCTTCGTCGAAGAACCCTTATCCCCGACAGGCTCCTAGGAATACACCGCGAGAAAACACGGTTTTGATATCCTGCTCTTCAGGACAAGTTACGACACGGGAATCGCCGAGCGTGCATGCCAGAAGCTGGTGGAAAACCAGGCTCCGGTCGTGGCCGTAATGACGTCGCAGGTAGATCCGACGCTGGTGGAATACCTCTCCTCGAACAATGTGGAGTTCGTGAGGCTGGATGGGGCTACGGTCGCCCCGCATCGTAGCCGCCTCCCTCTGCGTTACGAGAAAGGTGCCGTGGAGGGGGTTCGCCGTGGATACGTTCCGAGAACGAGATGAGCCGGAAGATCACTTCCGATTCCTCCCCCTTCCGCAGATCGGCATTCGAGGGCCAACCATATCGTGTCAAGTCTTCTCACGGGCTACAACCCGCAGTACCCATGAGGCACCGCCAATCCTGGACCATCTGTGGTTTCGCGGGGCGAGGGCCGCCGGCGCGAGGACGGTATAAAGATGGTAGTGTGAAATGGAAACTCTCAGCGCACGAGTATGCTAAGTAATGCAGATAAACTCGGTGCTGACACAGACGGAATCGCCGCGATACAAACCTCAATCGCGGGTAACAAGGGCAATTACTTGGGAATGCGCCGCTCTTAGATGGACTCCCCTCCATGAAAATCCAGGCTAGGTTTCTTCATGGCGTAATGCTTTTGTTCCCGATAGCCCGTTGGGGCTTCTCGGGTTTTTGTTTGACTGGCATTCAGGAGAATACGCAATTCCTTTTACTACAGGAATCGGGACGGGACCTTGCCACAAGTCCCAGGTATTTTTCCGACCAAGTCGAACCACGCCGCGCCAACCCTACTTGGCCCACCAACCATCAGCTTTACTATCGGCACCATAGGAACCTCCGTTTTCATAGTCTTGGGTCCCTCCCTAAATGACCCGGTTTCCACAAAAAAACATGACCAAAAGCGACCATCTGGCGATGCACAAATTGCATTGACAGCCGGAAACTACTTGGCCCACCGCGGTCGTTACTTCATCACTACCGGTCGGGACCGGCTCTGCTATGGTGGGCTCAGGACCGGGTTCAACTCCTGAGCGCGTCGAAACTGTGTGCCTGCCTCCTCCAGATTTCCTATCTGCCGTAGAGCCAGACCAAGATTGTAATGGGCCTCTGCATAAAAGGGGTTAAGTTCGACAGCCCCTCTAAGCTCTCGTATGGCTTCTTTCAAATCTCCGTTTTGGAACAGTGCGAGTCCGAGATTGTTATGAGCCTCTGCAAAGTCGGGCCGTAGCTTGGTTACCTCCCGAAATTGGGCAATCGCAGCCCCAAACTGGTTTTGTTGCTGAAACAGGACGCCGAGGTTGAGCCGGGCTTCCGAGTAATCAGGATTCAAGTTCAACGCCTCCTTGAATTCCTTAACCGCGCGGTTGAAATCTCCATCACGTGCAGCGACTAGCCCCCTGTTATACCGCGCGTCGGCCAGCTCCGGCGAGATGGCTACAGCCCGATCCAAATCTTCAACGGCGCCCTTTCGATCACCTTGCTGCCAGCGGAGTACCCCTAGGCTGCTGTAAGCGGCCGCGTAGTCAGGCTTCAGATGGATGGCCTTCTCAAAATTACTTTGAGCTTCCTTTGCGTCTCCTTTATGTTGCCAAGCAAGGCCCATTAAGTAATAGGCAACTGGATTCTCGTCCCAAAGCTGAAGGGAGGCGCGCGCGTCTTCCAAAGTGAGATCCGGCTCGCTATTCGCCAGATGTGAAGAAGCAGAGGCAATCAGGAGCTTCACTTGCGACAAATTTGCTCGAAATCGGCTGAGCGCCGCGATCTCGCTCGTCTCCCTTGCAGCATCTTGCGCCTGTCCCATCTGCCTGAGGATCAAAGCGCGGTTGTACCGGGCTGCTTCAAAATTCGGCTTGAGCTTCAGCGCGATCTCGAATTCATCCAACGCTCCCTTAGGTTCTTTCTTTTGCATCAGACCCCGACCAAGGTTGAAGTGGGCCTGAGGGTCACGTGGCGAATACTTGACAGCGAGGCGGAATTCGTTCAGGGCCTCGTCGTAACCTCCCAAAGTCCCCAGCGCTATGCCCAGGCGGGTCCGGGCTAGCACATGTTCGGGCTTCAAACGCAAAGTCCTCCGAAACTCGAGCACCCCATCCTGAAGCCTACCGCTTTGAGCGAGAAGCATCCCTAAATTGTAATGGGCGTCTGCAGAATCCGGATCAAGTCGCGTTGCCTCGCGGAGTTCGCCTATCGCTTTCTCTAGATCGGAGTGTTCCCACAGGGCCAAACCTAGCCCTAGGTGAATGGCTGATGAGTTGGGTCTGAGCCGAGCAGCAACGTGGAAGGATTCTATGGCCAATTCAAGTTCACCGACATGCTCAAGAGACACAGCTAAGTTGTAGTGCACTTCAGCATAGTCGTACCGCAACTGTAGCGCTTGCCTGAAATCCGCAATCGCCGCGAAGTAGTTGCCTTGACGTGCTAGCGCGATTCCCTGCCGGTTGTGCTTCCGGGCGCATTGACGAAGATCTGTGGAGACTTCCCCTGACGTCTGGCCCCAGATGGTTGTTGCGGGCACCCACAGCACAGCAGCCAGAAGTGCGACTCTCCAGGCAATTCTGACCCAGTTCCCGCAAATACATTCACTGGACATCGTGGGCGCGTGCATTGTGCCCTCGCTCGATTTGGGGCTGCTGCAAATCCACCGCGACAGTCGCGGCGGTTACGCTCACCTCTTGCGTGACGCAACCGACAACCAAGGTGACGACCACCCGATATCGCTAGTCAATCCGAAGGCGGAGTTTGGATTGCATGGACTTCTAGAACCTTGGCGCGTCTACTTCGACGGTACAGCCGTTGCCGACTGGCACCGATTGAAATTCGTAGGCCCCGGTCGCGTCGGTCTCCACCTCACCTCCCGGACCTCGCAAGTTTAGACATTGGGTGCTACCGATGAACTCAGGCACAAGCGCTTGTTTCTATCGAACGTACACCCCATTTACAGTGTTGTTAGGAGGCTGACAAACGCTGAAAAGGGTTCGGCACTCACGATCATTACTTCTTCCAGCTTGAAGAGTGGGTTCTCGCGTTCCAAAACAGATGGATCAGTAGCAAGAAAAACAAATCAAACCGTGGTCATAGCGTTCTTTATTCGATTTCCGCTTTGCAGCGCGGAGGGGGTTTGTACAATCGGTTGCGCAATTTTCTATCGAAAGACCTCTTCGGTGGCGTCTGAGCCGACGGAGGCTTTTGCCGTCGGCTCATGCACCGGGCCGGTGGAACCGCGGATGATGAGGTCGGTATCGACGGTACGCTCGAAACCAGAGGGACGGCTGCAGGCGAGCATCTCTTCGAGAGTCCTGAAGGCGAGCCGACCCAGCGCTTCCTTTGGGATCCGGATCGTGGTCAGCGGGGGACTGGTCAGACGGGCGAACCGGATGTCGTCCGCCCCCACAACGGAGACATCATCCGGCACGCGCAGGCCTGCCTTCGCCAGTTCGCTCATGACGCCGATGGCCGTCAGGTCGTTGCTGCACAGAATGGCAGAGGGGAAGGGCTTCTCGCTCAGGAGACGGCGTGTCTGCGCAGCGCCGCTTTCCTCCGTGTTTTCCCCTTCCACGCCCCGGTACAGGATGGCCCGCTCGAATAGAGCATGCTCAACGGCCTTGCGGAGGGCCTGATGAGACGGCCGGTTCTGAGGTCCGGCAATCAGGAAAAAATCCCGATGCCCCAGGTTGTACAGGTAGGCAATGGCCTCGCACGCCCCTTTGGCGTAATTCATTTGGATGTTGCTCTTGAACGCCCGTGACCCTTCAGCGTCCAGGAAAACGGAGGCTATGCGGTGCGTGATCAGTACATCGGCCAAGGAGCGGTCCACTCGTGAAGTCATCACCGCGACGCCGGGGACGTTGTTCTCCACCATCTTGCGGAACGCTCCCCGGGTGCGTTCGGGGTCGTAGTTGGTAGTACAGAGCAGAAGGTCGAAGCCCCGCTCCAAGGCGGCGGATTCAAAACCCTTGATCAATCCCGGAAAGAAGGGATTCTCAATGTCGGAGATGATGAGGCCGAAGAAATCACTGCGGCCGCTGGCCAGGCGACGGGCGTGTGCGTTCCCATGGTAGTTCAGTTCGCGCATGGCCTGCAGCACCTTGCGGCGCGTCTCCGGAGCGACAAAGCGGGTCTGGTTCATCACGTGGGAGACGGTGGATTCCGCGACGCCGCAGCGTTCAGCCACATCCTTCATCCGAGCCACAGTCCTCTTCCTCATGGTAACATTCTAGCTCAAGAAGACCCGAGGCCAGCGATATTTGTTTTATTTTTTCACTTGACAAGGGTCAAGCGCAATGGCAATCTCTCTGAGACAAGCGCTTGCGCAAGTTGCGCCGATCAGTTGGGGAGCGGCCAAGCGCGCGGGTGCTAAACTGAAGGGAAAGGGTCCATTATGAGAGCGAAAGTTCTTTTCGGCTCGTTGGTGGCAATGGCATTTTTATGTGTTTGGGTGCCGCAGCCGGTTCTGGCCGACATCACGGCGTCGGTTTGGGGAACAGTGCATGACCCGAGCGGCGCTGTGGTTGCAGGAGCTTCGGTTATCCTCCGCAACCCCGGGACGGGCCTGAGGCGCCAGGTGACAACCGACGCGACCGGGGGTTATGAGTTTCTCGCGCTGCCTGTAGGCAGGGGCTACGTGCTCGAGGCGGAGGCACCGGGATTCCGGAAGTACGTGCAGTCTGACCTGCATTTGGTGGTGAATCAGCGATTCCGCGTCGACGTGGACTTGGTTGTGGGGGCCGAAATGCAACAAATAACGGTGACTGCAGCCCCGGCGCAGGTGGAGTCCAGCAGCACCCAACTGGGGGACGTGATTGAGGACCGGAAGATGACCGGTTTGCCCTTGAACGGACGCAGCTTCCTTGACCTAATGGGATTGCAGGCAGGGGTGGTTCCATTCTCATCCAGCGTGGCAGTAACAAACCGACCTATTTCTGGTGAGTTGGGTGCGGGCCAACTTTCGGTCAACGGCAACCGGGAAACTGCCAACGCGTTTCTGGTGAACGGGGGCGATGTGGAGGAGAGCAAGAACAATGGCGCTACCGTCGCGCCCACTCTCGATTCCATCCAAGAATTTCGCGTGTTGACCAACAGCTTCGACGCTGAGTATGGCCGTTTCGCCGGCGGGATTGTGAATGTGGTCACCAAGACCGGAACCAATCAATTGCATGGCACAGGCTTTGAGTTCCTGCGCAACGACAAACTGGACTCGCGCAACTTCTTCGACAGGGATAAGACGGATGTCGTTACTGGCCAGGAGATCCCAGGATCGGCGCGCGGTGTCTTCAAACGGAACCAGTTCGGCGGTGTCTTAGGCGGGCCCATTCTGAAGGATCGGCTGTTCTTCTTCGGGGATTACCAAGGTACGCGGGAGAGGCGTGGCCTTTCTACCGGCATAATCTCCGTCCCGTCAACGGGGGAGATGACCGGCAATTTCTCGGACACTGCAGTCACCGGCTATCCGGCCTTGACCGGCACGGTGCGTGGCGACACCATACCGGGAGACCACAGTTTCGATGAAACTCTCAGCACGCGTCTGGGCTACACAGTGAATTCGGGCGAGCCATATTGGGTCGCGGGCTGCAACACGACCGCGGATGCGCAGGCAGGGACGTGTGTTTTCCCCGGCCAAATGATTCCTCAGTCGGCATGGAGCCCGGTTCCGAAAGCTACCCTCAAGTTCATCCCCAATCCCACCGGCTCCCTTGCAGGCGCGCCGTACTTCTCCACCTCGAGCGCGAAAGAAAGCTTACGCGACGACAAATTCGGTGCGCGCATCACGCTAAACAATAAACGCGCCGGCGACTGGTCCTTCTATTACCACTACGACAACTCCCTCCTGGACGATCCATATCCTCAGGCCAATGTGCCGGGTTTTCCGGGAATCACTCCAACGCGCGCGCAGCAGCTCAACATCAGCAACACGCGGACACTCAGCCCTACCGCAGTCAACGAACTCCGTTTGAATTATACGCGGCTCTACATTTGGCAGGACCAGCCTTCTGGAGAGGGCCTGGGCAAATTGTCGAGTTTCGGTTTTGGGCAAGACGCGCTAGGTTTGATTTCCACAGTTCCTGCCGTGGAGGGCCTGCCGATCCTGGCGATCAGCGGTGCATACGGGTTCACCTTCGGATTGGCGGAAAACAACATAAACCAGAGAAATAACACCTACCAGGTAGCCGACAACTATTCCAAAATTGCCGGGAGGCACTCGCTGAAATTTGGTGTTGACGCTCGGTCTATTCAGGTCAACGAGTACAACATCTCCTCCCCCGACGGTCATTTCGCTTTTTATGGGAATGAGACCGGCAACTCCTTCGCCGATTTCCTACTCGGCGCGCCGGACGATATCCATCAGCAGAGCTATTCCACAATGTTCACGCGCTCGAAGTACTTCGGCGCCTACGCACAGGATAGTTACAGGCTCACACACAACTTTACCATTAATGCGGGAGTGCGCTGGGATATAACCGAACCCTTCTATGAAACACAGAATAGGCTGAATGTTATTGATTGGGGGCTGAATTCCAAGGTATATCCAGGGTCGCCCACCGGATGGGTATACCCTGGTGATCCGGGAATACCAAGTACCATTGCCCCCACGCGTTACGGTAACGTCGCTCCCCGGCTGGGGATTGCCTACAGTCCGGATTTCAAGGACGGGGTGCTGGGGAAGCTCTTCGGTGGACCAGGTAAGACGAGCATCCGGGCGGCCTTTGGCATGTATTACACTGCTATGGAAGACATGCCTGCGTTCTACACGATCGGCGATGCACCGTTCGGACTCTACTATGTAGTCCCCACTCAGACTTACTTAGAGGAACCATACAAGGATCGCCGGCGAGGCAACGACCCCGGCCAACATTTTCCGTGGAGTCCCGCCCCACCAGGAAGCAAGATTGACTGGAGCACATTCCTGCCCATCGCGGGCTCACCCGGTGTAGCGCTGGATCAAGTGGTGCCTCGGGTGATGCATTGGAATTTTACAGTCCAGCGGGAACTTGCCAGGTCGACCATTCTTACGATGGGGTACATCGGCACACGCGGCCGGCACTTGCTCGCGGCACAGTCGTCCAATCCAGGCAGCGCCGCCCGCTGTTTACAAATCGTACAGATCCTGACGGCGCAGGGGAGGGCTGGGGAAGCCTGCGGCCCCAATGGCGAAGACCAGGTCTACGACCTGAATGGCGACGGCCAGTATACGCTTGGTACAGATGCCTTCGGAACGCGTCCTTATTCGATCACTTCAGGTCAATTCGCCTCACGGGGGTTACTGGACTTCATGGACAATGGTTACAATGCGACCATAGGCAACTCCAACTACGACGCCATGGAAGTGAGCGTGGAGAAAAAGGTGGGTCCGTTGCAGCTGCTGACCGCCTACACCTGGTCAAAAGCAATGGACAACTCCTCGAACTGGGTCGATTCAAACATCAATCCGTTCAATAACCGCCTTAGCAAGGCGCTTTCCGCCTTCGATATGACCCACAACTTCGTGATGAGTTACGGCTACAGTTTGCCGTTGCAGCGTCTGACCACACGTGCAGTCATGGGGAAATTTCTAGAGGGCTGGCGAGTTGCAGGTATCACGCGCTTCACCACCGGCCTGCCGGTCACGCTCAGCGCTTCGGGCGACCATTCCCTAGTGGGAACTAGTGGTGTAGACGTTCCCAATTACGATGGCTCGCCGATACAGTTTCTGAATCCGCGGGACACAAGTGCCCATTCATACTTCAAAACCCAGCCGTTTTCCCCAGAGGCGAT
>JBEKUI010000206.1:0-8624 GCA_049515175.1 Terriglobia bacterium
TTTTCCACCCGGGATGTGTAGCAGCGGAGAAGACCGGTCGTCCTCTCGATATCGACTTGTGAAAGCCCCTTCTTTTCCCGCAATTTGCGCAGACGCAAGCCGATGCGCATTGCTACTCCTCCAGAATTTGGTTTTGTTTGTTCTTTGGTCATAAGCTAACCAGAATTTCTGTAACCTGACGACAGTTAATCCATGCCCCACGCTGAAGACCTGTAGCTGGACGATCGTGTCTTGTCATCGGCTCTGCGAACTTCGCGGTCGTAAGTCCTGTGGGCCTGAGGGTCCCGCAAGACCCTATAGGCGCCCACAATCGCCCTTAACCGGCTACCTTCTAAGCCGGGCGTCAAGTCCGGATGATGTTTCTTGACGAGTTGTCGAAACGCGCTTCTGATTTCCTCTTGGGACGCATCAGGTGAGACGCCAGAAGCTCGTAGTGAGTGTAGGCCGGCATGGTACACCTCTCACCGAGTGTAGAGGTCTGTAATTCAACCTGAATACTGCGCGCTAGGAAAGCGCACAGTTCAAACCAGCTACCGACTACGTGAATGCCCTAGTATGTATTTGACTTAATAAGCGTTCTTATGTATTCTCTCCGGCCATGAGCCGGAGAGCCATCGAGATTACCTTGAGCGTGAGCGAAACTGCGCAGTTGGAGAAATGGTGTGGGGGGCATCGGACCCCGCGGGCGTTGGCGGAGCGTGCCCAGATCATTTTGTGGGCCGCGCAGGGTCAGCGCAATGACCAGATCGCCCAGCGGCTGGGTGGTCGCCGAGCCCGCGTGAGCAAGTGGCGGCAGCGTTTTGCCACCCAGCGCTGTCGAGGCCTGCTCGATGCCCCGCGTCCCGGCCAACCGGTGAAGTATGGCCGCGAGTATGAAAAGCGCCTGCTGGAGCGACTGGATACGCCCCCCCCGGCGGGCTACGCGCGGTGGAACGGTCGCTTGCTGGCCGAGGCCTTGAAGGTGCCCGCCGACTGGGTCTGGGCGGTGCTGCGCCACCGGGGGATCAGCCTGGAGCGGCGGCGCTCCTGGTGCGTTTCGACGGACCCCCAGTTCGCTCCCAAGGCCGCCGACATTGTGGGCCTTTATCTCGACCCGCCGCAACACGCCGTGGTGCTGTCGGTGGATGAGAAACCGGCCGTCCAAGCCCTGGAACGGGCGCAGGGTTGGTTGCGATTGCCCAACGGCAAGGCCCTGTCGGGCTTTAACCACGAGTACAAGCGCCACGGCACGTCGACCCTGTTTGCGGCCCTGGAAGTGGCCACCGGGCAGGTGAAGGCCGGGCACTTCCACCGGCGGCGACGGCAGGAGTTTCTGCAGTTCATGAACGAGGTTGTGGCGGCCTATCCGGGGCGGGAGTTGCACGTCATATTGGACAACCTGAGCACGCACAAGCCCAAGCTGGATGGCTGGCGCCGACGGCATCCCCAGGTGCACTTTCACTTCACGCCCACGCACGCTTCTTGGCTCAACCAGATCGAGGTTTGGTTCAGTATCCTGACGCGACAGGCGCTGCGCGGGGCGAGCTTCACCAGTGTCGAAGAACTGCGGCGGGCGATCGATGCGTTCATCGCGGTCTATAATGCCCAGGCCGTCCCATTCGAATGGACCAAGCGTTATGTGCACCCGGTCAGTCTCAAACATAAGTACGCTTACTTAAATCATTAGATACTAGTACTACTACGTTACGTATTCTTGAAAAGGGCGATTTTACCGTCCACAAGATGAGCGTCGATTTGACAGCTTTTGACGGCTGCAAAACCGGATCACAAGCTGGCATTCCCTGTGCTGGGAGCATGTCGGATCAAAACGAACCTAACGTAGTAGTACTAGTATACCTTAGCTCGTCCGAATCGTATCTACACACAAGCCGCAGGTCAAGCGAAACCTTCTGTCCAATTGCTGGGGTAGCCCGTCGGTGACGCTCCTACTAGTCGGCAGCGAGAGGGAAGTCATTGCGATGTGAGGTGTGGTAAGAGCCTACAGGGGGCAGATTCACGCCGCATGTCCAGCCGAGATTCAGCCCGGCATTGGATTGGATCGCGCCCGTCCCAACTGGGGCGGACCTACTCCGGCAAATTCATGCGGCGCAGGATGTTGTGGAAGCGCGGGTCGGAACGCAGGGGATCGCGGCGCTACCATCGCCAGCGGGACAGGCGAGCCGCAAACCTCAGAAGATTTCATCGACGAGGGAGGCAGCGGAAGGAAAAAGTGTCTGAGGACAAGGTCGGAAAAACGGCAACGGGCTTTGGGATTCTCCGGAAACGTAAGACTGACCCGTTCCGTCGTTCGTGGAAGCACCCAGCACTGCAAACTAGACTATACCTTGAATTCAGAGGTGTTCGGATGTACCTTACCGGTCGTGCGAAAACTGAAAACGGAAATTCTGGTTGAGACTGGGGCTGGCTGCGACAGAGACTATATAGTCCGGCAGTTGTTGGCTTTTGGTGCCACACGAAAGATCAGATTGGGAATCTGAGGTGGAAATGTTAGCCAGTAATTCTCCTCCGCGCACATTTGACGGAAATCGGTCCTGACCATGGGTCCGAACCAACATCTGCCGTCGAAGGAACCGTCTTCAGAAACGGTCTGGGCGTCAATCGACCGCCGGGACTGGCAACTCTGGCTGCTCGCCTTTCTGCTGATCTCTGTGCTGGGGGTGGGCCTCCTCAGTTTCATGTTTCCGGTCGCATTCTGGGAGCGAGACGGGGTTCTACAGGCTCCGGAGCAGCCTTTTTATGGATTCTCCCTGCTGCTGGTTTTAACTCTGGCATACCTGCATCAGAAGCAGTCTAAACTGCGCGACCTAAAGCGCCAACGATGGGAAGAAGAACTCGGTCACACCGCTTTCCACGATCCTCTGACGGATCTGCCCAACCGGTTATTATTTTTAGACCGGCTGGGACTGTGCCTGTCCCATGCGAAACGCCGCCAAGACTATTTGTTTGCCGTCCTCTACATGGACCTCGACCGTTTTAAGATGATCAACGACGGCATGGGTCACGTGGTCGGGGATCAACTGTTGGTGCAAGTTGGACGAAGCCTTCAGTCATTCTTGCGCGCTACGGACACGGTGTCGCGTCTGGGAGGAGACGAGTTTGCAATTCTGATGGACGATATCAAGCATATCAGCGATGTGACTCGGGCGGTCGAGCGAGTTCGAAATCAATTTCTGTTGCCCCTGAACGTAGACGGGCGTGAGGTGTTCACGAGTGCCAGCATCGGAATTGCGCTGAGTTCCACCGGCTACCAACACGCTGAGGACATTTTGCGCGATGCCGACACTGCTATGTATCGCGCCAAAGCTCTAGGGAAGGGCCGGCATGAGGTATTTGACAAATCCATGCACGAGGAGGTAGTAAGGGTGCTCAAGGTAGAAACCGGTCTGCGGCGGGCCATCGAGCAGAAAGAGCTGCGGCTTCACTACCAGCCCATCATGTCCTTGCATACGGGACTGCTCGCTGGATTCGAGGCGTTGGTGCGATGGCAGCACCCGGACTACGGCCTTCTTTCCCCGGCCGAGTTCATTCCCGTTGCAGAAGAGTCCCAACTGATTATCCCGCTCACTCAATGGGTGCTTCAGGAGGCCTGTTCGCAGGCTCGGATTTGGAGATCTCAGTTCCCTGCGGACTTTTCTTTCAGCATCAGCGTGAATTTGCCTGCCAGGTATTGGGCGAAACAGGATTTGTTGCAAGAAATCAGTGCGTTGACTGTGGAACACGGTCTGTCCCCGGAATGCTTGAGACTGGAGATCACGGAAGGCGAAATCATGGAAGATCCCGCATCCGTTTCCAAAGCTCTCTTACTTCTCAGCGAATTCGGGGTGAAGGTGTATATAGACGATTTCGGCACGGGATATTCCTCCTTAAGCTACTTGGCCAATCTTCCGGTCCACGCGCTCAAGGTCGACCGTACCTTCGTCTCCAGGCTGGACGCCGACGAGAGAAACTCGGCGATTGTGCGTTCGGTTATCTCGCTCGCGCATAACTTGGGGCTGAAAGTGATCGCGGAAGGAGTGGAGACGCCGCATCAGCTCGACTACCTAAAGGCGCTGAAATGCCAGTACGGGCAGGGATATTTCTTTTCTCCGCCGCGCGACAGCGAACAAGCGACCCAGTTCCTTCCTGCATGGTCCGGGATCGGCTACGAGAGAAAGGTGGATTTCGCCGACCTCCGTGCTTTCGAACTGCTTCTGGGTCTGGATGACGACTCTCTCGCTGAAGTCGCCAAACTTTGTGAGGAAATGACTGTCCTGGCCGGCAGCGTCATCATCCGTCAAGAACAGGTGGGAGATAAAATCTATCTAATGCAAGAGGGCACTGTGGGAATCTACCGCGGTGAAAGCGATCCGCCCCGCTTCCTGGCAGTGCTCCAGGCTCCCACAGTGTTTGGCGAGATGGCCATCCTGAATCAGGAGCGAATTCGAACTGCCAACGTCAAAGCTATGACCAACCTGCGACTCCTGGCCATTCCTATACCTTTGTTCGATCCCCTTTTGCGCCGCTTCCCTCGGCTCAGAGAAAATTTGCTGAACCTGGTCGCCGAGCGTTCGATTGGATAAAGCCGGGGACGGGCGGGCTGGAGCAGACGCCTGTTCTTTGGGGTCGGCGATGTTCCCAGTATCGGTATCCAACATCGCAATCGTTTGTTGTCGAGCGTGTAAATCGCAACCTATAATTTTCATCTCGGCCTCCTTCGGCCCGAGCGCTGTGAGGTTGAACACCGCACAGTTTACTCGGACCGTCGCGAGGCCGACGTCGTTATGTCATCAAACGGGGAACGGCTGAGCAGTGGATCAAGGAAGGCAAGCAGGCGATGAAGATGACGCGCCTGAGTTGTCACTGGTTCCGGTCCAACGAGGTGCGGCTGTGGCTGAGCGTGATCGCCTATAACTTGGGCAATCTCTGGCGACGATGGGCGGTGCCGAGAAGGATTGGAAACTGGTCGCTGACGAGTTTGCAGCAGCGGTCGGTTAAGACCGGCGGACGATTGGTGAAGCATGCACGGTATTACTGGCTTTTGCTGGCTGAAGGGCACCTGAGTCGGAGGCTGTTCGGCAGCATGCTGAGAATGATCGCGGCATTGCCCCTGCCGGACGGCTAGCGAACCAGGAGAAGGGAAACCAGCGCTCAGAAGTCATCCATTGGGGACAAGTGTTAGCAGCGAGGCAAGTTGGAGGCGGGAAACAGACCAGACAACTCAGCAGAACGGCCAAAACGAGCCGCGATGCCACCCAAAAGGGGCCATGGCGATCTGAGTTTGAAATGTAAGGGCGGCTTGCGTACGATTGTTGTCGAAGGCAGAGTTGAAAAGGGAAATTGCCAACAAAACCGTCCATCGCCGCAAGCGCGAGCCCCGCCAGCGTGTTTCCTGCCACGTAGGCGCATCGCTCGGAGTCGGGCAAGGCAAGAAAACCCTATCGAATTGAGGCTCAGGCCCATAGCACCAAAGGACTATTGTATTAACACAGAGGTACGCTAACCTAGGGAGGATGCTCCAAGAAAGACTTACGCACTACGAGATTCTCCGGGTCCCCCGTCAAGCATCGCCGGGTGAGATCAAAATCGCCTTCCGGCAGTTGGCGAAGGTCTATCACCCCGATGCCACGCCGGGGATGTCAGGCTCGCGTTTCCGGCAAATCTGTGAGGCTTATAAGGTCCTCTGCGACCCTGCTAGGCGCCGTGCCTACGACCGTGAATTGCAGGTGCGTGAAAGCACAATGGCTTTTGGGTACGGATCGCTGACCCCGTGCTCTGAACTTGGGTAGCCTCCACACATCGCAAGGACTTCAGTGGTAGCCACGGCTAATCTGCCGTTTGGTTTAGCCGTGGGCTCTTGAACGCGGAAAAGCCCACGCTTGGAAAAGGCCCCAGGCGTGGTTACCCGGTTCATCGCAGCGATCGCACACATCGCAAAAGGCGCGATGTATGCGCCACCCGCGAAAGGCCGATGTGCTTGGGCGAACTCGGCGGGCTTATGGGTTTGTGCTAAGGGGTCCGTTTCGATCGTGTTGGGAGTTCGGAGACCCAGACCCTTTTCGCGGCGGCCTCGCCTAGGTTAATCGCCTTCTTACCCAAGCGCAGGGTGAGGGTGCCATCGTAATTGCGGCTGACGACTTTCAATTGAACGCCGGGCCGGATCCCGAGACCATCGAAATATTCAAGTAGCTTGCGGTCCCGTTCATGTGTGCTATCTACCCTGACCGAGGAGCCGGGTATGGCTTCCCAAAGCTGCTGGAGTCCCAACTTGCGCCGCTCGGCTGCACTCTTGTTGATCTGGTTGCCGTGTGGACAGAGACCGTCCCGGCCAAGCTTCTTGATTAACCTTCGTTCCAGATCCTCCGAGACGGCGTGCTCCAAGCGCTCCGCCTCGTCGTGGACTTTGTACCACTCCATCCCCAGCATTTTGTGGAGCATTCGCTCGACCAGATGATGGCGAAATCGGAGCTTGTCAGAGATCTTGCGCCCTGCCTCGGTCAGAGCGATTTCGCCCTTTCGGTCCACTTGCACGAGTTTGTCCCTGCGCAGACGCCGGAGAGCGAGGGCAACGGCTGGAGGCGTTACGCCCAACCATCGAGCAACCGTCGCGGCGATGACGGTGCCCTCTTCGGACTCCGCCTCGGCGATAGCCTTCAGGTAATCCTCTTTCGACACAGTTAATTTCACGGCCTGCAACCCCCTCGGGTTTGTTGAGCTTTCGACCTTCCCATGATGCCAGCGATGAGAAGGCAAGGCAACATGAGTATCATCCCGGGTCCTTAATCACGGGCTACAGATTTCCCTTGACAGCTGCAGCCTAAATCTTATTAACTATAGTTTACTATAATCGAGAAGCTATAGTAAATATCCGACACACGGCAGCAGCCCCAAACCTGCACTCTATCCCGCCGCTGCCAGAGGCACGAGAAATATGGCACGCGTAACTGTCTTTGCTCTCTTGCTGACAACCATGCAATTTCTCTGCGTGACGCGAAGCATGGCGCAGGGAGAAACCACCAGTGCCCTTGTTGGCCAGGTGACCGATCCGACGGGCGCGGTCGCCCCTGGAGCCACGCTGACCGTCACGAATCGCGAGACCGGTCTCGAGCGTCGCGCCAAGACCGGCAATGATGGCCGGTTCAATCTCCCGCAGCTCAAGCCTGGTGCTTACTCCGTCAGCGTGGAAGCGGCGGGCTTCCAGCCGCAGCAGAATGACCATGTGTTTGCCGGACTGGGTCAGAAGCAGACGGTTGATTTTGTGCTCCGCCTCGCACAATCGAAGCAAATCGTTGAAGTCGAGAGCGAAGCTCCAATCATCAACCCGGAAAATGCAAATACAACGACGACTTTGAATACACCAACCCTGGAAAACCTTCCCAATCCAGGCGGTGATTTAACCTACCCTTTGCAGTTTGCCCCCGGCGCCCTCATCAACACAGCGGGGAATGGCAATGATTTCGTCGGCGGCACGAATGGCTACGGCAACGTGCAATTCAATGGGCTGCCTGCATTGTCCAACGGTTATATCGTGGACGGGCTCGAAACCAACGACCCGCTCACCAATCTCAACAGCGGCCTCTCGACCAACCTCGTCCTGGGCCTCAATTCGATTTCGGAAGTCACCGTCAACACCCTTTCCTATTCGGTGGATCAAGGACGCTACGGGGCATCCCAGGTCAACTACGTGACCAAATCCGGCACGAATCATTTTCACGGAAACATGTGCGAACTCTGGAACGGTTCGAAACTGAACGCGGCGGATTATTTCACAAATGCTACGCCGGGAAATCATAAGCCACGCTCGACCGTGAATCATTTTGGAGGCAGTTTCGGCGGCCCGATGGTACGCGACAAGCTGTTTTTCTTCTTCGACAGTGAATGGGTTCGGATCGCGCTGCCTATCGTGACCCCTGTAACGGTACCGACTCCCGCATTCGAAAAGTATGTTTTGCAGCAACTTCCGCTGGGTGGGACTGACGCCGTAACCGGATCGAGCTACCCCCCGGCGCCGCAATCGGTGCTGTTCTATCAGAAGATGTTTTCACTCTATGGAAGCCCCAGTGGCACTCCTCTCGCCGTGTTGGGGTGTCCGTCCAATTCGGATGGGAGTCCGACCGCGGGCCATCCACCGAACGGCAATGGTTGCGCCAACCGGCAAAGCGTTTCGCACTCGAGCGATGACCGTGAACAGGTCCAGACCGTTCGCGCCGACTACAACATCAATGCGAAGAACACTGCCTGGTTCCGTTTTCAGGCCGATACGGGTTTACAAGCTGCCTACACCGATGCGATCAATCCGTTGTTCGACTCCGTTTCCTCGCAACCGCTCTATTCATTCGCGGCGGGCCATACGCATGTTTTCTCGCAAAACCTTGTGAATTACTTCAATCCAGGGTTCTCCTGGTATGCAAGCTTGTTCGGGCCCAGTGACTTTCAGAAGACGCTCATCGCATTTCCAATTGTGCTCGAGGGCAGCGGCGCCAATGCGCCTTTCACGACCCTCGGAGGCCTGGACAATACCTGGATCCAAGGAAGGCGCGCCTCTCGGTTTTTCCTCAATGACAATCTTGCTTGGAGCCATGGCGCTCACGAACTGAGGTTCGGCACGAACACCCGGATCTTTCGCCTCAATGACTACGATTTCGGTG
>JBEKUI010000207.1:0-8383 GCA_049515175.1 Terriglobia bacterium
ACCGGGCGCGCTAGGCCAGATACTTCAGACTGAGATCAATGAGCTTCTGCGTGCCGGCGTAGGGCTCGCCGTCGCCTTCCCATTCCATGGAGAAGTAACCGCGGTAGCCGGCCGCCTTCGCGATCTCGAAACATTTCGCGACATCCACCGTGAAGAGCTTGTCCTTGTCGCCCACTTCAGAATCTTTCATGTGGGCGATACCGTAAGCGTGTTTGAACATCGCCGCCATGGCGCGGTCATTAAACTCCTGGTCATGGGTAAGCATGGAGTTGCAGAAATCCGGCAGCGCGCGGAGATATGGATTGTTCACCTTTTCAAGAATCTCCACGATATAGAAAGGGTCCTCGGTGGTGTTGTCGTCGTTTTCGAGATTGGCCACCACGTTCTTCCCCGCCGCGTACTCGGCCACCTGCTTCAAACTCTCCACCGCGCGCGGGACATCCGGCTTGACATCTTTGACCCCCGCGATATGGAGACGTACGCTGGGCGAGCCCACGGCCGCGGCGATATCCATCCACTTCTTGCTGGTGGCAACGGCCTGCGCGCGCTTCGCGGCATCGGGGTGATAGAAGCTGTCGCGAGCGTCCACGGGGATGTCGATGATCCGCGAGCCCGCCTTCTCGGTGGCTTCGCGGAGTTCCTGAATGTAGGCCGGTTCCGTCGAGCGGAAATGAAAACTGAGCGGCTCGATGTTGTGCACGCCAAATTTCCGGATCACCATGGCGCCGAAATCTTTCAAGTCCATGCCGGGCTGCTTGGAATCGCGCGCCCACTTATTGCCGGGGGCATCAATGAACATGCGAAACGGCCAGGAGGCCACGGCGAGCCGCTCGCGCGGAGCGGTCGGAAACTTGATCTGCGGTCCGGAAGCCGCCAGGAGGGCGGGCCGGCCCACAGCCTGCGTGGCGACAGCCAGCGCTGCCGCACGCTTCAAGAAATCACGTCGGGATGAGTTTTGCATCAGGGCAACCTCGGAATGAAAATGGGTGTCGCGCCGGGCCTTATCCTTTCCACGGCTGTGTCCCGGCAGTGATAGAATCCGCTTCCTGACCGCTCAGCGTCAAGCGGGAAAAATCGGGCGGCCGCGGGGATCAAGGAGGAAAAATGGAAAGCAGGGTCCGGGTCGGAATCGTCGGCGCGAAATTTGCCGCGCGTTTTCATTACGAAGGTTTGCGGCGCGTGTACGGCGTGCCGGTGGAAATCGTCGGCGTGACTTCAAGAACCAAAGAAACCGCCGAGTCGTTTGCTCGCGAGCGCGGCCTGAAAGCGTTCGCCACTTTCGAGGAACTGTGCGACGCCTGCGACGTTGTCGATCTCTGCTCGCCTGGGAATACCCACGAGCCGCTGGCGGTCGAGGCGCTCCGGCGCGGGAAGCATGTCGTCATCGAGAAGCCCTTCACGGGCTACTACGGCCCCGGCACCGAAGATTTTCGCGGCAACACCTTCTCGAAGGAGATCATGCTGCGCGAGGCGATGGCGAGTTGCGACCGGATTCTCGCCGCCGCCCGCGAATCCGGAAAGAAGATCTGCTACGCGGAGAATTGGGTCTACGCGCCGGCGGTCCAGAAAGAGCGCGAAATCCTCGTCAAGAGCGGTGGGCAGATCCTTTGGATCATCGGCGACGAATCGCACAGCGGTTCGCACTCACCCTATTACGGCATCTGGAAATTCTCCGGCGGCGGCTCGCTGGTGGGCAAGGGCTGCCATCCTATGACCGCGGCGCTCTACCTGAAGCGCGCGGAGGGTGAAGCCCGCGACGGCAAACCCATCCGCCCCGCCACGGTCTCCGCGCGCACGCACGAGATCACTCGCTTAAAGAATTTCCGCGACCTCGGCTTCCTCCGCACCACCTACGATGACATCGAGGACTACGGTCATGTGCACGTGATGTTCACGGACGGAACTGTCGCGGATATTTTCTCTTGCGAGCTCGTCATGGGTGGAGTGCACAACTGGCTGGAGGTGTTCGCAAACAACCACCGCACGCGCTGCAGTCTCAATCCCATCGATGCTCTTGAGACTTATAACCCGGAGGAGAAATTCTTGAAAGATGTGTACGTGACGGAGAAAATCGGCACAAAACAGGGCTGGAGTCGTCCCGCTCCCGACGAGGACTGGCAGCACGGCTACCCCCAGGAATTTCAGGATTTCATGGAAGCTATCGCGGCGAGCCGCGAGCCGCTCTGCGGTGCCGAACTCGGCCGCGACACCATCGCGGTGCTCTACGCTGCCTACGTCTCCGCCGAGCAGCGAGGGGCGGAAGTCGAGATCCCTGCGTAGGGGGGTTGAAACGCGCCGTTACTCTTAGAACTTCCACTCGATACCGAGCCGCGCTGTGCGTGGCGCCTGGATCGCAAGGGGCACGCGGGATTGAAATGTCGGGCCGGTCAGGTCAGCCTCCAGAGTGTTCTTGTTCAGATTCTGGATATTAAAGACATCGAGAAAACCCGAAAGGGTTCCTCGCCTCAGAGCAAATTCCCGGGCCACACGGGCATCCATCGTCATATTAAACTGAGTCTGAAATCCACCAGGGTGAGCCCGCGGTGTAGCGCGCACGAAAAATGGGCCCTGGTTGAAACCCTCCACAAACAGCATTCGGCCGAAAGGCAAGCCGTCGTAATACTTGACGACGGCGGAGAGTTGTATTTTGCCGGGAGCTATGTAGTACCCGGCTGCTTTGCCGACGAAAGCGCGATCAAAATAGGTTCGGCTGGAGGCAAGAACCAATGTGTTCGGGTCCGCGCCCAGCGCCCCAACAAATCCCCAATCGTTCTCCAGCACCGAGTTTCCCGGGCTGGTTGATGCCAGTGTGCGCATGGCAGTGAAACTCGCCGAGAATGCCCAGGAATGGTCGAGTGGTTTGTTCAGGCGAATCTCGAATCCCTTGAAGCTTGCGTGACCGCCGGGTGGATTGGTCAGTAAGAAAGAATCGCGCCCAAGCGCTGCGGGGTCGCGGTTGTAGAGGGTCAAGATCTGATCGTCGGAGTTCCCCGGAATTCCGTCGTTTCCTGGATCGGAAACTTGAACCGGCGTGTAATCCGCAGGCGGAACGCCGATGTTAGTGGCCGCGATCAGCCGGTGACTGTCACGTCGGAAGAAGCGCACGCCGGCGCGGAACCGGGAGGCCAATTCCTGATCGAGGCCGACACTGACCTCATCCGTGAACGGCCCCGAGAGTCGGCGGTCGAGCGCGGAGTACGGTCCACCAAATGTGCGCAGCAGCATCGAAATCTCAGCTGGCTGTATCGCTTGATCGCCATTGGAGTCCTGCCACGAAAAGACCTGGCCGCCGATCGCCGCGGGATTTCCGAAATCGAGGTAACGGCCCTGAAGAAGATGCGCGTAGCGCGACCAACTGGCGCGCAATGCCGGCCCGCGGCGCGTGGTCGGCACGACAAGGCCGGCGCGGGGTTGAAGCGCCGTCCAGCGAATTCCAGTGGCCACGCCCGCAGCTTTTCCTGAGGAAGAATCCAGCCGCAGGCCAAGCGGAAGCCGCAACCATTGTGCCGGCCGCCAGGCATCCTGAATGAATAAGGCGACGTTTTGGGTGTGCGACTGCGTGGCGGCTGGCGTGTTCCAGCGCGTCAGTTCCGCACCTAACCCGTTGACCAGCACCTCGTCGAAGCCACTCAGCGAGTCCCAGCGGTTTGAGATGGTGCTGCGCTGCCAATCCCCGCCTGCGTTCAAACTGTGGTTTCGGCGCTCTGCTTGAGCAAGCATTTTCCCCTGATAGCGAGTTCGAATTCCGGCGAGCGCCAGCGGTGCGGTACCTGTCCGGGTCATGAGCGGCAAATCGACGATGCTGGATCCTTCCAACCGCGGTTGTATCCCGGAAGAAAGGATCGCATGGGCAATTCCAAAACCTGCCGCGAGCCAGGTAGTAGAGTTCAACGTTCGTTGCCCGCGCGCCTGAAATTCGTGGAAGCTGTGATTGCCACGCGTCGTGGCACTCGGCGCGAGGCGTGGCTCGGCGCCCTCGTGCGAGTCGGAGATATGCTGGCCGGAGTAGAGTAGGTCCAAGCGCTCAGAGCCACGAGAGAGTGGCGTGAATTCCGCCAAGGCGCGGTAGACCCTCACGTCGATAGGTTGTGCAAATCCGCCGAGGGTTTTGGAGAGTTGCTGAGTCGACAGCAAAACAAAGAAGGGCCAGGCCGCCGCGCGGAGCGGAAGCTTCCCACCCAGTTGGCCCGATCCGTCGGCCAGATGGTTGAAGCGCTCTGGCCCGGGAAAGTGAAAGCCACGGAGGCGTGCGTCCATGTTGTCGCTCTGTAAACTGCGGCCGGAATAGAACCATCGAATTGCCCGGTGCAAGTCTCCTGCCGGCTGTGGAGTCGAGAGCATCACGTTGACGCCGGAGCCCACGAGCAGCGCGGGCTTTGCCCCCGCCACAGTGTGCAGTTCCGAAACTGCATCCAGGTCCGGGTCAGCAAGCGGACGCCCGGGCTGGTAGGGATCCGTCAAGTTGAATCCGTTGAGCTCATACTGATTTTCGGTCCACGACGTGCCCAGGGCGCCGAACAGCGCGGACTCGCCGGTGCGCAGGCCGCCCACGTCGAGACGATCGGTCACGGTGGAAGGCTCCTGACTTTCGAGAAGCCCCCAGACGTTGCGAGAGTTGGGAAGTTTGTTGATTGAAAACGCTCCGAACTGAGTGCCCCAAGATACTTCCAGTTCCACAGCACTCGGCTGAGTGGTGGAGAGTGACGTGCCCGCAGCTGAGGCAAGAGTTAAATTCAATTCGAGAGTGACTCCGGATCGAATCTCGACATATTGCCGGATCACGGTGTGCCCATCCGGCGTCGTCGCTTTCAATACGTAGTCGCCGGGGGGAACTCCCACGAACTGAAATCTGCCGGAAGCGCCGGTTGTTGCCTTAAAGACGCGCCCTCTCCCGGCTTCGAGTGTGAGCCGCAAGGTTACACCCGGGAGTGGTTCTTTCGCGGGTCCCCTCGCAATTCCATGGAGCACTCCCGGTCCCGGCTGGGCGCTCGAGGGAAAAGTCATAGCTCCCAAGACCCAAACAAAGAAGAAAACCTTCTCAAGTATTACCACTATAGTTAAGTGGCCAAGGGAGCCGCAGCGTGCGACACGAACGCGGTCAAGAGATCGAGCGTTTGCTCCACCCAGAGCGGGATTCTCATGATGACCACTCACGGGCACCTCTTAATCACAAAGCTAATGCTAGAGACATTTTTTGTCCCTTTCTGTTCCACATCTCTGTCGCTCTGTGGTAGGATGCAGGGAGTGAGTCGAAGAAAGTTCTTAGTTTCCAGTCGAGTTCGGGTTGACAAGAGGTTCTGGTGTTGGCACTGTACGTGCACATCTCTCTTGGCTGGCGAAGAGGAAAAGCCCTTGAGTCGTGGAGGCACAGGGCTAACCCGTGGCGGAGGATCGCGCCTAATGCGTCGTGATGCTCGTGGATTCTCGCTAATCGAACTCCTTATCGTCGTTGCGATCATACTCATCATCGCCGCGATCGCCATTCCCAATCTTCTGCGCAGTCGTATTGCCGCCAACCAGGCTTCGGCCATCGGGAGCTTAAGAATCATCAATACAGCCGAGGTGACTTTCTCTTCGAGCTATGGCACGGGGTTCTCCAGCACGCTCGTCCAGCTCGGCCCACCGGCGAGTGGGCCGGTCACCTTGGCGGCGGCGGGACTGCTTGATAGCGTGCTGGCCTCCGGCAGCAAGAGCGGCTACAACTTTACCTACTCCCCCACGTTGCAGGATTCACGCGGCATGTACAACGGTTACGACGTTAACGGCAACCCGGCCGCAGTCGGTCAATCGGGAACCGCCTACTACTTCACCGACCAAACACACGTCATTCGAGGCACCACGACGGGCGTCGCGAGTGCCACGGACTCACCTGTCGCCCAGTAAGGTCCTCAGCGCGGTGTAATCCTAACCACCCATATCCCCTTTGAGGGGAGGGTTGTCCGGAGACCCAGCTTGCCCGCCGCCGGGTGCGCGGAAACCGTTCGACGATCTTCCACATTCACCGCCTCGACGGCAGCCCAGGGCAGACGCAAGGAGATTTCTGCCTCTGCCGGCTGGGTGGAATGATTGAACGCGAAAAGGAACTGGCTCTGTTCACTGACTAGGCGGCGAATTTCCACTTCTCCCGTGCCCGGGCCGGTGACGGCCACTTCCTGGGAAATTCCGGCGGCCCGTGCCAGGCCGAGCAACAGGCGCTTCGTAGAAGGGTCGTGCTCCCTCTGGTAGGATAGGGCCGCAAACGACCCCACCAGAATCGCCTTCCCTCTCCCGTAAGGTTTCTCCACGATCGCCGGCTCGTGGTTTGAGAACCGCGCCAGGACTTGTGCGCTCGACGCCGGCTCCAGGTCTTCTTCGAATGCCTCCGCGAGAATCGTATCGCGCGGATTCATCCCGGGCAAGTTCGCAGTCGCTTCCATCATCAGGCGCGCCTTCTCGACGGGGCGGATCGATTTCTCGCGCGCGCCAAACACTTCGTCGAGCCCCGAACCCGGCACTCGGTCGCTGGAAAAGCCCCGTTCGTCATTCCAAGCCAGGCGCGCTTCTGCCACGACCGTGCCGCCGTTCTCGATGTAGCGCTTCACGCCTTCCCCAACGTTTCGGGAGAGCATCACGGGAAAGGGCAAAAACAGAATCTTGTACTGGCACAGACGGTTTTTAACGACGTCCTGCGGGTGAATGAAATCGAGCGGGATCTGTTCCTCGAAAAAGGCGCGATGGAGGCCCATCAACGAGTCGCGTTCGGCGTTGCCGAGTTTCGACAGCGAGGGCTGAGCGCCCCCCACCATGTACGACAGCCGGTTGAAGAGCACCGCCACCTGCGCGGGCGCGGGCTTGGCGGCGCGGATTTCGGCAGCGTTCGCGGCGATGGTCTGCGCCACGCGGCCGGCGGCACGCGCGCGGTCGGTGAGCGTCCCGTCGAGATTAATCAGCCCGTAGCCGTTCGATTCATAGCCCGAGTTCATCGGATACCAGGCGTAAACAGAAATCTGCCGCGCGCCGTGCGAGAGCACCTTCCAAAGCCAGAACCTCAGATCTTGTGGGACGACTTCCTCCTGGATGCGCATGCCCGTCACGCCCTGCCCCGCCTGGAGTTCGCCAATCCAGAAGCCCTTGTCGTAACTGTGGCCCGACGAGCGCGTGAAATCGAGCCCGGCAGCAATCATGGGATAAGGCCACGGCCGCACCGAGGCGGAATGCTTGGGATAGAGGGACGTGCCGAAGTAATCGGCCGTCTCCGCCATCTTCCAATCGTCCGGCTCGCCGTAACCATCGGTAGGTGAAGTGAATAGACCGGGAACCGCCGCGTGGCTGGTGATGGGATGAATTGTGTCCGCGCTGCGGATCGATTCGACGCGCGTTCTCAGATCTCCCGCGAGCTTGTCGTCGATGAAGGCCCGCCAATCGAGATAATCGGTGTACGAAAGAATCGTAGAACCGCGAGGCGGCTCCACCTGCTCCCAGCGCTCGAAGCCGCGATACCAGGCGACGTTGAGCGCGTCGAGCGAGCCGTACTTGGCCTTCAGCCATTCGCGAAAGCGCGCCTGGCTCGACGGGCAGTAGCAAAACTCGGGATTCGAGAGATACGGGAACTCCGCCCAATTGATGACGTGCGGCTCGCTCCAGACATCCCAGCCGTAGAGCGCCGGAGAACGGTTGGCGCGCCGCGAAAGCTCGTTGAGGAACTTCACAATCTCCGCGCGCACACCGGCATGGTCAATGCAGAAACCCGGCGAAGCCTGCGATTTGATCACCGCCCCGGAGCGATCCACGAACTGGCCTTCCGGATAGCGTTCGCCGACCCAGTCCGGTGCCGAATCGAGATAGATCTGAACGACCACGCGCAGGCCGCGCTTCTCGGCGAGCTTCAACAGGAGCTCGAGATTGTCGAAGTGAAATTGGCCGGGTTGGGGTTCGGCGGTTGCCCAGTCCACCCAACACTTAACGGTGTTGAAGCCGACGCCCTTAATCTGATCGAGGTCTTTGCCCCAGCGTTCCGCGCTCGTCGCATCAACTCTTTCGAGCATCGGGGCGCGTGCCTTGCCGCCGCCGTACCAGACGGCAACAGAGAAGAAGCCGGCAGGCTCTTCTGGAGCGGAGAGCGACTTCGTGGTGGCCGCGGCAAGAAGCAGAAGAACCACGCCAGCCAGCAGGGAGAGCGTCCGGGGGGAAAGGCGATGCGCACCGCGCATGAGACATGCCTCCAGCTTTCCGGTGTGCGAGAGTCCGGGATCTATGAGGTCTGGATGGCCTGCAAAGCCCATCTAAAGAACATTACATAATATAGTGACAGCAATGAGTATTTCGTGTATACTCGCCGGCATGGGACATCCAGCCGGAGTGAAACTTGATCGAGGGAAGTTAGAGCGACGTCGTCTGCAGGCGG
>JBEKUI010000208.1:0-8382 GCA_049515175.1 Terriglobia bacterium
CGTAAGTCTCGCGTTCGATTTGGGAAGAAGCTGGCAGTACATCCCCCGGGGGTACAGAAAGCCTTTGGCCAGCCTTGAAGGTGAGCCGTAGGTCCTTCTTCCCAAGCAACCGGTTTCCGCGAAACCATCCAGAGATCTTTGTGCGTCCTCGCATTTCAGCGGGCAGCTGAACATTAAACTCTAGGGCATGGCTACCCATACCGAGATCCGTCGTAAACCAATACCAAAGACCCTCATTGCCCTTTCGGACAGCTACCGCCGCGGGCTTACCGTCCGCGTGGGCTTCGGCCTTCAATCCCTCAGATGTTAGGTGTGTAAGTACATCCTCTTCAGGAGACGCCTTCATGCCGGATGACTTTGCTGCCTTTGTCCAAGGCTCAAGGAGGACTGCAATTCTGGAGTCCTGAAAGTCTGTGGGGACTCCGACAGTCAGAGAGATATTCAAAGACCTTGCAGAACCCTCTTCCCCCCTCACCTGAATTGAAGGAGCTGAATAGGTGGGCTCGCTCTCCCGTGCTCCTTTTTTCCCGAACTGGAGCGTTAAAGTCCCTTGGTTTCCCTCGGATGCCAGGGCAATCTTCTCCCCATCTGCCAGCGCCTTTTCGTAAGCCGAAGCGTGAGGTAGCCGGGCGGTGACCCTCGACCCATCGGGGGCATAGACACTAAAGTGCACTCCACCATTGTCCGAACTTTGAACCGAATACCGGACTCCTTCAACACGGGCTTCGTCGTCTTTGACAGAGTGCAATTCAACGATGCGTTGCTCGTAGCCATCGAGGTCCATGTCCAGTGTGTCCCTGTAGCGGAGAGTTCCCGGCAGGGCCTCACGAAATGGGTACACCACTTCCACCCTGAAGGACCGGTCCGTGCGCTCGAAACCTGCTTGGTCGTCAAGTCGTAAGGTGACTCTTGCGGGACGCACGAAGGGATTGCGCAGACGGAGAATGGTCTTCTCGGGTGAAAAGTGCAACAAACCGTAAGGCTCACCACGGTTGGGATCTCCCAGGACGAAGGTGCCGTTGTCGAGGAGCGGATGAGCGTTCCGAACCATATACTGGAGAGAGCGTCCCAGCCCGTCCCATTCCTCAGGTTTGAGCAGTGCAGGGCTAAGGCTCAGGGTGGCGTGCGTATTGCCCCACCCAACGAAGCTGATGACCGCATCATTCCAATCGTCCAGCGATTCGTGTTCGCCAGCCCAGAAAGTGAATTTCCCTTTCGCCACGCCACAACCACTCAGGGAGGACATGGGAAACTCCACGCCTTTGACCCTGTAATTCTGGTACAGAATAGAATCGTAGTAGCTAATGCCGCCCTGGCGCGGCGTGAAAAAGGGCACGGCTTCCAACCACCCGTAGTCGCCCCCACCATAATCTACTGTGTCTGCATAACGGAGCCACCAAGGACTTAGCCAGGGGCCCGTGGCCAAATCTATGACGGCTTGAGGGTTTGCGGCGTGAACAGCTTTGACTAGGTTGATCACGCTGCCTACGTAGGCTTCCCGGGAATAGACGCCGACGGGATGGCCATGGTCGGGCTGGTTACAAGCGAAGGGAATTCCGTCCAGCTTGAAGTAGTTTTGACCATATTCCTTGATCAGGCTCACCATGGTTTCTCGAAGATAGCGGCTATAGTTTCGGCCCGCCAGGCAAAGGTATTCCCCCGTTGAATTGATCTCCATGCCTTGCCGAATACCGGCCCCGACCCGGTCTGCCCGCGTCGTCACCGGGGATTTGTGGTAGGGGTATCCGCCCATGGGCCCGAACCAAAGGCTGAGATTGCTGTCCATTTTCGTGAGGACAGATCGGAGCTCTTGAAACCCGTTGGGGAAGCGCTCCTTGTCAATCCTCCAGAGTTCCTGAGGGCCGTCCCAGCCATCATCAAGGGTAAAAGAAAACAAGCTAAGTGAGTACTTTTTCAGCAGCTTCTGTTCGACCTGGGAAAGGACCTCCAGAACGTTCTGCTCATTCATTAGTGTCCCCCGAAGATCATCCCAGGTGTTATAGAAAATGTGGAACTGCGGGGGGGCCATGCGGATGCGGTCGACGTACTTCATGAATGCTCGGTGGACGCCTCCCGCCGCCGCAACCCCGATTACAGCGGGCTCACTTGTGAAGCCCTCGGGGGGAATGTTTATCCCCACGACTGACCCAAGGGTTACATCTGCCCCCTGCGCAGTGTTCATGCTTGACGGGTGTTCGAGCCCCATGAACAGATCATCAGTGAAGAGCGGTTGCCCGAAACCGCCATGGCTGAAGGTTGCCAGGCCCCACTCGTTCTTTTGTACCCATATTGAATCAATGAAATAGGTCCCCTTGCCTGCGGTTCTCAGGTGGCTCCACTGCTGGGTGTAATAATCCTCAGGCTTAGGTTCATACACAAGCTTCACTTGGATCCATTGCCGGGTGTAATAATCCTCAGGCTCAAGTTCATACACAAGCTTCACTTCCACGCCGGTATAGTCCGAAAATGGACTGCGAAGGGCTAGGTGAAAGACCACGCGTCGACCACCACCCTCAACATCCTCCACCTTCCGATCTACCACACGGAAATCTTTGGAGGTCAAGGTAAACGGGTTCCGGAAGTCTGCGCCCATCTGTTCAAATGTCAGCTTCAGCTGGAATTCGTCCCCGCTGACGGCATACACTCGGTGCGAGATCTTGTTCCAGAATTGCGTCGTTGCCACCGTACCATCTGTAACCTGCAGAGTCCTTCCCAGGTAATCATTGCTGAGCACTATGGCGTCAGCACTTTCGTTTACAGTAACAGGTCCACTAGCGAATGCGTGATATGGTGCTAAGAAGCCTGAAAGAACGACGAGAATCGCAATTCGGTGCACCTTTTTCATCCGGTGATCTCCTCGGTCAAGATGAAGGATTTAACTCGCGAGGGTCTGCGTCCAGGTCATAAGTTGCTACCCAGACTTGGGTCTCCGTTGTAGGCCGAATCCGGGGTCCGCATCAAAAAGGGGACACCTGGCGCTCCCCGCAAAGGTGAGAGCGCCACCGCGTAGCGGAAACTAGTGTCGTTAACGAAGTATGCGTCACACGCAACTAGGTCAGAAAAGGAGTTTCATGCCGAACTGGATGTTTCGGGGCGCACTAATAGCACCATTCCACATCCCGAAGCCCGGGCTAGACGTATCATTGGTGAAAGCGCCGGCACCATAACATTGAGACTGGCAAGCGAAGATGTGCCAGTTCCAAACGTTAAAGAATTCGGCCCGAAATTGCATGGTCACTCTCTCGGTGATCGACGTGTTTTTGGTCAAACCGAAATCCTGGTTGTGGTAGCCGAATCCTCGGAGGTTGGACATGCGAGGACCTTGCCCAAAGTAGAAGTTAAACCCATTCGGATCTTCGAAGGCTGCGTTGTTGAACAACGGTTTGCTAGCATCAAAGTGGCCTTTGTCCTGGGCCCAGGGGTTAGCTCCCGGTAGGAGCGCCGGAATACAGCCCGCTGCGAACTGTCCAGGCACGTTGCAGTTGCTGGACCGGAAGAAGAGCGGTGGGGGTGAGGATGCACGGAAAATCCCGGTAAGCTGCCAGCCCCCTACTAGTAGCTTCTCGACCGCACCTCCCCTGTTCAAGAACTGATGCCCCTTGCCGAAAGGCAGCTGGTAGACGAAGGAAAGTGCGAGCACCTGCGGCACGTCGTCCTCTGACAGACCCTTGTTGCGCGATCGCTCGTAGGGAGAGATTACGCCAGAAGCTCCGCCCCACGTTGGTGCGCTAGTCTGCACGCTATCCGAATTGGTCAGCAGTTTGGATATCGTATAGGAAGCGAGGATCCAGATGCCCTGCGAGAAGCGCTTTTCTGCCTTCAACTGGAAAGAGTGATAGGTGGAGCTGCCAGCGTTCTCGTTTAGCCCATAGAGAGAGCTGCAGTACTGGGGGTAGGGCAAGAGCGCCTGGGCAACCGTTGGCGCGCAACCAGTCATTTGGTCGACCCAGCCGGGGTAAGGAACTGGGACGCCGTCAAGGCTGGTTTGGCCAGGTTGAAACTCGTCATAAAGCTGCTGCCCCATCGAGAGGAGGCTCGGATTCAATGCGTTCAGCGGCGCGACCGAAGAAAGAAGCCGAGTCCCTTTATTCCCCACGTAAGCAGTATCGATGTAGAAGTCGGTAGTGAATTGGTGTTCGACGGTCAGATTCCATTGCTGCGCGTATGGGAGACGGTTTGCGTCAAACGGCCTATAGCTGATGCTGCCTAGGCCATTGTCGGCGCCGGGGTCGATAAATGGTGGATGCGGGAAGTTCTGCGGGAATCCTTCGCTTAGGATCATCGCGGGTGCGAGTCCGGCGGTTGGGGCCGAGAACGATGCTGTGGTATTGAAGCCGTCCCAAGACTCCCCACCGCCCCATCCCGGGTAGTACGCATTACCATAGAAGACCCCGTAGCCGGCCCGCACGACGGATTTAGGGGTCAAGCTGTAAGCAAACCCCACGCGCGGGGAGAAACCACGATACCAAGTCTCTTCCGGGTGCCGTCGGCCGAAGCTCGCCGCTCCCCACTTGACTCCTGCAAAGGCGAGTCGGCCCGGCCGGTTGCCAGCACTGGGGTTCACCCCCACGGGGTCTAAGAAAGAAAGATTGTCGAGCTTATCATGGGCTGGAGTGAACACATCCCAGCGGACGCCGTAGTTGATGCTCAGTTTGGGTGTTATCTTCCAGGTATCTCCAGTGTGCGCGCTCCATGCATTCTGTCGAGGATAGTAGGTGGCAACGGTTTGGAAAGCCGCGCTGGCGCTATCGACTTGTTCGAGCAAGAAGCTGGCGATAGAGTTGCCACTGTTGATACCGAGCAAGCCCGTTTGGCTTGGTCCAAAGTTGAAGGTTCCGGATTCATTCAAGTAAGTAACCTCATCGCGCATGAGCCTGCGCATTTCGCCACCGAATTTAAGAGTATGCTTGCCGCGCACCCAAGTCAGCAAGTTGTTGACGGTGTATACTGGTTTAGCATCCTTATCGTCATAATTACAGCCGAAGGCTTGGAAATCCTGGAAGGTAAGTACCGGCGTCTCCTTGTGCGCCCCCACACCTGCGATTTGGGGCATCGTACTAGCATAAGGGGTGCTTACGCAGTCTGAGCGACCGTTGTTGACGTTGTACCCGAAGGTAGTATGGTTCAAGATTGTCGGGCTGAATGTATGGTCCCAATTCAATCGATCCATGTATCCATGGCCCCAGGCGACCTTATTCTCGGTAGCGAGCATAGCCGGTAGTAGGGAGACTGTGTGATTACCGTTACCGCGATAATGGACTACTGCGCTGATATGATCCTTGTCGCCGAAGTAATGATCCACTCGTAGGTCCAGTAAACTGGAATCAGCAAACGAGGTAGTGCGGACGGGAACAGGCACGACATAGTTATTTAAAGGCCCCGGATAAGTTGGGTTGGGGAGAAATTTGAGCCACTGCTGAGCCATGGAGTTCTGAAGACGTGGGTCGGAGGGACAGATTACATTCGGCGTGTTCCCGTCGCACCCCATAAATTGGTCCCGTAGGTAGGGGAGATTATTCGGTCCGACAGAGACATTAGGGTCGTATGTGGGGTTAGGTCGTATGGTTGCTGGATCGTAGACGGGAATAAGCCCATCTGTGCCTACCCAGTCACTGAAATCGCCTTGCCTCTCTTTAATTGAGGGGATACTGATGATCGGACTAATTGTGCCTCCCCGAATATGAAAGATCTCGTAGCTAGCGAAAAAGTATGTCTTCTTGCGGCCTGTCCAGGCTAGCGGCAGCTTGACCGGCCCACCAATTGTCCCGCCGAAGTCATTCTCGATGTCTTTGGGCACTTGGGGAGCACCGTATGAACGGGCATTGAGTCGAGTGTTGCGGAGAAACTCGTACAGGCTACCCCTAAAGTTCGTCGTACCGGACTTCGTCACCGCCGTGATCACACTGGAAGTTGTGTTGCCGTATTGGGGTTCGTAGTTCGAAGTCAGGAGACTGATTTCGCTGATAGCGTCAGGAGACAAGGGATGGTCCGTATAAGCTTCTGTCATGCCGCTTTGACTGTTCATGCCGTCCACCGCCGTCGCGCCGTCAACGACCGCTTCGTCACTCGACTGCATACCGCCGTTGACGCGGGCATCGTATGCACTGTTACCGGCTCCCGTACTCACGCCCGGCATCATAACGGCAAATTGGGCTGCGGAACGAATGGCACCCGAAATAAGCAGAGGAAGGTCCCGTATAGAATCCGGACTGATGCCTTGTTCTAGCTGCGCGTTCTCGAAATTGAGTGGGGAGGCATTAGCCGATACCTCGACAGTCTGCGTAGTCGGCCCGAGCTCGAGCTTCACGTCCAACCTAATGGACTCATTGATTCTCACCAGGATTCCTCTCTGCACGAATTCCCGGAAGCCTGATGCCTGAGCGGTCAGCTCGTAAGGGCCCGATGTCAAGTTGGGAAACGAAAAGAGACCATCTTGACCGCTAGTGGCTCTTCCCACAGCCCCACTCCCCACGGCCCTAAGCGTTAGTTGAACATTGGGGATCACTGCTCCCGACGGGTCCAAAACCATACCGCTAATAGAGGCGTTGAAACTTTGCGGCCTCAAGTAAGCAGAAACAGCAAAGAACAAGAGGGGCAAAAGCGTCCTGACACGTAACCGGGCCATAGCGGCCTCCTTTTTTTTGAAGCTGAAGCACGGTGCCTGCCCCCGTGCTCGGAATGCGAGCGACGTAGTTGGTTCCTTGCGACCGGCTTAACATCAAACCCGCCCTCGACGGATACGCTACCTGTTACGAGCACCTTCTTTATTCTTCTTTTTGTTCCATGTCAAGGGAAAAATCCGTTTCACTTTCTTCTGAAAAAGTGGCGCAATCCTCGTAGAAGAAGCTCCCAGGAAAGTTGTGCGCAAGGAGGGCGAAGAAGCGCGTGGTCTAATGTGCAGTCAGCGCGATCTTGTGCATACCAATACTTCCGACCACCGGTGCGTGTCAACGACTTTGAGACACTCCGGGATGGAGTTTAGTGAGTATTCTCGTCTGAGTTTTGGGGTTTGTTGATCCAGACCTCCTTTGGAAGTTGAAGAGGAGTAGGCGGGCGGCGGACGAAGCGATCGGGGTGGGCCAAGTAGGCGGCGTCGAGAACCGTTTGACGTTTTTCCCGGATGAAGGGCGCCTGGCCGTAATGGACCATGGCGGGCGTCATCATTCCGATCCCGGAGTGGCGATGCTGGTCGTTGTACCAGGGGAAGAATCGCTGGCAGAAGGCGCGGCTGTCTTGAATGCAGCCGAAGCGATCTGGAAACTCGGGGCGATACTTCAGGGTGCGGAACTGGCTTTCTGAATACGGATTGTCGTTGGAGGTGTAGGGCCGGCTGTGGGTCTTGGTGACGCTGAGGTCGGCCAGCAGGAACGCCACCGGCTTGGAGCGCATGGCCGAGCCCCGGTCGGCATGAATGCCGAGCTGGCCCGGTTGGATGTGCTGCTTTTCGCAGGTTTCCTCGATGAGCTGGCTGGCCAGTCCGGCGCTTTCACGCATCGCCACCATCCAGCCGACGACGTAGCGGCTGAAGACGTCGAGGATGACGTAGAGGTAAAAGTAGGTCCACTTGGCGGGACCGCGCAACTTGGTGAGGTCCCAACTCCACAGCTGATTGGGCGCGGTAGCCAGCAGTTCCGGCTTCTGATAGGGCGGATGGATGAGTTGATCGCGGCGCTCGCGGGTTGCGCCATCTTCTTCCAGCACTCGATACAGGGTCCGAGTCGAGCAAAGATATTGGCCTTCATCGAGCAACGTGGCCTGGATCGCGGCAGGCGAGCAATCCTGGAAGCGTTCGGAATGTAGCACGGCACGAACGGCTTGGCGTTCGTCCGCGCTCAACGCCCGAGCGGGAGCCGGACGAACAGTCAGCGCCAGAGGCGGAGCCGCCAGCCTCGGCTCGAGCCGCGGGCGCTGCCGATAGAAGGAAGCGCGAGCCACGCCGAGAACGTCGCAGGCCGACTCGATGCCGACGGTGGGGGCGAGTTGACGCACGGCGTCCATCAAGGCTGCTCCTCCGGGCCGGGAGCCACGAGCGGCCACCCCAACAGCGCGGCCACTTTTTTTTGAACATCGATAACAATCTCGGCTTTGCGCAGTGTTCGGCGAGGCGCTCATTCTCGCGGCGGAGCTTGTCCGTTTCTTCCTGGAAGGGATCGCGCTTGGATTTAGGGCCGCGCTTTTGCGGAGTCAGGGCCTGGCGAACGCCGGCCTCGCGCTCCTGCCGCCAAGTCGTCAACAACGACGAGTACAGCCCTTCGCGGCGGAGCAGTGCTCCGATACCGCCGGAGCCTTTGGCTTGGTCGGCTTCAGCCAGGATGCGTTGTTTGTATTCGACGGTGAAGCGGCGGCGCTTAGCTTGGGCCACGACTTCGGGATTGGGGTGGG
>JBEKUI010000209.1:0-8287 GCA_049515175.1 Terriglobia bacterium
TGGTCGGAATCATATTCAAACATCCCTCGGAGTCCGTGCAGGCCGCGTTCACCATCGTGGGGTCAACGTAGCCAGTGGGGTAGGAGACGAAAGCCGTCCGGCCCGCGCCCGTTGTTGGGTCGCCCGTCATGGGGTCATAGATGTCAGTCTCCAGGGCCGCAGCCAGCGCCGAGAGGTCTCCGGCTCTTGCCGCTGGCGTCGGGATGGTCACGCGGGTCTGAACGGCCCGATGATCGCCCGTGCCTTCGAAGCTCACAAAGTAAAAAAGCTTGTCCTTCTTGATGGGCCCGCCGACGCTCCCGCCATACTGGTTGTAAATCAGCTTGGGACTATTCCCCACGTTGGCACCGGCGTTGTCGAACTGCATCGGCCAGGCTTTTATGTGGTTGTTGGAGTTGTACTCAAAGAGCGAACCGTGCATCTGGTTGCCGCCACTCTTGGTCTGGACGTTAATGGCGGCGCCGCCGGCAAAGCCCTGCTCGGCGTCGAAGCTGTTGGTGACGATGTTGACTTCCTGAATGGATTCCAGCGTCGGAACGTAGGAAGTCACGTGCGGGAGCTGAATGTTGTAAGTGCTCACGCCATCGATGCGGGTGTTGTTCTGGTTATCGCTCGTCCCGTTGACGGCGAATTCCAGCGACCGGGAGGGGTTGGTGGGAATCGAGTGGGAATTCGCCGGCGGCGCAAACCCGGGAAGGGCGCGGTAAACCTGCTGGTAGTTCCGGCCCAGTGGCACGGGCAGATTGGCCAGCTCCGCTGCCGCCACGTCGGCGTGCACTTCCGACGTGTCCGTCTGCAGGGCGGCCGCTTCTGCGGTCACCGTCACACTTTCGCTAACCGAGCCGACTTCCAGGGCGGCATCCAGACGCGTCGTGGTGTTGAGCCCGACGGTCACAGTCGTTCTTTCATAGGTCTTGAACCCCGTCTTGCTGACCTTGACTGCGTAGGTGCCGGTCTGTACATCCAGGAAGGCGTAATCCCCGGTCGCGTCTGTCGTGCCCTCGCGGGACTGGTTGGTTTCTTTGTTGGTGATTGTGACGGCCGCCTGCGGGACTGCTGCGCCGCTGGCGTCCTTCACATTGCCGATGATGGATCCATAGAGAACCTGCGCTTCGAGCCTTGCCGGCGCAGCTAACGTCGAGGCCATGAGCAGGAGCGCCAAAGCGCCCCACTGCCAGAGCGGCCTCTGCCTTTGCCCGTTTTCCATTGCTATTCCTCCCTGCACAAATAGATTGTGCGCTGCCGTTCTAGTCAGAATGGGTGCAGCCCCCCCTGACCCGACTCAGCACGCCACCGAAGTTTCTTGGTAATCTAGGTCTGAACTTCCAACCCAACCGACGCAAAACGTGCAAAAGGAAAACCTAACACCCGATCATCCGTAATCGATGGCAACGTTTATCCCACAAGCCGGGCCACGTGTCAAGTCATAAAGCCTCTGCCCTGAGGCACCCCCCCGGCATGGGGGGGGGAGAGCACGTACCCGCATCGTCCCGCGCCGGGTCCTAGGCTGGGGCTGCTTCGGTCTTAGGAGCACGAATGAGAATCAGCACCGCGGCCGTCGCCAGGAAGGGGATCGTCCCAGCGGCGACGAAGGCAGGGAAGTAGGAGAACTTGTCCACGAGCCAGCCGACAGTCAGGGTGAACGCCGTCGAGACCAGCCCCGCGCCCAGGCCGCTGATTCCGGTGACCGAGGCGACGACATCCTGCGGGAACAGGTCGGAAGGGAATGTAAGGCCCATCGTGGACCAGCTCGCATAACCCCACACCGCAAAGCTGATCAAGGCCAGCGCCCAATAGGGATTATGCGTGGTTGCGGCAGGGATGCCCGCCAGGACCGGCAACGTGCTGACCACGCAGACCCACTTCCGCGCCCGCACCACCGGCATACCGCGCTTGATGAGGAAGCCGGAAGCAAGCCCCCCGGTGAAGTTTCCGATGTCCGCAGCGACGAAGGGAATCCAGGCGAAGGCGGCGATCTGTTTCAGGCTGAAGCCGCGCGCATCGCTCAGGTATTGCGGCAGCCAAAAGACATAGAACCACCAGATGGGGTCGGTGAGCGAGCGCCCCAGAACGATGCCCCACACGTTCGGCTGCTTGAGCAGGCTCAGATAGCGGCCGGCGCCGCGCTGAGTCGAGCTGGTTGCGGTGTCGCGGCCCGCTTCGATGAGGGCGCGCTCCTCGGCGCTTACCCGTGGGTGCTTGGCGAGGGGATGGTAGAACGTCAGCCAGAGCACCAGCCAGACGAGCCCCAGGAGTCCCGAAAGGACGAAGGCGTATCGCCAGCCGAACATGATGGCCACCCAGGGTACGGTCAGTGCCGCGATAGCTCCCCCCACGCTCGATCCGCTGTCAAAGATCGCCACCGCCACGCCGCGCTCCTTGGCGGGGAACCACTCCGCCACGGCTTTGCTGGCGCCGGGCCAGTTGCAGCCTTCGCCGATCCCCAGCATGAACCGGAAAATGCTGAACGAGAGCACGGAATTCGCCAGGCCGGTCAGCATGCTCACCGCCGACCACCACACGACCGCCAGCGCCAGCCCCAGGCGCGTCCCGATGATGTCGAGCACCACGCCGCCCACTAGCCACGTCCCCGCGTAGGCAATCTGAAACGCCGAGAAGACTTGCGAGAGCTGTGTGTGGCTCAGGTGCAGTTCGCGGGTAATGACCGGGGCGAGCACGGAGAACGTTTGCCGGTTGATGTAGTTGATGACGGTGGAGAAGAACAACGTCCATACGATCCACCAGCGCAAACGTTTGATCGGTTTCACGGGTCGGCTCCTATTGAGACAGGTTGGTCCTTTCCCAACCTTGAACGGTGGGGCAAGCTATCACAAGCCGATGTAGCGACGCCAGAGAATCTGACGGCAGCGTTGGATAACCTCGCCGAACTCCGAATGGCATAAGACAATTTGTCATTCTGTATAAGTTATTTGTTTCCAGCGACATGCGATGGAGGCTTACGTAACTAGCTTTGTTTTCATATACATTCTGGCTTTACGGGCGTTCCCAAACGCTCGATCCTTTATTTTCTATAACATTCTGGCTTCGTTCCTCGAGATTTTGTTTTTTCAGCGCCTTAGATGCCAAGGTGAGTGTCCTGGCCTCTGACTCCTTGTCCCTCCCCACTGGGGGGGGCTGGGAAAATAGTAGGCTATCACTAAAGGCTAGTAAAGTCAAGAGGGCGCCTGCCCCGGCGCTCCCAGGCAAGGAGATTTCCCGTCGCGGGCTAGAGGCTCGTGACTTTGACGCGCCGGACCATGGCGCGGACGCGGGCGGGGTCGAGGGGATGGTCGGTGCGCGATTCGCGCGCTTTGACAGCGCCCGCGGCGCAGGCCCAGCGGATGGCCCGAGGCCAATCGCCGCCTTTTTCCCGCTCGACCAGCATGGCCGCAGTGAAGGCGTCGCCGGAGCCGGCGGAACTCTTCTGCCGGATGCGAGGGGGCACGAACCGCCAACCGCCGGTGCTCGTGACGGCCACGGCCCCCTCCGCCCCGAGCGAACAGACGGCCAATTGGATGCCTTCGGCGAGCAGTCGCCGCAGCGCGGCAACGAGCGCCGGGATATCGCGAATGCGCCCTCCCAGAGTCTGTTCGAGTTCTTCCTTGTTGAGCCGCACAACCTCTGGCTGGGCGGCGAGCGCGTGCGCCAATGCTGGCCCCCGGGAGTCAACGAGGACGGGCACTCCCGCTGCATGGGCGCGCCGGGCCAGCCGCTCGTACAAGCGCGGCGAACAGCCCGGCGGCAGGCTGCCGCAAAGCGCCAGCCAGGAAGCTTTGGGGATCCATCGCGCCGCGCGTCGCTCCATATCGCGTTGCGCGCGCGCGTTCACCCGCAGCGTGGCGGGCACCAGCCATGTTTGGACTTCCCGCTGGGCATCGACGATCACTGTGATTCGGCGCGTCTCACCCAGGGCGGGCGTGAAGTCCGGCCGGGCGCCGCGTTTCCTCAGTAACGTTGTTAATCGCCGCCCGTTCCGGCCCGCGACAAAGGCCAGCGAAACCGACCGTGCGCCGAGATCCGCTGCAAACGCGGAGGCAAGATTCCCCTTGCCTCCGATGCACTCTGTTTCCTGGAGGATGTTCAGCCGTTCGCCGGGAACGTAATGGTCGATTTCCAGGACCAGGTCGAGGGCCGTGTTGGGAGTGACGGTGAGGATCATGGCGTAGGGGAGGGTTCTGTGCTCCCGAATGGGCAATTCAAAAGGAAAAAAGACAGAAACTGGAAAATAGAAATTGGAAACTGGAAATTAGAAACTAGAAATTAGAAACTAGAAACTGGAAAATCGAGCTAACCGTTTCAAATCCAAAATCCGATATCCAAAATCACGCCAACAGCTTGCCGAGCAGCAACGCTTGCGCATTCGTCTCCAGCCGGTCGAGCGTATCAAACGCGTCGTCGAGGTCGCGACCCACGACGAAGATTCCGTGTTGCGGCGCGAAGATTGCGATGGCGTGTTTCTCAAGCTCCGCGGCCTGGGGCGTGAGCGCTCCGATGACTTTCTGTGCCAGATCGCCGCTGTGCGCAGGAGCGTATTCCGCGACGCCGATGGTCCCGAATTTCCGCGTGTGTTCGAGCACGGGGGGCATGGGCTTTCCCGCCGCCACGAATGCCATCAAGTGCCCCGCCTGGGCGTGGATGATTCCCCCCGCCAGCGGAAACGTCTTGTACACGCCCAGATGAATCTGCCATTCGCGTGTGCGGCGCTCCGGGCCTTCCAAATGCTGGCCCTCGAAGTCGAACACCACAACGTCCTCGGCGCTGATTTGCCACTGCTGCTTGCTGCCGGCGCGCGAAGGGGTCATGTAAACGCGATCCTCTTCGCGCAGGCTGAGATTGCCGCCGCTCGCGTCGGTCAGTTGGCGCCGAAAGACCAGTCGCGCGATGCGGGCCAGATGTTCACGCGGATCATACGACAAGGAGGTTCCCTCGCAGAGAGTCTCTTCGAGTTGCCTATCATCGGCTGTGCCTGGCGGGCTGTCAAGGCGAGTGACCGGGAATCTCGCACCGCTGCCTTGTCATCGCTTATTCGCCGCCCTCGATGCCGGCAGCGCGCGGGAGCCTTCCCATCCGTCCATCGGGAGTTGCCCCGGCTCTCATCCCGATCCAACCTTGTGTCAGGCAGGAAGAACTGGCGATTGCATTCTGATCGAGAGGTCATATAGAGTAGGCGGCACGACATTCAAGGAGGCTGTGCACGATGAAAATCAGTTGCTGCTGGTTGTATGCCATTACTAAGTACGGTTATCCCCCCTCAATCGAGAATACGTTCAAAGTCCTGGGCGAGATGAAGAACCTGGGGTTTGAGTACGTCGAACTGGAAGGCGTTCGGCGTGCCAATTTGATGGCGGTTTACGAGGCCCGCCACGAGCTGAAGCGATTTACCGACGGCGAGGGCGTGAAGGTGGTCAACTTCTGCCCCGTGCTGCCCGACTCGGTCAGCGTCGACAAGAAGGTGCGCAAGCAGTCGTGGGACCTCTTCAAGCGCGCCATCGAGATCGCCAACCATTTCGGCTGCTACACGATTCAAGGCGACAGCTTCACGCCGCCCCTGAAGTTCAAAGGCGATTCTCCTTATAAGGAGAGCATCAGTTACGGCAAACACTTCACCGTGGAAGTCGATCCCAAGTTCAAGTGGGAGCGGCAGTGGGACGCGATGGTGGAGACTTTCAGCTTCATGGCGCGCGAAGCGCGGAAAGCGAAACTCAAGTTCTGCGTCGAGCCGCGCGTGGGCGAGATGCTCTCCAATACCGACGCCATCCTGCGCATGATGGATCACGTCGGCGACGATAACTTCGGCGCCGTGCTCGACACCGCGCACCTGAACGCGCAGAAGGAGATCCTGGCCCTCAGTGTCGAAAAGCTCGGGAAGAGAATCTTCTTCGTCCACGCCGCCGACAACGACGGGCGCGTCAACGACCACGTCGCCACCGGGCGCGGCACGGTGGACTGGGATGGCATTTTCCTCGGGCTCAAGAAGCACAAGTTTTCCGGCTACCTCGCCATCGATGTGGGTATGGTGCCGGATATCGACGACCAGTACCGGGAGTCGTTCGATTTCCTGAAGAAGCAGGCCGCGAAATTCAAGATGTAGCGTCGTTGTTTTTCTAGCCGGGGCGGGAATCTCCCTCCCGCCCCAATCTTCCCCCCGGGAGTCTGCTCATGAGACCCTTTCGGATTGCTGTTTTCCTGATTGCCCTCTGTGCCATCTCCGTTCCCTGGCGAGCTGCCCGCGCGGAAGTCAAGGCGTGGGAAGGTAAAATCGACCTGCCGACCTACGTGCTGGGCGAAGAAGATCCTTATCCTCCCTTTCCGCTCGTCACTCATCACCGCATTTATCCTTACACGATGCTCGACGACCTGACCGACCGCCGCGAGATGAAAAGCTACAGGGCGATTTACCTCGAAAACGAATTCTTGAAGGCGATCGTGCTGCCGGAGATGGGTGGCCGGCTGTATTCGCTCTACGACAAGGTGAACAAGCGGGAAGTCTTCTACCGGAACAATGTGGTGAAGTACGGTCTGGTGGCGCTGCGCGGGGCGTGGATTTCCGGCGGCATCGAGTGGAATTTTCCCGACGGACACACCGTGGTTACCGTCTCGCCCGTCGCATCAACCCTCAAACGGAATGCCGATGGCAGCGCCACAGTCGTTGTGGGTGATATCGACCGCGTGACCGGCATGCATTGGGAAGTGGCGCTGACGCTGCGTTCGGGTGAGGCGCGGCTCCGGCAAGACGTTACCCTATTCAATTCCACGCCGATCACCAACCCCTACTGGTTCTGGGCGACGACCGCCGTGCCCGCCACCGACGACATGCAGTTCATTTATCCCATGCGCGAGGCCTATCCGCACGTCAAGGGCGTTGTGTGGCCGTACCCGATGCACGACGGAACGGATTGGAGCTGGTACAAAAACGTTCGCGAGCCCACCTCGCTCTTCGGGCGGCAGGTGCACCGCAATTTCTTTGGCGCTTACTACCACAACTCCGATTACGGGGTCGCGCATGTCGCCGATTTTCGCGAGGTTCCGGGCAAGAAGACCTGGACTTGGGGCGTGGCCGGCGACGGATTGATCTGGACAAATCTCCTTACCGACAACGACGGCGCCTACAACGAAATCCAGGCGGGCCGCTACGAAACGCAGCTTAATTACGAGTTTACACCCCCGCGGCGGGTGGAGCAGTTCACGGAATACTGGTATCCGGTGCGCGGTTTGGGCGACGGCTGGGTCGAGGCGACGGAGCAACTGGCTTTGAACGTTCGAATCCTGCCTGCTTCGCAGGACAAGAAGCCTCGCGTCGAGATCGCTGTTTCTCCCACCGTCGCCATCGCCGCTCCGAGCGTTCGATTGCTTCTCGGCGCGCGAACGTTGCGCGAGTTCTCGCTGCAAGGGCTTTCACCGCTGAAAGCCACCACGGTGAGCGCCGAAGTTGACGACCTCGAGCGCGCACGCAAGGAATTGATTGTGGAAGTCAACGCGAGCGGGCGCCAGTTGGCGCGTTGGTCGGCTGCGGAGCCCATCGACGGCAATCCGGACTTTGTCCCTGCCGCAGGGAAAGCCGCGCTGGCGCCGAAATCCCGCCAGGAGATGACAGTTGAAGAATTGTTCCTTGCCGGGGTCGAGCAGGAAAAGGACGGGCAGGAGGACGCGGCCGCCGAAACGTACGGCCAGGTCCTCGAACGCGATCCGGGCTATGTCCCGGCGCTCCTGAAGCGGGCCTGGAGAAGCTACCGCGCCGCGGACTTCGCGGAAGCCGAAGGATACATCGCCCGCGCTCTGGCCCGGAACAACTCCGATCCCGCCATCCACTACGCGGCGGGGGTTGTCTATCGCGCCGCGCAGCGCTGGGGATTGGCGCAGGACGCCCTCTGGGCCGCCATCCATTACGGCGGCCCGCCCGCTCCGGCTTACGCGCAATTGGGCGAGATCGCCATTCATCAGAAACAATTTGATGAGGCGGCGGCATTGCTTCGCACATCCCTGAGTTTCAATCCCGACGATGCCCTGGTGATGGCCGATCTTGCGGTGGCGCTGCGCCTGGCAGGGAAGCGGGGTGAGGCCGCGAAAGTCGCGAATCAGGCACTCGAGAAGATGCCGCTGCTTCCTTTCGCGCGGGAGGAAAACGCCCGCCTGGCGCCTGAGGCGGCGCCTGGCGGCGGTCCGTGGCGGAAGGCTCTCGGCGCTGACGTGCAGAACTATCTGGAAGTGGCGGCGTGGTATCGCCGGCTCGATGATGGCGTTTCCCTGAGGTCTGTGCTGCAGAGCGCCCTCCGCGACCTGCCGGCCG
>JBEKUI010000210.1:0-8205 GCA_049515175.1 Terriglobia bacterium
CCGGCATCGCTCCAGATCCCGAACTCGTCCGCCTACTCCACCTCACCCCGCACAAGATCCTACCAACCTGGAACTACACTATCGCCCCCAATCTGTGAGGTTATTTTTGCGCGAGCCCTAAGCCTCAATGGCATTCGCTGGGCCATCGTCGGCGGGGAGAGCGGCGCGCGTGCCCGCCCGTTCGACATCGCCTGGGCGCGCTCCATCCTGCGCCAATGCCGTGAGCAGCAGGTGGCGTGCTTCGTCAAGCAGCTGGGCCGCCGACCCGTCAGCGACCAGTCGCCCCTGAAGCTGCGCAGTTGCAAAGGCGGGGAGTGGGCCGAGTGGCCGACCGACTTGCGCGTCCGCCAATACCCGAGCCTTTGAAAGCGCCTTTTGCGCTGCGCAGGCTTAAAGCAGAGGAATAAAGGCAATGTGAGGACTGCTTCAAGAAAGGCCTGCTGGAAAAGGGGCGGGCGGAAGGCGCGGGCAGGTGGAGGCACGGCGGCAGCGTCAGGGATGTAAGGCTCGGCGCACAAACGAAACGGTCGGCAGCGTGGCTGGCCGGGTTGCCGAGCGGGGCGAGGAAATAAACTGCGATCTTTTCATGAAAACTGAGTACTATACAGAGCGTCTTAAGTAATTGCGCATAGTCGTCGCAAGGTGTTATTGGTTTTAATCCACGTGGCGAATTCGCTTTCAACCGCATGGATCACGTCATCCAGATGCGCAAAGTATCGATTGTGCAGGCATCGGCGACGTGTGAGTTTCCAGACGCGCTCGATGGGGTTCAACTCCGGGCTGTAGGCGGGGAGGTAATCGAGAGCGAAGCGATCCGCGTGCCCCTCCCTCCATTCCCGGTGAAGGCGTGCATGGTGGTATTTCGCGTTGTCGGTAATGACCACGACGCGTCGTCCGGTTCGGGTGCTGGCCGCTTGCAGGTGCTGGAGAAACTTCCAGCAGGTGACGGCGTTGAACTTATCCGTCTCGCGCCGAAAGAAGAACTTGCCATCGCGCAAGCGGACGGCGCCGAAATAGCCGACACTGCGCCGGGTGGGATAATGAAGGAGCACCGGGTCCTTGGTTTCCGGAGGGACCCACATGCGGCAGCGCGAACCGTATTGTTGAAAGTGCACTTCGTCCATGGCCCAAAGATCGACAGCGGCATCAAGGCTTAACGCCTGGAGTTTTTTTATGCGTCTTCTGCAACACGGGATCGGCGTGGGCAATCAGCGGGCGCGGCTTGCGCAAGCGGAAGCCGAATTGGCGAAACATCCGCTGGCATTGACGCACGCCCACCCGAACCCCATAGTGCCGTGCGAGCCAAACCTGGAGCGTCTTCCCGTCCCACAGCGATCCGCTCAGGCCGACCGCGCTCGGCGCGCGTCGCAGCACCGCCTCCACCTCCTGCAGTTGCGCCTGGCTCAGGCGCTGGGGCCGTCCCGGTCGCGCCCCTTCCACCAACCCGGCCAGACCGCGCTCTTCAAAATGTCGAACCCAGTACTCGACCGACCGTGGGGCGTCTCCCAAAAGCCGGCTGACCTCGGGGCAGGTCAGCCCCTGAGCGACCAGCAGCACACCGTGAAGGCGGTGATCGTAACGAGATTCTTCCGAACGACGAATCTCGTCTTGAAGTCCCAGAACCATGGTAGCGGCATCGGCGATGGTAAGTGGTTTCATGCCTCCATGAAACCACACCTTCTCACGATGCGCAATTATTTATGACGCCGCGTATAGCGAGGTAGCGGTACAACATTAGGGTGGCGACCGACGCCAGGGCCGCTGAGGCGGCAGGAAGGAAAGCAATGAAATCACGAAAAACACAAGAAGAGGCAGGGTACCCCAACAAGGTAGGGGTTGCCTGGGTGTGGAACGACGGCGAAGTGGGCTGGGTACTTGCCTTCTTCGATAACGGCGACATCACGACGGGATTTCTCGACCGCAAGATGGACGCGATTGGGCAGGTTCCCTCGCCCGAAGAGTTCAAGCATGAATTTCCGACTGACCCCGTTTTTCACGCGGTGCCTGTGAGCGCTGAGGCTGTGGAGTGGATACGGGGGGAGATAGAGAAGGCCATGTCACGCCGGCGTGGGCACACGGGCCCACGGTTGAGGAGTGAGTTAGAGGACATTCGCCATACCTTGACCCTCGCCATTGATGAGAAACGTCGGGGCGACCGTAGTTTCTTCGGCGGCATACCTTGGCCAATGAATAAGGCGGCTCAGGGTCCGGAGGCGATGGTACATGCCGACAAAGCCCGGCTGATAGCCGAGGAGCTTCGCAACCTTGCGCAGAAGTACAACAATGCCGCCATGATGACCTTTAGAAGGAACGACAAGGTAACCGTCGTCGGAGAATCGGACCATTACACAGCCGCACCCTTGCAACAAGCGCTGGAAACCCTGCTGGACGATGGCTGGAGCCCGGTGGGAACCTTGGCGCTCGAATACATCGGCGACACGGCACACGGCGAGACGGCGGCTGTCCATGCGGTCCGCTGCACAGGCTCGGGCCTTGAGCCCGAGGTGCAGGCTGAGGTGCTCCAAGCGGCCTCTTACGAACTGATGAACAAGCTTAACGAGAAGCCAGCCCCCACATGGTTTCGCACGGAGAAACCTGCAATGAGAAGCCAATCAGAGAAGGATGATCAGGCGGGTCCCGCAGCACCCCGTTTCCTGAAATGAGGAGGAGAGGAGATTGTCCAGAAGCAATATGCGTGGGGATGTTCGGATGAATCTCCATAACGCCCTCAAGGCTTACGATCAGGCGGTCGACGTGTTCTGGAATTGTAGGATGGACGCAGAGCGAGCAGCCCTGCCACTTGATGAGTTTAAGAAGAGGATGACGCAAAAAGAGAAAAGGGCATACCAACAGGTTGCCCGTGAGTTGAGGAAGGAGAGATGAAAATGCATAACAAAACCGCTGAGAAAAAGACCGCGGAGATCGACATGACCCCCAAGGGGCTCATCGCTCTCATAAGGTCACAGCTTGAATTCATGAGGACAAATACGACCACGGCGAAGGGCACCGCGATTTTGCCCATGGTTTACGTCTTCAAAAACGGCAAAGCCCTAGTCTCCGTCTTGAGGCCCTCTCCCGGTGAGACTTTAACCTTCAACCCCGAATTCTTGGGCCGGTCTGCGTTGCAGATGGGAAAAGACGCAAAGGCGGACGCCGTGGCTTTGATCTATGACGCCCGTGGCGTGGACATGCCCACGCAGTCTTTCAAAGATCAGCCCGTGTCGCTCCCTGGTCAGAAATGGGATGCGTGGGCGGTCCTCCTGCGCATCCATGAGGGCGACCGCATGTGGTCGTGCGCACAGACCTATTCATCTGCGCTCACAACAGATAAGGTTATTTGGGGGGAGCGGCTCATCTGGGATTCGGCCACCGACCCCGACCCCGCGCACAGGGAGGCATTCCAACTGCCCGCGTGGTATCCCGTCCCAAAAGCAGAAGGACAAAAAATATGACCGAGAACGAAAAGCACGAGATTGTGGAGCGGGTGCTCGACGAGGCGGAGAAGATCGAAAACGCACTCTATGTCTTTCATCGGGCGGAGGCGGCCAACCGCTTGGGGGTCGACACTCCTGCCGAGGAACGTTATCCGTTCCTCGCATTCAGCAATGTCATAGCGGCTGTCTTGACGGCGATAGACCCCACGATGCTGGAGGGAGTCGATCTTGAGGATAAGCTGTCCGACGCCCTGCCCACTGACCACCCCGAGTACCGTTTGCCGCAGGGGCACAGGACGCTGCTCAGATATCGTCAGGAGGAGCATGACTATTTTGCCGCCGGTCCTGGTGAAGGGAGCAGCGGTGGTTATCTTTGTGGCGACACTGAGCGACCAAAGCGGCGGACCGCCGAGAAGGCGGGGGAAAAGTACTACTCTCCGTACGCAGACCTACCGCTGATCGCAGGCGAGGGCGGGGAGGGAAACCCAAAGGCAAGACGGAGGGCAACATGAGTCTGGCTTTCGAGATCAAGGCCAAAGGCGGGGCACTGGGGGAGATAAGCCTCGGGTTGGGCGGGCTGATCTTCGACGGGATGGAGGACATTGAAGAGGAGCTCGACCAAGGCTACGTCGGTCACTACTTTTACCCCGAGCCTGCCGAACTGCGCCAGCGCCTCGCGGCGCTTCAGGCTGACCCGGCTCCGATCATCGAGAAACTGAAAGGATGGGGCCACCTGCCCGAGGTGCTCCAGAAAATGCGCGAATTCGTCGACTGCTACGAGAAGGCGTTCGCCAATAACACGGAGTGGAAACCGGTGTATCGCCGCCTCTTCGAGGAGGAAGAGAAGGAGCGGGAAGGGGCCGACCTCGCGATCGACTCCGCACCGCCGCCCGATGCGGAAGGCGAGGATGGCGAGAGCTATGGCGGGCAGAGCGTTGAGTGGGGCGACCCGTCCTTGATAAAGGAAACATGCAAGTTTGAGAAGACGCCCTCCGGGAAGCACAGGGACCCTTACATCCTATTGGTGCATGGCTAACCGGAAAGCGCGCGCGTTAGGCCAGCCGCCGTGGCGCAATGCCCCGCCAGCCACGGGGCTTTCTCCTTTTTGCCCCGAGGTCCCGGCTTGAATGGGGAGGGCGCAAAGGCCGCTGCTTGTATTCGCCCGCGCCGCCACCGGCATTCAGCCGAAGAAAGTCTCGCGGGGGGAGGTCCCGGGCCTTCGGCTTTCCAGGAGGCCATGGCCCGGCACGCTGCGTCAACATCCCAATTCCTCCCTGCCTTCATTTAGACCGGAGTCGAACGACAGCAAGAAGGTTTTTGAAATACCAAAACCCTTAGCGAGCGGCAAAGCTCACGAAGGGAGATCGGGCCATGAGGTTTCAAGACGTGAAGGACATGCAAGCGAGGTTCGAGGCGTGGGTGGGCAGCTATATCAAGGCCCACCCGCGGGAAAGCTACCGGGAAGTCGGCAAGGCGGCGGGGATCCCGATGTGGAAGGTGGTCGTGATCGCCCGAAACCAGGGCATCCGGAAGATCGGCGGACACCCGGGAGTCTACGTCCGCAAGCCCAAAGACAGAAACGAGGCGAAATGACATGGACGAGAGAACCGAAGGAACAGGCAGCGCTCCGGTGCCGGCGCAGGGTTTCGCCCCATTCATGAACTCCCCCTTCACCCCCGGGGAGGAGGCAAGGGCCAAGGAGCTGGCAGCGCGGGACGGGAAGGAAGGGACGGATCAGTTCCGGCGCGAGAGGCCTGATGCCCTGGGGGCGGCCGCCGGCCCGCCGCCCAAAAAGAAAGATGTGGAGGACTACACCGACCAGAACTTCCAGGAGCTGCAAGAAACACGCCTGCGCCATGCATGCCGCCTGGCCCGGCAGGGCTTCCACTTCGCGCCCGCCAAGCTGGGCTGCACGCACGGGGAGATAGGCTGGCCCGCGGATGCCACTACGGACCGGGAGCGGATCAAGGCGTGGGTGGATGCCGGCAAGCAGCTCGTGATGGTTGCCAAGTTCGGGAAGTGCGCCGTGCTGGACTTCGATGACTTCGAGGCGTGCAAGGAGCTGGGATTTGACGAGCAGTGGCTCCGGGGAATGCTCAAGGTGGACACGCCTTCCGGCCCGGGGCATTTCCATTGCTACCTGCCCTGGAGCCCCGCCCTGGATGCCTTCCCCAAGGACGCCGCGAAGGCGGATGCCTTTGACGCCAACGGGAACCTGGTCGCGGAGCTGAAGCTCAACAACAGCACTGTGGCCGCCCCCGGCAGCCTTCGGTTTGACCCCGAGGGCAAGAAATGCGAGGGGGCTTATGTCCCGGTGCCAGAGCAGGGGGCGGAGCCTTGCCCCGACGCCCCGGCAGTGGCGGCCTGGTTCCGCGCCCACGGCAACGCCGCGAAAGCTAAGCCGGGATTCACGGGCCGCAAAGAGCCGTGGGAGTTCCACCCGGACTTTGATAAAGACGACTTCCTTGAGCACAGCCTGTGCTCGGGCCTTGACCCGGACGATGGCGAAGGCGAGGGCTGGGTAGACGGCAGCTTCCATCTTGCAGTGGATGAGTGCCCCCTGTGCGACAAGGAGGCAAGGAAGAACACTACCCTGGCGGCGGCCGTCAGCAAGTTCATCTTCTCCGGCACGGGCTACGGCTTCGTCTGCCACGCCTGCGGGACAAGCGGAAGGAGGGAATTCGAGGAGAAGATGGCGGAGGGCCATCCGGGCTGGGAGCCCTGGGATGAGGATATCTACCGACACGATAACGATGCCCTCTTGTTTGCCGATGCCGCGAAGGCGGGCTGGGCGGTGGAGATGGCGGGGCAGGGCGTGCCAGCACGCCAGCACGGAGCGGAGCATGGGCAGGCCCGGGGGCAGATTGAGGGGCAGACGCTGGAGGCCAGCACGGGGCGCTCAGGGCACGCCAGCACGGCGGCCGTCGCGGAGCGGCATTCGCCCGCGATCTGCGCGGACGCGCCTCCGGCGCTGCCGGCCGCCCGAGCGGGGCAAGCACTGGCCGTCTTGCCCAAGGCTGGGGTCCCATCCACCGATTGCGGCGAGATGGAAGTCGGGGACTATGGCGAGAACATCACCTGCACGGACCTGGCGAACGGCAAGCGGCTGGCCCGCTGGTGCGGCAATGACCTTTGCTATGTCATTGAGCGCAAGTGCTGGCATGTGTGGGACGGCAAGCGGTGGGGCGAGGACAAAGGGAACATAGAAGTCGCCCGAAGGGCAAAGGAAGTCGCCAAGAGCATCTTCGCCGAGGCGGACGGCTATCCTGACGAGAAGGCGCAGGGCGTGCGCAAGTGGGCATGGGCCTCATGCCAAAGGCCCCGCATCGACGCGATGATCGGCCTGGCGAAGTCGGAAGGCACCATAGCGAAGAGCATCAATGGCTTTGACCATGACCCTCACCTGTTCAACTGCCAGAACGGCGTCATCGACCTGCGGACCGGCGAACTGCTGCCCCACCGCCGGGAATACCTGATGATGAACATATCCCCCGTGAGCTATGTCCCGGGCGCGCAATGCCCCGCCTGGCTCAGGTTCCTCGACCGGATACAGCGGGGGGACCAGGAAATGATCGGCTTCCTGCAACGGCTGGCAGGGTACAGCATGGTCGGCTCTTCGGAGGAAGAGTCCCTCAACTTCCTCTGGGGCGGCGGGAACAACGGCAAGGGGAAGACCCTCGAGACCCTGCGGCGCGTCTATGGCGACTATGCCACGACGGTCTCGTTCGCCACCTTCCTTGAGGGCGCGAAGCGCAATCCCTCCGGGCCGTCGGAAGAGCTGGCCTGCCTTGCCGGGAAGCGGATGGTGACGGCCCAGGAGTCCAACGTGACGGGCAGGTTCAATGAGGCCCTCATAAAGACCCTGACGGGCAGGGATCGGCAGAGGGCGCGGTTCCTTCACCAGAACAGCTTCGAGTTTGACCCGGCGTTCACGTTGTGGCTCGCGTCGAACAACCAGCCACGGGTCATTGACCAGTCGGAAGGCACCAAGCGGCGCATCAAGCTGATCCCCTTCACGGTCCACATCCCCGAGGCAGAGGTGGACAGGAAGCTGCCCGGCAAGCTGTGGGCCGAGAGGGAAGGCATCCTCGCGTGGTGCGTCCGGGGGGCAGTGGAGTGGCTCAAGGACGGCCTGCGCTACCCTGCCAAGGTCCAGGAGGCCAGCAAGGAATACTTCGCCAATGAGGATGTCCTGGGGCAATGGCTTGGGGAATGCACGGAGGAGGGCCCCTACGAGTCCAGGGCCAGCCTTGCGTACGACTCCTTCAAGTTCTTTGCCGAGGAAAACAACTTCTTCGTCCTGGATGCCCGCGAGTTCAAGAGCAGGCTGGTGCAGAAGGGGTATGAGTCCACAAGGATGAACAAGGGCGTCATATGGAAAGGCTTCAAGGTCACACGCCTTGGCCCTGGCAAGCATGACCGTGAGCCTGAGTTCCCGGCGGGCGCGCTGGACTGAAGGCCGGGGGTCCCGGAGGGACATGCGCCGTGGATTGCGCCCCGTCTTGCCAGAGTGTAGGGTGTAGGCAAGTGTAGCCAATTCCAGCTTTTCACCCTATATATAGCCATTAGGACTGAAAACCTGAAAAACCCTACACCACCCTACACCCTACACTGCCTGCCCCCCCCCAGGGATGGATATTCACGAGCGCCTGGAAATCTGGTCGATGAACCCCCAGCACAACGAAGCCTCCGCTCGGGTCCTTTGGCTCAACCTTGACTACGCCATGGATGATGCCGAAATGAAAGTCCGGGAAGCCGCTGCGGCCTGCGA
>JBEKUI010000211.1:0-8194 GCA_049515175.1 Terriglobia bacterium
GGCGCGCGCGAGCATGAGCATCCGAACCTCATTTGCGGTGAAGAACGATCTCGCGGAACTCGGCGACGTCCTCGACGGGGTTGCGGTACGGTGCCAGAGGAATTCGCTCTCCGGGGAATTCGCCTACGAACTGAAACTTATCGTCGATGAAGTTGTCAGTAACGTCATCCGCCACGGCTATGGGGACGGGAGGGAGCATTTTCTCAAGTTCGACCTGGAGCTTGCGGGGGGAGACTTGGTTATGCAGGTTGTCCACTACGGTTCTGAACGCGCGCGTTCCACTCGGCGTCGGACTCCTGGGCGCGGTGGCGGAACGCGGAGAACCTCGCCTGGTCGCGGACGCCGGCGCGCATCGGCGGTGTCTCATTCAAGCGCTCTGATTGCCGTTCTCGACCTGTCCTGCATGCTTCTCAATCTCAAAAGGAAGGCGAAGCAGCTTGTCTTTGAGCAGTTTGATTGTGTCAGGATCAATGCGAGACGCTTTGGAGCGGGCTTGCGACTCGGCGATGCCATCATAGGTGCAATGCCGTATGTAGTTCAGCACGCCTTCGCTGCCTTTGAGTTGCGCCCAGTGAGGGTGCGCTTGGTTAATGATGACGATCACTTCTTCGGCTTTGGTTGCATCTACTGTCACATAGGGATCATTTGGGGACATGTCGGTGACGACGAACAACCTTACGGTGAGGGGTCCTATCTTTACCGTGAACGTCTCCGGTCTCGTTGACACAACCGACTCTACGATCTGCTGGACAGACTGGGCGACAGCTTCTTGGGGAGGGACTTGCTCAATCTCGATCAGATCGACAATCTCTGGGGAACTCAGCTCGCGCTTGAATTCATCAATCGCGGCTGCGGTCTCAATTTCCGATGGTCGTCGGCTGTCATCTTTGTATTTGCGGTACTCCAAAGCCACATCCCGGTAGTTGCCGCAGTGTTCCTTTAGTCCGTTCTCGACTTGGTCCTCTTGCTCTCCAAGCCAGAGGATGCCATCCTTCGTGTGACTTACCTCAAACTCATTGAGATGAATCTCACCTATGAGCCGTTGGTTTACTAAGTCGTTAGACCCTTGCCACTGACCGTACAAAGTTTCCGGTCGCCATGAGTCAGGCCATCCTTTCACAACTCGCCCGCAATGGATGATAGAGAAGCCGGCGGTCTCTCGACTTCCGCGAGCAAGAATTCCCACCCACCCAGAAACGGCTTTGCCGTCCACCGTGAACGCGAAGTCCTTCCTGTAAGGCTTCCCGACCTTATCTGGCAGGAACTGGTCAGCCGCATCCTCCCATGTCAGCGGAGTTCCATCCCACAACAGCGAAAGAAGTTTCTTACGAAAGTCCTCGCGGTACATTGATTGGAGGAACAGCTTGATCTTGCCGAGCGTTCTTCCATGAAAGGCTCGATTATGCTTACGTATTTCTACAATGGTGAAGTGGTCGTTGAGGCCCTTGCCCAGAATCTCTGAGTATTGAAGATCCGCTTCACCGCGCGCAATCTTTTCAACCTCAACTACGACGCTGTGCCCAATGGGTTCGCCAAGTTTCTTGGTTTTGACCTCCCATTCGTTGCCAAGCCAGCAGGCCGCCGTCTTTAACCCCATGCCGTACTTATACCGACCTTTCGTGTTCTGAGGGGGCATGGCAACGTGGAGCGCCCACTCCAGCTCGTCGTAAGACATACCCATAGCGTTGTCGACGACCCGCAGAATCTGCTGGTCACGGTCATAGGCAATCGAGACTTCGAGCCCTCTGCCCTCGACTGCGAAGGCCGCTCTGAGCTTTTGCTCGTTGTCAAAGTATGACTGAGTGGAATTGTCCTCAAACTCGGCAATCGCGTGCCAAGGCGTGCAGGCTGGCCGCGAAGGAATTGCGGTGGAGGAGAATCCCGCCTCGGGCGACGCTCCTATAGTGCGGGTGTAGAAGCTGCACCTGTGAGCAATGTCCAGCGGTCGTTGCGGAGTTCGATCAATCCCTTGTGCTTCAGATTCTGCTGCGCGGTTCTGACCGCATGTTTCCATTTCTTTCCGAAGCTCTTGCCGTCGATCACACGGTCAACAGCGTTGTCACACAGATCGGGATGTATGGACTCGATCATTCCGTGAATCTGTTCCGTCCTCAGCGCACCATGCCGTTGAAGCAAGTAAAGGATCGTCTTAGCAAACACTGTATGCATCGCGCCGCCGGCAAGCCTTCCTCCAGATACAACTGAACTGCTTTGCGCCGGACCTCCAACGGATGGGAGTGAGGGTGCGAGTGAATCGACCGCCGCGCCGCCCCCCTCGGGGGGCGGGTCTTCTTCCTCTTCCCCGGAACCTCGCTTATACCTTCCATAGGGAACACTCCTTTCGGTTCCACCTGGGAACCCCTGCTTTGGAGTGTTACCCCTTTTCCTCAAAAACTCAGGCTCATAATCTGGTCGTTAGCACACCGGCGAAACTCAGGCCAAGCGACGTACTCTGCTGGGTACTGCCAAGATGACCAAAGAATCTACTGTCTGACTGGCTCGATGATTTTCGCTCAGCAATTAAGAACTCCTTTGAGCCAACCAACGCCCCCTGCTCCCCGGCGGGGGGCTTCAGCCTTCCCTGCCGCTCCTCGAACGCTCTCCCCATTGGATTGGCCCGCCGGCTTTGCCGCTTCGCGCGTGGGGAGCCTGCGGCCTCGGCGCCTTGCCCTCTCGCAAAATTGCTTTCTTCTCTCCCTGAGGGGGAGTAATCTTTCCGGCGCGCGGTTCTGTTCCTTGCTGGCGGGTCGGGAACAACCAGCTGGAAAATGGCCGTGGAATGTCGCGCTGAGCGCGGCGAATTCTTGGGGCATGCGATGTTCCAGCAGTTCAGTCCCCTGGCGCAGTGAGGGCTTGCGCGCGTGAGTTCCCGCTCCGAGTGAGGCAGTTCGGCTCTGTTGCGATCCGCGCCGCTCTTTTCAACCGCGTTGCCGCAACTCAAGGCACAAATCATGATGGGTAGAGGAGGATTCATATGAAACGACGGACATTCATCCAGAGCTTCGCTGCGGGCGCGGTGACCTTGGTAGGTTTCAAGCCGCAGATCGATCTTCGCGCGGACACCGCAGGCGCGTTGGAAACGGCGTTCCGCCAACCGCCCGCAGGCGCCCACGCCAAAACGTGGTGGCATTGGATGAACGGCAACATCACCGCCGAGGGGATCACCCTCGACATCGAGGCCATGAAGCGCGCTGGCATCCGCGGTTTCCAGATTTTCCAGGTGGGCACAGGCATTCCCAAAGGTCCGGTGGACTACAGCAGCACCGAACACGCGCGACTGCTTCAGCACGCGGCCAAGGAGGCTGACCGGTTGGAAATGGAATTCGACATCATGAACGGCCCCGGCTGGTCTAACAGCGGCGGCCCCTGGATCACTCCCGAATACTCGATGAAGCAATTCACCTGGAGCGAAATGTTGGTTCGAGGAGGGGGGCAGCGAGTCGTCGCCACACTGCCGCAACCGTACACCAAGCTGGGTTATTATCGCGATGCGTTGGTGCTGGCGTTCCCAGCGCTGGAAGGTGAAAGCCAGCCGTGGCAAGAAACGCTCCAGGGAGTCCGCACCAACACGGGTTCCATTGACACATCGGTTTTACTCGGCGTCGATCAGCGGGGTGGCGTCGAAATTCGCCCGCCCGCCCCGGACCAGCCGGCGTTCCTGCAACTTGAATTCTCTGAGCCCTTTGAGGCGCGCTCGCTGACGTGTTACGGCAGTCTTTTGCCTGACGCGCCACCCCCTTCCCACGACCACGAGCAAACTCCCAATTGGCTGGAAGCTTCTGACGATGGCGTTCAGTTCCGGAAGATTTGTGACCTTGACTGGGGCGATAGCGGGCAGGAATCGGTGGAGTTTCCCGCTACGGCAAGTTTCCCGGCGGTGCGGGCGAAGTTCTACCGCATCTTTTCCTGGCACGCGCTGAGCGTTAGAGACGTGCGGTTGAGCGGGGGGGCGCGGATCCCCCATTGGACGCGCAAGGCCAACTTCACGCGCACGACCGGGTTCGGCGCGGAAGCAGCAGAAGTGCCTACGGGCTCGATCATCGATCCTTCGAAAGTCATCGACATCACCCAGTACATGGGCGACGGCGGCCGATTGACCTGGGACGCGCCGGAGGGAACATGGACGGTTCTGCGCATCGGACAAACCACCACGGGCGTCCAGAACCATCCCGCTCCGGATGGCGGATTGGGACTCGAATGCGACAAGTATAGCCGCGAGGCCTACGATTTTCATTTCGACCATTTCTTTGGGGATTTGTTGGCGGCGCTGGGCCCGCTGGCGGCCCGGGGATTGGCGGGCGGACTCATTGACAGCTACGAAGTGGGGATGCAGAACTGGGCCAAGGAATTCCCGCAGGAGTTCGCCAAGCGTCGCGGCTACGATCTACGCAAGTACCTACCCGCTATGACCGGCCGCGTGGTGGAAAGCAGCGACGTTTCCGATCGCTTCCTGTGGGACATTCGCCGCACCTGCGCCGACCTGATGGGCGACTACTACTTTGGCCGCTTCGCGGAGCGCTGCCGTCAGCACAAGATGAAAGCCTACGCCGAACCTTACAGCAGCGGGCCTTTCGAAGAACTGCAGTGCGGCGCGCGCCTCGACGTGCCGATGGGCGAGTTCTGGATGGGCCAAGGGAATAACAATTACAGCGTGAAGCTCGCCGGTTGCATCGGGCACCTGTTCGGGAAACCCGTCGTCGGTGCCGAATCCTTCACCGGGGACGAAACCTTCGCCAAGTGGCAGAATTACCCCTACCAGATGAAAGGGCAGGGCGATTTGATGTACACGCAGGGGCTGAATCAGTACATCTTCCACCGCAACGCTATGCAACCCCACCCCACTGCCCTCCCCGGCATGACGATGGGGCCGTGGGGATGGGAATGCGATCGGACAAACACCCTTTACGGTGGGTTGGTCGGCTGGCTCGAGTATGCGTCCCGCAGCCAGAATATGTTGCGCCAGGGGACGCTTGTCGCTGACCTGGTCTATTACGTGGGCGTGGATGTCCCCGTGGATACGCCGGTCTATCTGGACCAGTTGAAGCCTACGCCTCCGGAGGGCTATTACTACGATGTCGCCAACGAGGAAGCAATCCTAACCCGCATGAAAGGCCAAGACGGCTCGATCGTCCTTCCTGACGGCCTGAGCTACCGCGTGCTGGTTCTCCCCGAGGACAAACGCCTCAGTCTGGATGTGCTGCGCCATGTGCGCGACATGGTCAAGGAAGGCATCGCGCTGGTCGGTCCCAAACCGGAAGTCAATCCCGGGCTTACGGGATACCCCAACAGCGATTCGGAATTGCGCCAGATCGCCGATGAGGTTTGGGGCGATCTCAACGGTACCACCGCCACCGAACGGAGTTACGGCAAGGGCCGCGTGTTTTGGGGACTGCCCCTGGCGACGGTTCTCGACAAGCTGAACATCAAACCCGATTGCGACATCACTTCGCGATCGGGCGACGCTCCCATTAACTTCATCCATCGCCGCGCGGGTGACGCCGAGGTGTACTTCGTGGCTAATCGTCGCCGGCGTTCGGAAGACGTAGTCTGCACGTTCCGGGTCAAAGGCAAGCAGCCGGAACTCTGGAACCCCGAGACCGGCGAGATCACGCCTCTCAACATCTACGACCAGGCCGATGCGGGAGTTCGCGTGCCGCTGCAACTCAACCCGGCTGAATCAGTGTTTGTGGTATTTCGTTCCCCCGCCCCGGCGCGGCATCTCCGGTCCATCACGAAGGACAGCAAGACAATCGCGGGAACTGATCCCTTCCCCGCGTTTCAAGCCGGGCGCCAACGTGACGTGGCGAACGATTTCACCCTCAGTGTTTGGGTAAAGCCGGACATGGACCTATACCTGCCGCGAAAAGGCGATCACAGCCAGTCCGTGCCCATGAGAAGCATCGTGATCTCCCCGCCGGAGGGCGACACGCTGTATGGCTCAGGGCATGTGTCCTGCGGGCTGATGGCGGGCCGCAACGGAGTGGCGGTTTTCGAGCGTGCGCACATGAATTGGCACACCGTGCTTTCGGCGCCGGTGCCGATCGCGGGCTGGCTGCACCTGGCGCTGGTTTACAAGGCGGGCGCTCCGTCGTTGTATGTTAATGGCAAGCGGGCCGGCCAGGGTGAGGCCTCCGGCGCCATCGTCCATCCCGGCCTCAACGATGCCCGCGAGCGCGACGGGGCCGAATACTTCGACGGAGATATGAGCGATCCGGAGCTCTTTAAGGAAGCGCTGGGCGAGGATCGCATCCAGCAGTTGGCCGCGTCCGGCATACCCAGCCCAGTCGCGCCTCCGGAAATTGAATGGACCGGCGGCGCAATCTCCGAGCTGCTCATTTGGCAAGATGGCAGTTACACCTTGCACGACGTCGCGGGCAAATCACCCCTCAAGATTTCGGAAATTGGCAAGCCCTTGGAGATTCCCGGACCATGGCTGGTCAGCTTCCCGCCCAACCTCGGCGCGCCGCCGGAAGTGACGCTGCCCGAATTGATCTCGCTGCACCAGCACTCCGATCCCGGCGTGAAATACTTCTCCGGGACGGCGACCTATAGCAAGCAGATAAGCGTTCCCTCCGGCGCTACGTCGGGCGACCGGCGGCTGTACCTGGACTTAGGCTGGGTGCACGTGGTAGCGCAGGTTCGCTTGAATGGCCGGGATCTCGGCTTGCTGTGGAAGCCGCCTTTCCGGGTGGACATCACCAATGCTGCTCGGCCCGGCGAGAACAAACTGGAGGTCCTTGTCACCAACCAGTGGGTGAATCGCCTGATCGGCGATGAACAATTGCCGCCCGAGAATGAGTATGTGCCCGGGGGGGCCATCAAAGTCATACCGGAGTGGTATCTCCAGGGCAAGCCCAAGCCTCCTGGGGGACGAATCACCTTCGCGACCTGGCGCCACTTTAATAAGGACTCGCCGCTATTGGTGTCCGGGCTGGTGGGGCCGGTCCGGCTGCGCACGTCGGTTCGACGGCGGATCGGCTCGTAGTCGCGGCCCGTCAGAACGCGGCTCGGATTGATGCGGTGACCGCCCCCCTCGGCGGATTGGGATTCCGGCCCCGCCCCGCCCGAATCGAGCACACGGTAATCGGCGCGCAGAACCTCGCGCAGTCCCTCGCGGAACTCCGCATCAGGAGTGACAATGGCGACCGTCGCCTTTTCATCGATTCCGGACATTCCTCACCGCTCCGGAGGTTGGCGGCAAGTCAGTGCCGCCAACCTGTGAAGAACCATTCAGTGAAAATGTGTGGGGTCATTTTAGCAGTTTTCGGCGGGGGCTTGGGATAAACTAGCGCGCAGCTGCCGCTCCTTCCCTCCAGTAATGTGTCTTCCGCCCGATCACGTGGTGGGTCCGGCATGCTAGGTTACGAGTTCAACGTACGCCTGCACCTTGTCCACTCGCGGAACAAACTCCCTGCTACGACATCGATCAGATCCGCCACCGCGCCGGGAACTGAATTCCGTGACGGGGGCGAATCGTGTATGCTGGACGCTTCGTTCTGGAGGTGAAGTTTGGCGACCACACTCGAACCCTCGCCGGTCACGCAGCAATCGGTCTCTCTGCCGGCGCCGGTGGCGCGCAATATCGCGGTGGACGCCTATCGCGGATTCGTGATGTTTCTGATGATGGCGGAAGTGCTCGAGCTTTCCCACGTTTCGCAGGCTTTCCCCACCAGTTGGTTCTGGAGCATCCTGGCCTATAACCAGACCCACGTCGAGTGGGCCGGCTGCTCGCTGCACGATCTGATTCAGCCATCGTTTTCATTTCTGGTGGGCGTGGCGCTGCCTTATTCCATCGCCAGCCGGCTCGCCAAGGGCGGAACGTTTGGCAAGATGTTCGCGCACGCCTCGTGGCGCGCCCTGGTGCTGGTGTTGCTGGGCGTATTTCTCCGCTCCACGCACAGCACCCAGACCAATTTCACTTTCGAGGACACGCTGAGCCAGATCGGATTCGGTTATCCGTTCTTGTTTCTGCTCGGCTTCCGCTCACCCCGCTTCCAATGGGCCGCGCTGGGCGTGACCCTGACGGGCTACTGGCTGGCCTGGGCGCTGTATCCCGTGCCGGGTGCGGGGTTCGACTACCCGTCCGTGGGCGTGTCGAGCGATTGGTTCCAGCAGCACAATTACACCGGCTTTGCCGCGCATTGGAACAAGAACGCCAACCTCGGTAATGCCTTCGATCAGTGGTTCATGAACC
>JBEKUI010000212.1:0-8158 GCA_049515175.1 Terriglobia bacterium
TTCTGTGTGATTCCGCAGATGCGCGGGAACTTCCGTTCGCGACGCTTTGAGTCGGTGATTCGCGAAGCGGAGAATCTCGTGCGCCAGGGCGTGCGTGAAATCACCTTGATTGGCCAGGACACTACGAGTTACGGCGAGGACCTGGGCCTCAGAGACGGCCTCCCCACCCTGCTGCGCGAACTGGGGAAAATTCCCGATCTCGTGTGGCTGCGCGCTCTTTACTACTATCCCAATCGCGTCACCGAGGCCTTGATCGAAGCCGTCGCCGAGACGCCCACAGCGTGCAAATACTTCGACATTCCTCTACAGCACGCCAGCGCGCGGGTTCTGAAGGCCATGCGGCGCGGCTCGCACGGCGATCAATTCCTCAAGATGCTCGCGAAGATCCGCGCCACGATTCCCGATGCCACGCTCCGCACCTCCATGATCGTGGGCTTCCCCGGTGAAACCGACGACAATTTCAAGGCGTTGCTCGATTTTGTTTCCGCCGCGGAGTTCGATCATTTGGGCGTCTTTCTCTACTCCAACGAGGAAACCAGCGGCTCCTATGCGCTGGCGGATCAAGTTGCACCCCGCATCGCGCGGCAGCGGCAGAAGAAGCTGATGGCGCGGCAGCAGAAGATTTCGCGCCGCAGGCTGGGCAGGCTGGTCGGCCAGTCGCTCCCGGTTCTCGTCGAGGGACGCTCGCCGGAGACCGAACTGCTCTTCCAGGGGCGGCTGGAATCTCAGGCGCCGGAAATTGACGGCCAGATTCTGATCAACGATTACGAGGGCGCGGAACCGCGCGCGGGTGAATTCCGCTTTGCCACCCTCACCGACTCGCACGATTACGATCTGGTGGCGCGACTCGAGAACCGGTACTTTGCCGAGCCCGTCGCAACGACGAATGGGACCGCGGCACCCCGGCTCGTGCAAATTCAACCTGTGAGCCCGCTCCCGCAGGAAGATGCCTATGCGCTGCCCCGTTTGTAGGAAACCCACAATGTGGCAAGGCAATCCGTTCCGGCCATTTTGCAGCGAGCGGTGCAGATTGATCGACCTCGATAACTGGCTCTCGGAGCGATATCGCATTGCGGGCGCCGCCGAAGAGGATGGCGAGAAGCACCCGGAGCCCGTCCGGCCGGAAATCACCGACGCCGGGGGACGGCGTGGCTGAGGCGCGGCGCGGGGCTGGCGTCTGGATCGCGACCTGCTTGGGTGTGGGTTATTGCCCCGTCGCCCCCGGAACCGCCGGTTCGGCAGTGGCGGTAGTCCTCATGGCAGCGCTCGGCCTGCTTCCTCTCAGCCGCACCTGGTATTGGGGCTTGCTGGCGGGCGCGCTGCTGAGTATCTTGGTAGTTGGAGTGTGGGCGGCTACCGAGGCGGAACGGTTCTTCGGCCGCACCGATCCCGGGCACGTCGTGATTGATGAGGTGGCGGGCCAGATGCTGACGTTGCTCGCCCGGCCCGGCGCAAACTGGAAGTGGCTGCTGGCGGGATTCTTGCTCTTCCGGTTTTTCGACATTATGAAACCCTTTCCGGCGCGCCGTGCGGAGCGACTGCCGGGCGGCTGGGGCATCATGACGGATGATGTCATCGCTGGCCTGTACGGCTTGGTGGCGCTCACCATCATCGGTCATTGGGTGCGGTGAATCTAAGGTGGCGGCGAGGCCCCCATCGCGGAAGATAATTGAACGAACCGGTCGCGGGGACGCCGCAGAGTCCGGTCCATCCAGAGAGAAGGCGAAATTGGGCGGAAGTAAGCCACGCATCGAAGCCGTTGAGCCGCGCGCCGCCATCGCGGGCGGGGAACTCGCGGTTCACGGCCGGGGCTTCGTGGACAACGGAAATCGTCGTGCCATCGTTCGTTTTGGCGAGACGCCCGGGACCGTTGTGGTCAGTTCCCCCACCCGCCTGGTGGTCCGTGTGCCAGCCAACGCCGCCAGCGGCGACCTTACCGTGGACAGCGGAGCCGCCGTCAGCGAGCCAAAGCCCGTCGCGCTGGGCAGAACCATCGCCGGAAATCTCCACCCCGTGGCCAACCCCGCCCTCGACGCTGCCGGCAACGTCTTCAGCACCTTCAGCGGCAGCCGCGGCCAGAAGGTTGCTGTTTCTGTCTTTAAGGTTTCCCCAGACCGTGCTGTGCAACCCATCGCAAACGACCTGCTCAATCCCACCGGCCTGGCGTTTGACCGCGCGGGACTGCTTTATGTGTCGAGCCGCGCCGAAGGGACGATCTACCAGATTACTCCCGACGGCCATCGCAGCCTGTATGCCGAGGGAATGGGCGTCGCCACCGGCCTGGCGTTTGATCACGCCGGAAACCTCTACGTGGGCGACCGCACCGGGACGATTTTCAAAATCAGTCCCGACCGCCAAATCTTTGTCTTCGCCACCGTAGAGCCGAGCGTGGCTGCATATCATCTCGCGTTCGGCCCGGATCAACATCTCTACGCCACCGGACCGACGACCTCAAGCTTCGACCATGTTTACCGCGTCTCACCGGCCGGCGAGGTAAAGTCCTTCTACCGCGGCCTGGGGCGACCGCAGGGATTGGCTTTCGACGCGGAGGGCAATCTTTACGTGGCGGCATCTCTGGGCGGGCGCCGCGGCGTGGTGCGGCTGACGCCGGATGCACGGCCCGAACTGACAGTCTCCGGTAACGGCATCGTGGGCCTGGCCTTCACCAGACATCGCTCTGTGATACTCGCCACCAACGACTCTTTGATCGAATTGCTCCTCGATGTCGAGGGAATGCCGTTAGTCTAGTGTCGAGTCTCAAAGGAAGAAGTCGACAGTTCACAGTCGACAGCCAAAGGCCTAGCGGCTTTTTCTACTTTTAACTGTTGACTGTCGACTCGATCCCCCTCTTCACTGTTCTTCCATGGACGCCGAGATCATCGCCGTTGGCTCCGAACTCCTCACGCCCTTCCGGCAGGACACCAACTCGCTCTATCTCACCGGGAAGCTGAATGACCTCGGCATCGAGGTCCGCTTCAAGACCATCGTGGGGGACGATGCGGCGCGGCTGGCGGAAGTCTTTCGCTGCGCACTCGGGCGCTCGCAGTTGATCATACTGATCGGCGGGCTTGGGCCCACCGAAGACGACGTGAACCGCGAAGTGGTCGCCGAAGTCCTCGGGCGGCCGCTCCACGAAGAGCCGGAGATCCGGCGGCGCATCGAAGCGCGCTTTGCCCGCTTCGGTCGCGCCATGTCGCCCAACAATCTCCGCCAGGCGGTGGTCCCCGAGGGCGCGGAATGGCTGGAGAACCACAACGGGACGGCGCCCGGCCTCTGGATCGAGCACGAGGGCGCGGCGATCGTTCTCCTGCCTGGCCCGCCTCGCGAGATGGAGGCGATGTTTGACGCCTCCTGCCTCCCACGCCTGGAGCGCGTGGCGCCGCCGTCCGTGGTTCGCACCCTGGTCCTCAAAGTCATCGGGCTCGCCGAATCGGAAGTGGACCAGCGCATCGCTCCCATCTACAAAACGTACGCGAATCCCCAGACGACCATTCTCGCCACACCCGGTGGCATCGAAGTCCACCTGCGCGCCCGGACCGAAAGCGGAGCGAAGGCACACGCTTTGCTCGACGAACTTGCGGGCAAGATTGAGACGGCACTCGGCGATTACGTCTTTTCAACTTCGGGGGAAACGCTCGAGGAGATCGTCGGCCGCTATCTCGCCCTTCGACACAAGACGCTGGCGGTGGCGGAGAGTTGCACGGGCGGCCTGCTCAGCGAGCGTCTGACGCGCGTCCCGGGAAGTTCAAATTACTTTCTCGGCGGGGTCGTCTGTTACAGCAATGAGCTCAAAACGCGGCTCGCGGGCGTACCCACTAACCTGATCGAAGAGAACGGCGCGGTATCAAAACCCATCGCCATTGCCCTCGCCGAGGGAGTTCGGCGGAATACGGGCGCGTCCATCGGATTGGGCATTACCGGCATCGCCGGCCCGGGCGGAGGAGCGGCGGAGAAGCCCGTCGGACTGGTATTCATCGCCCTCGCCGACGAGCGCGGCGCGCAAGTGCGAGAATTCCGTTTTCCGGGAGACCGCGAGCGCGTGCGGAATCTTTCCACGACGGCAGCGCTCGAAATGATCCGGCGGCGAATCCGGGATTGAGGGGACTGGCCATTGAAGAATGAAGATTGGCGAATGTTGAATGGGAGGTCCACCAAGCTTTCGTTTGAAGGCCTCGCTTTTCACTTTTGATTCTTCAATCATCAATCAGCAATCCGATCATGCGCGCCTTCATTGCCATCGCACTGCCTGACGAAATCCACCGCGAACTCGCCCGCCAGCAGGCGGCGTTCCGCGCCGCCTGCCCCGACGCCCGCTGGACCCGCGCGGAAGGGATTCACCTCACTTTGAAGTTTCTCGGCGAGATCAACGAACCGCAGGTGAAGCAGGTGACCGTGGCGTTGGCGCCTCTTGGGAACTTCAGCCGGTTCAAGGTTGAGGTCAAGGGGTTCGGATGCTTCCCGGATGCGCGGCGACCTCGCGTGTTCTGGGCCGGTGTCGCCGCCCCGCCCGACCTCGCCCGGCTCGCCACGGGCGTTGAAGATGCCATGGCACCCCTGGGATTCGAGCGCGAGCAGCGAACCTACAATCCGCACCTGACCCTTGCGCGCTTCAACAATCCGCGGCCGCAGCCGCGGCTGCAGGAAGCAATCGCAATGCAGGCCGGCGTGAGCCTGGGGCAATTCGAAGCCTCGGAATTCTTTCTTTTCGAAAGCCGCCTGTCGCCCGGCGGCGCAGAATACCGCAAGGTCGCTCGCTTCTCCGAGAAGCCGTCAGTTTCCGATTTTGAGTTTCCAGTTTCCAATTTATAACTACCAGTTTCCATTTTCCGCTTTTGCCGACGTGTATGATAAATTCTAGCCCCATCATGGTCGGCCCATTTACCGCGTTAATTGCTTATCTTTTCGGCTCCATCCCGTTCGGCTACTTGATTGTCCACTGGCAGCAAGGAATTGATGTGCGGACGACCGGCAGCGGTTCCATCGGCGCCACCAACGTCATGCGCAATCTCGGCGTCATGGGGTTCGCTGCGACCTTTCTGCTCGATTTCGGCAAAGGGATAGCCGCCGTTCTCCTCGCTTCGCGGCTGACGGCAGCCAACCCCGTCTGGATCGCAGCGGCGGCGGTGGGTGCAATCCTCGGGCACTGTTTTCCGGTCTGGCTCAAGTTCCGCGGGGGCAAAGGGGTCGCGACCGCCGTGGGCGTCTTCCTCGCGCTGGCGCCGCTCGAAGTGGGAATCTCGTTGGCGATTTTCGCGGTCGTCGTCGCGATCTCACGAACCATCTCTCTCGGGTCGATCGTCAGCGTGGGCGCATTCCCTTTGCTCCTCTACTTCCTCCACCACCCGCCCTTTCCGGTTGTGGTCGGCGCAGTGGCCAGCGCGGCGATTATCATCATCCAGCACCGCTCCAACATCCGGCGGCTGCTGGCTGGGACTGAGAACAAGCTGGGGAGAAAGCAGGAAGTTGGAAGTAGGAACTAGGAAAATCGAAGGGGAGTCGAAAGCGGTCCTCTGGCAACTGGACACTGGACGCAGTCGGCTGAAAGCTGATGGCTAAGAACTCCGAACTCGGCGCTCGACGGATTTCCATCGTCGGGGCAGGTAGCTGGGGAACGGTGCTTGCCCTGACGCTCGCCCAGGCGAGCCACGCCATTACTCTCTGGGCCTTTGAGAAGGAAGTTGTCGAGGAAATCCAATCGCGCCGCGAGAACAGCCTTTTCCTGCCGGGCTTCAGGCTGCCCGAAGATGTCCGCGCGACGAACAGCTTAACGGAGGCGCTCGGCGCCGCCGAAATCGTCGTCCTTGCCATGCCCTCGCACGTCGGCGGGCGCATCTACGAGGAAATGCTTCCCGCGCTCCGCGCGGACATGGTTTTTGTCAGCGCAACAAAGGGCCTCGACACCGCGAGGCTGATGCGCATGAGTGAAGTTTTCCGGAATGTCGTTGGAGATCGTTTCGCGGTGCGCTTTGCGGCCCTTTCGGGCCCGAGTTTTGCGCGAGAAGTAGCCGCGGGCAGTCCCACGGCGCTGGTTGTGGCTTCAGAGGATCGAGCGGTCGCGCAGCACATCCAGCAGGAATTCTCCGGACCCACGCTGCGCCTTTACACCTCGACGGACGTGGCGGGCGTCGAGCTTGGAGGCGCGGTGAAGAACGTCATTGCCATTGCCGCCGGCGTCGTGGAGGGTTTGGGACTGGGACACAATCCAGCGGCAGCCCTGATTACGCGCGGCTTGGCGGAAATGACGCGCCTCGCCTGCGCCTGCGGAGCCCGGCGCGAGACCCTCGCAGGGCTGGCGGGTCTCGGTGACCTGGTCCTCACCTGCACCGGTGAACTGAGCCGCAATCGCGCAGTCGGCATCGAACTGGCCAAGGGCCGCGCGCTCGCGAACATTGTGAGCTCGATGAGGATGGTCGCCGAAGGCGTGAAGACCACCGCCGCAGTGGTGGCACTGGCCGAACGCTACGCGGTCGAGATGCCCATCACGCAGCAGGTTCATCGCCTGCTCCAGGGACAGGTTTCACCCCGCGAGGCGATTCGTGAGTTAATGGAGCGCGCCTTGAAAGAGGAGTAGCGCAGCCCTGCCGGCCCCGAGCCCGGCAGGCCCCGGGCGCGCGTCGCCCCCGTCGGCCCGACCGCGTTTCCCCCGCCACCTCTTCCATGATTGATTTCATCTCCCTCCATACCGTAAGATGGGAAGGGCAGGGTCTATGAAACGTCTGGGAACCAGGCGCATCGGGATTTTGTATCTGTTTCTGGTCATCCTCATCGGGGCCAGTGTGCCCTCGCTCTGGTTTTACGGATCGAAAATGATCTCGAAAAACCGGGAGTACCTGGAGATCCAGGAAAAGGATCTGCAGACCACCACCTCCCGGGGCCTGGCGCGCGAGATCTCACTCTACGCGGACAACCTGCAGCAACGGCTCAAGGAATTCTTCGGCAGCGTGCTTCCGCTGGCTACCGAAATCGAGGGCGCCAAGTACGGCTCGGACCCGCGTCTCCGCAAAACGCTCGAGCAATTCATCACCGAATCCCCGGCGGTTGTCTATGCCACGGTTCTGAACAGCGAGGCGCGGGGTGTGCAGGCCGGCGAGTACAACGCCGCCGGCGACGCCTTCCTCCGCAAGGCCCTGGAAGCGGCCTTCATCGCCTCCCGGCAAAGCACGCTCTACCAGAGCAACCCCATCGCTATCGTCCGCAATAACCGTAGCGAGCCGGTAATGATTTACGCCCGTCCCATCATCGTCAAGAATGAGTTTCGAGGCATGGTCGCAGCGGTGGTTACTTTCGCCGCGCTTCTCGATCCTCTGGAGGATATTCACCGCGCCGGACGCGAAGCGTTCATCGTCGATAACGCCGGGCGCCTGGTCGCCTACAACATCCCGGACAAGAACGTGCCGGGCAAGGAAATGTTCGGCAGCCCGATCGTGCAGAAGTTTCTGGCCTGGCGCGGGGCAGCCCAGGCAACCGAAACGACCTCCTTCCAGCTGATGGAAGGCAATGAAACGATCCAAATGCTGGGCACCTATTCCCCCGTGCCCAGCGTCAACTGGGGCGTCATGGTCCAGAGAAAGACTCGCGATGCCTACCTCACCGTCGACGAAATGCGCAGCGATACGATGCGCTGGGGAATCGTCGTCATAATCCTCAGCCTTGTGATTGCGGTGGTCGCCGCCAAGTCCATCACGCGTCCCCTCGATGTCCTCACCCGGACGGCGCACGCCATGGCCCAGGGCGACTTTACCCAGGAGACGCGCGTGGACAGCGTGATCCGGGAAGTCTCCGAAGTCGCCGAAGCGCTCAACCTCGCCAACGAACAGGTCCAGCGCTACGTCAGCGATTTGAAGCTGGCCTCCGAGGAGAAGCGGAACCTCTTCCTGGAATCCATCGACGCGTTGGCTGCCGCCGTGGACGCCCGCGACCCTTACACGCGCGGCCATGCGCGGCGCGTCTCCCAGTATTCGGTGGTCATCGCCCGCCAGATTGGGCTGCCGGATGACGAAGTGGAGAAAATTCAGATTTCCGCCACCCTTCACGACATCGGCAAGATCGGAATCCGCGACAGTGTGCTCCTGAAGCCCGGTGTGCTGACCAACGATGAATTCGAGATCATGAAGCGCCACACTGTCATGGGATTCGAGATTGTCCGCCAAATCCGCCG
>JBEKUI010000213.1:0-8152 GCA_049515175.1 Terriglobia bacterium
CTAATGTAATCGGTAATCCTTGTTCCTTTCGGAAGTTCAGCGCTTGTACGGCCCATCTGCGGTCCTCCTCTCACTTTCATGAGAGAAGTATACCGCATTTTCCTTTAAGTGAACAGTATTGCATTTAAGCTACAGTTTTTGCCTTGGTTCACCTCCCAACCCGCGCTATACTGCGCGGTATACGAGAGAAGTGAACCATGAGTGAAGAACCTGCCAGAGGGGAAGGAATCTCCCCCGCCCGGAGTGAACTGGGGTCTGAACTATAGCTCGGAAAGAGCCCAGATAAGTTTCAGAGGTGCTGAAGACACACACACTCCATTTTCAGCTGAGGCAAGACACGACCTCCTCGGGTCCGGAGCCCGAAATGGGTTGGGTGCGAAGGGGGTCGGGGGCTAGTCCAATCCGGCAAACGATATTGAAATCGAGGGATTGGCCGTTGAACATGAAGACGTTCTGCGATAGGCCGCAATCGTCTCCGGGGATTAGGGCCGGGGCTCGCGAAACGGCCGCAGTAGGGAGAGCTGGCAGAGTCCGCCTCGCCCAAGGTTTTTCGTTGCTGGAAGTTTTGGTGACGGTTACCATCATCGGGATCATTTCCGGAATTTCCTATCTCGCCTTCAGTAATGTTTTGCCGACCATCCGCTCGGATTCTGCCATGCAAGTCCTGGTAGCCCAACTCCGTCAGGCCCGCCAAGCTTCTGTGGATCAGAGGCGAAACATTCAGGTTACCTTTCAAGGCACGAGCGAAATTGTGACCGTAAAGGTGAATTTGGATGCCACCACAACACAATTGTCGGACTATTTCCTCCCCTATGGGATGGTGTACATGGTGTTTGCGGGTGTTGCGGATACGCCCGATGGGTGGGGCGGTGGCCCCCCCCTTAAGCCCGTCAATTTTAGTTGTACCAGTGCTCTGCCCTCGCCCTGCACGATCACTTTTCTGAGCGACGGGTCGGTGTTGGACAGTGGAGGGCAACCTGTTAACGGGACGGTATTTATTGGCAAGGCGGGGCAGCCCTTGACCGCGCGCGCCGCGACGATTCTCGGCGCGACGGGGCGCATCAAGGGTTACCGGTACAGCGGAAGCGCTTGGTTCTAAAGGGTGGATTATGGGCCGAGGAGTCCCACGTCACGAGCATGACGATAGTGGCTTTACGCTGATCGAAGTAATTGTGGCGGCTGTGGTTCTGGTTGTGGGTCTCGTGGCGGTGGCCTATGGGGTGGCGCTTGGGCTCGCCGTGGTTACGACCTCCCAGCAGGATACCATCGCCCGGCAGAAGGCCCGAGAAGCTATGGAAGATGTATTTACCGCTCGCGACACTTCCACCTTGACTTTCGACCAGATTTGCAACGTCGGCACCGGCACGGGCTGTATTTTTGTCAGTGGGTTTACTGCCCTGACCACTCCGGGACCTGATGGAATCGTGAATACGGCCGACGATGGTGGCACGGAAACGGTCTATACGCCCGGGCCGGATGGGGTCCTGGGGACTGCGGATGACGTTCAAGTGACCCTTAGCGGGTTTCAACGGCAGATTCAGGTTACGCAGCTCACCTCGATCCTGAAGCAGGTTACTGTCACGATTCAGTACACGACCCCGAATGGGTCGAGGCGTTCGGTCACCCTCGTGTCCCTCATGTCGCCCTATGTCTAAGCCGTTTTCCAAATCGCCCGAGCTCCGCCACCCCCAAGGTTTCACCTTGGTCGAGTTGCTGGTGGCCATGGCGCTGTCCCTGATCTTGCTGGGGATCGCTTTCAGCCTTTTCAATCAACTCAATGACACCGCGGACGTTGCGGGTACCATGGCTGACGTGAATTCGAACCTCCGCGCCGGCGTGAATCTTGTTGGGCGGGATCTGACCACGGCCGGAGCGGAAATTCCCCTGGGAGGCATTCCGCTCCCGGGCGGAGGCAGTGGTGCTACCGCTGCTACCCCCATCAATATGCCCGGGCCGGGCGCGCGCACTTTTAACCCCGGCGCCGGCGGCTACATGGCCATCATCACTCCGGGATCAGGATTTGGGCCGACGACCGGAACCGGCGTCCCTACGATCCCCACGGACGTGATCACGATTATCACGGTCAACCCCACCTCCAATTTGGACCAGTATCCCCTGACTGCCATCACTTACACCACCACCAGCGCCACTATCACGGTGGATACGCGTACCAATATCGGCTCAGGGGTCTCCCAAGTTGTTCCCGGCCAGTTGATCATGTTGGAGAACTCCTCGGCCTGCCTCCTCACGGCCACTGCAGTTGATACAACGGCCCACACCATTACTTTTGCCCACGGTGACCCGGCAGACGTCCTGGGCCTCAATCAATTCCCCAATCCGCCGAACGGTCCGACGACTGGAACGATCGCCCAGCTTCCCCCCGTGGCTGCCAGCACGACCGGCTACCATCTCAACATGATCACTTATTATCTGGACACCTCGAACCCGCAAAAGCTGATGAGGTTGGTCGGCTCGGGCTATGCCGGCACGGGCACTGCCCAGCCGGTGGCCCTTGGGATCAACGTCTTGCAGTTCTCCTATAGCCTTTCGCCTCCCGCAACACCCACGGACCCGACGCGTACTGTCGCCGCTCCTAATACCATCCGCAAAGTGAACCTGTGGATGATTGCCAAAGCCGATCACCGCGCTCGAATTAGCCAGAAGTATTATTCGAATTCGATTGCGACGTCGGTGACGATTCAGAATCTGGCCTATTTTAACAGGTATTGACGTCGCTGCGGATGGGGCGCGTTGCCCTCGAGCGGCGCAGGGTAGAAAGATTTGGAGGGGCCCACAAGAAGGTGGAGAAATGAATTACCGCAGAACCAGCGATTCCGGAGTGGCTCTCATTGTGGTCTTGTTGGCCATGCTCTTCTTTACGATCATGATGCTGGGGTTCTATTTTGTCACGACGGGGGAGCAGAAGATCGCGGCGAGCGACCGCGACAACGCGGTGGCTTATCACGGCGCTCAGGGGGCACTTGAAAAAATGAGTTCCGACTTGGCGGCTTTTTTCGTCTCGCATGTCTCTCCCACACCCGCCCAGGTTACATCTCTGACGGGCGCCGCCTACCTGCCGTCCATCCCCGGGATCACGTTTCCCACGGGAGGCTACACCATCGGCCAGCCTCCGACCGGCACCATGGGCGGCTCCCTAACCTCAACCGTCGGCACCATTCAAGGGAACGGCCCCTTGCAGGGGCTTCAGGGCATCATTACCCCCTTTACGCTCACGGTGATTGCCGATGGCCCGAACAACACCGAAGTCAAGATGACCCGTCAGGTTCAGGAAGTTGCGGTGCCCGTCTTCCAGTTTGGAATCTTTTCGGATAGTGACCTCTCATTCTTTGCCGGGCCGGACTTCGGCTTCGGCGGCCGCGTTCACACCAATGGAAACCTGTTTCTAGCAGAAGACGGTGGGACCCTGACGCTTGGTGATCGCACAACCGCCTATAAGGACGTCATCCGAGCTCAGCTCTCGAACGGCTTACTCATATTCACCGGCTCCGGCGCCAGCGCTGGCAACGGTTACACCACCACGGTTGACCAGATTACCACCTCAGGTGGCTGCCCGGGAACGGCAACCACTTGCCGGGCGATGGCATGGAACGAGGGCAGTGTGACGGGTGGGCCGGGAAGCCCCGTGAACCCGAACTGGAACACGCTTTCACTAACCACTTATAACGGATGGATTCGAAGCGGGAAGACGGGAGCGAAAAAGCTGAATCTGGCCTTGGCGTTGGCTGGCTCTTCACCCATCGCCATGATTCAACGCCCCATCACCGTGCCTCCCGGCCCTTTCGAAGACCCCTTGGGAATTATCGGCCACGATCGCTTTTTCAATCAGGCCAGCTTGCGAATCCTACTTTCGGACCAAACTTCTTCGATCACGAACCTCCCGGCCATTGATGCCACGGCACAGCCCTACCCGCTCGCCGAGGGTGCGAGTTCGGGGATGAGCAATGTCATCCAGCGCGCCAGCTCATCTAATGCCTATTATCTTCCAGCGGCGGATGCCTGCCATCCGCCTATAGCGCAATCCCCTGGGTACGCGGCGGACAACGACTACATGCTGAAATCCGGAACCACGCTGCTCGGCGGCTACATCAAGATTGAAATGCAACTGAATTCTTCGCCCGGAACCTGGCGGGACGTCACCAAGGAAATCCTTTCTCTGGGAATCTCGCAGGACGTAGTGACGCCGATAGCAGCGCCGGTGCTTAGCGCCGGCAGCAGCGGCGGGTCATTAACTTCAGGTACAACCTACTACTACACCGTCACCGCCCTGGGCCCTTGGGGTGAAACCGTGGGCACGGAGGCGAGTAGAGCAGCCACGAGCAGCAAGAAGATAACGGTCAGTTGGGCGACAGCCTACCCGACAGGCTACCCGGGCGCGACCGGCTACAGGGTTTACCGCACAAAAACCTCCGGGAATTATACCGGAACGGGCAACGGGTACATCCCTCTGACTGTGGGCACGGCAGGGACAGGCTGGGCGTCGCCTTGGACGTCTTATACTGACAGCGGGGCGACGACACCCACAGCGGGTTCACCTCCAGCACCGCCTGCATGCACGAACATCTCCATCTTGCACTTGGAAGAGGCCAAGCCGGGAGTCGGACTGAACTCGACGACGCAGGCCACGACGGCCACGAACTTTGTTCCCATCAATATGTACGACCCGCGGGAAGGGGAAGTGCGGGACAGTAACAGCTATACAACGGTGTCCTTGAACGGCGTCATAAACATTATCGAAGTGGACGTGAAAAACCTTCAGAAGTGGTTTGCCAATATGCTCTGCACTGGTTCCACCGTCCCCACCTCCTGCCCCAGTGGCGCTCTGGCGCTGAACAACTCGGGCTATATCCTCTATTTTTCCGACCGGCGGGGTAACAACAACGGAGGCAGTGAAACCGGCGAATATGGGTATGAGGACACCATCAACTCCTCCTCGGGGACGGGTTCCCCAAACGGGAACCTCGACGCCGGCGAGGACGTCAACGGGAACCTCCAGTTGGATACTTACGGAGGGATTGCGCACCCGATCAACTCCGCGAACGTAGATTCGAGCGGTAGCAGCAAGTACCCCACCGGCTCGACGACAACCTTGACGCAGTTTATGAGCAGCCTCACCAACCCCACCACTCCCAACTCCGCCCCGCTCACCCGCATCACCGCAGCGGAAGCACAGAAAAACCTCGTGCTCTTCTTCCGCCGCGAGCTGCGCCTGGTGAATGGCGGGTTGGGCAATCTACCGCCTTTGGCTGCTGCGACTGCTGCGAATTGCCCAGGCGCGTTGGGTGGATTTACTGTGGCCGCCGAGAACCCCATCTATGTCCAGGGCGATTACAATGCCACAAGCACTTTGCCCTCTACGGGCAGCCCCGCTGGGTTTAATGACATCACCACGGGCACGGGTTCCCCCGCGTGCCACGTCCCCTCGGCGGTGATCGGCGACACCGTCACGCTGCTTTCGAATGATTGGACGGACTCAGTGACTTTGGCCAACCCCACGGCGCGCAGCAGCCGCCCGCAAACCACCCAAAACGCATGGTACAGGACGGCGATCATCGGCGGGAAGAACAACTCCTTCCCACTGCCCACCTTCACGACCCCGGTCGCGCCGCCGAAGGACTTCGGGACGGACGGAGGGACTCACAATTTCCTTCGCTATATCGAGAACTGGAACACGACTCTGAATTATCGTGGCTCCATGGTCAGCTTCTACATAGCCGGCCAGGGTACAGGGGTTTACAAGTGTTGCAGTACGGTTTACAACCCGCCCACGCGCGCTTATGCTTTCGATACGGATTTTTCGAATATCCAAAAGCTGCCGCCGGGCACTCCGCGCTTTACGGACGTAAACGCGCTTTCGTTCCAACAGGCGATCTTGTCCACTCAGTAGTTGCTCGGTGTTCGGCGGGCCTCGACCAAGGCGGGTGATGTCTGTTCGCAAGCACACCACCACTGCGCGCCATGCGGTTTCGCCTCGAAAAGGAATGGAGTAGGGCGTTTAGGAAGGCCGGCGGCGCAAGAAGCCGGAATTCTGGAACACTGGGCTGCCGGAGCGAGCACGGGTGGGGATCGAGGCCACGGGATGCACGCAGTGGTTCGAGCGCCGCTACAGCACACCGGCGGGTGATTTGCATTCTCCGGAGGGTTGTGACAGACTGCAAGTAATTGGAAGACTAAAGCTATCCCGTTGGTAGCCTAAAAAGCTGATCTTCGATCAGTGGTGAGCGTATGCCGATGAGAATTATGATCGTCGACGACGATCCGCAGACCTTGAGATCTATGAGGCCCATGGTGATCCCCTTGGGTCACAAAGTCCTAACATTCGAGGATAACCAGGAGGCCGTACGACAGTCGGAGACACAGAAGTTCGATGCGGTCTTTGTGGGCCTGCGCACGCCCGGCCTTGAGGGGCTCGAAGTGACTCGGCGGATTCGCAACTCAGAACTCAACCGCGAAACCGTCCTCGTAATGCTGAGCGACACGGACGATATCGGGACCTGGCGCAAAGCTTTCGGAGAGGGGGCTACGTTCATTCTCCCCAAGCCCGTCTCTTCGGCTCGCATTATTCCGATGCTGAAAGCCATGGAACACCCCTCTTGGAAGGCGAAATCGCACGCCGACTCCTCACCGCGCTTTACGGAGGTCGCCACCACGGAGAAGGCCGGGTCGGGACGTAAAATGCACGCGGCTCGACTACCCCTTTTTACGGCAGTTACCTGCAAGTGGGGTGAACGGCAGTTTTCCCTGCGCAGCATGAACATCAGCGAAACTGGGATACTGCTGCAACCGGGGATTGATGTGGAGAATGGGGAGGAAGTTTCGCTGCAGTTCAGGATCCCAGAAACTCGTTCCGATCTGAACCTGTGCGCTCGAATCGTCCGTAAAGACGGAGCGGAACGCGTCGGCCTCGATTTCATCGACCTTACCCCCGAGGATAAGAACGCTATTCAGATTTACGTCATGGGACGGCTGGAGAGTCGGGAACCGTCACGAGCGGCGCCGCGCATGAAACCGCGAAGGATATTGGATCGCTACCCGTGAACCGGGGAAAACCACCTTCCTAAGGCGCGCCCAACGCCGGGGACTGAATCCCCGCAATCTGCATTGCCGAATCGTATTGAGGCATCGACACTTGCGTGGCCCGCGTAACGTCCAAAAACTCAACTCAGGGCAGTCCCCTTCCCCAGCAATGTCCGCGGGACGCAAGTTTCCGGTGGATCAAGGATCGCTTCTCGGTTAGGGGCCTCCCGGGTCTACACGCCTCACGGCTCGGGACGACCGGATGCAACCAGAAATGGTACAAGGCATTGAGAGGAAAGCCGACCCCATGGCAGCTTGCTTGCTCCTCCCTCAGGCTGCCTCACGATAATAGTAGTTCAGCATTCCGCCCAGCCGCTGGCGGCACTGGATGGCTCCAGTGCTACCGACGCCTGACTCATCTTCTATGATCAGCCGGTTGCCCAGCCCTTGGTGGTTGCGCTCGCGATGATAGTGTTCAACAAATTCGTGGGGGGCCTTCCGTAATGAACCTCCTCCGAACAGGATCAGGCGCTCCAGGCAGGATTCCTTGATGGTTCTGACGAAGCGCTCCGCGTGGGCATTCAGATTCGGCGAGTGTGGCGGCAGTTTCACCGATTGCACCTCACTGGCCGCCAGAGTCGCCAGGAACTCTGCCGTGAACAGCGGATCCCGGTCGTGGATCAAGTAGCGTTTGCCGACCAGGAAGCCTTCCGCAGCATCCGTGAGGTTGCGTGCCACCTGGCTCATCCAGAGCCCGTTCGCCTGCCTTGCCAGTCCGGCAATCTCCGCCCGTCGGCTCGACACGTCGATTAAGAAGAGCACCAGGAACCTCGTCAAGCCCCTCCCAGTCCAAGCCTCGATGGTGAAGAAGTCCGCCGCCACCATGACCTCTCGATGCTGGCACAGAAACTCCTTCCACGTGGTCTTCCGGTTACGCTCGGGCGCCGGTTCCAGACCGCGCTCCCTAAGAAGGTTGGCGATGGTGCCCCGCGCGACCTCATGGCCCAGATTGGCCAGCGCTCCCTGTATCCTCCGGTAGCCCCAATCCCGATTCTCGGTGGCCATGCGGACCACCAACTGGTGGATCTCATCTGGCACGCGGGGACGTCCAGGGCCA
>JBEKUI010000214.1:0-8117 GCA_049515175.1 Terriglobia bacterium
AGTATTCATGGATTCTATTCCGGACTGTTAACTCTCAACTGTTGACTGTCAACTATTTTTCCCGCCAGCGTGAGCCCTCTCTGCACGAGGGATGAGAGGGAACCACCTCCTGACGGAATTCACAAGGGCTTCCCTCAGACGCGAGGCGAGTCCGAAGGAGAAGAACGATGAAACGGAACGTTCTGATGTTTTTGTACTCGGTGGCTGGCCTGCTGCTGGCCACACCGGCGTTCGGGCAAACGCCCGCCGGCGGCGCGGGGCCGGAGTCCCACATGTGGATCTGGATCACGTCGGGTTTCGCCATGGCCATTGCTTCGGCCGCCTGCGGTTATGCGCAGTCGAAAGCCACCGCCGCGGCGTGCGAAGGCTTGGCGCGCAATCCTGGTGCCCGTCCGGGCATCCAATTCGCGCTCATCCTGGCCCTGGTGCTCATTGAGTCCATGGCTCTCTACACCTTCGCGATCATTTTCCTGAAGGTCGCCTGAAGCCTGCGCCAGTTCGGATTGACCTTCACGAGGGGGGAGGCGAAAGCCTCCCCCTTTTTGTTTTTGGCGATAGTTTGTTTGTCGGGCAATTAGCGTGTTTCCTTGCCCAGAAGAGCAGAGCAGAAGGCAGAAGGCTTCACGCCTTCGGTGACGCGTTTTTCTTAAGGATGCGTTGAGGCAGCGAGTTGCGCCAGAATCGAGAAGGTGCCAGGGAAGAGACCGAGATAGAGAATGCCGACGACACTCACGGCCATTGCAATCTTAAGCGCCCAGGGGAGGGGAGCGCGCGAGGCTTCACCTTCCCCCTCCTGCATGTACATCACGACGACGAGCCGCAAGTAGTAGTACACGGAAACCACGCTGGCGAGGACCGCGATGACCGTCAGACCAATCAGGTGCGAGTGCACGGCGGCGCGGAAGAGATAGAACTTCCCCAGGAATCCCGCCGTTGTGGGGAAGCCGGCGAGGGAGAGCATCAAAACGGTCAGGCACGCGGCCACGCCGGGCCGAGTGAAACCGAGGCCGCGAAAGTCCTCAATTCGCGTGGCGCGTTCGCCCGTCCCCGCCACGTGCGCGACGAGCAAAAACGCGCCGATATTCATCAGGGCGTACGCGGCCAGGTAAAACATCACCGCCGCCGTGCCTTCCCGCCCTCCCGCAGTCATTCCCACCAGTACATAGCCAGCATGCGCAATCGCGGAATAGGCGAGGAGCCGTTTGATGTTGGTTTGGAGCAGCGCCGCCAGGTTTCCGATCACCATGGTCAGAACAGCGGAGATCCAGAGGAGCCAGAAAAGGACGGAAGTCGCGCTCGCCAGCGGCCCCAGGAGGATACGGAGCAGGACCGCGAAGGCCGCGGCCTTGGGCCCGGTGGAGAGGAATGCCGTGACGGGAGACGGCGCGCCTTGATAGACATCCGGCGTCCAGACGTGAAACGGCGCGACGGAGACTTTGAACGCCAAGCCGACGAACATGAGGATGATCGCCAACCCTACGAACGAGGACGGGTTCAACGCCTCGCCCGATCGGCCCAGCCGTTCTGCGGCATCCAGCAGGTTTGTCGTGCCGGTCACCCCATAAAGGAAGGCAATCCCATAAAGGAAGAACGCCGTGGCGAACGAGCCCAGCAGGAAGTATTTGAGCGACGATTCGTTGGAGAGCGGATCGTGGCGCTTGAAGCCGGCGAGGATGTAAGTCGAGATGGAGGATATCTCGAGACCCAGAAAGATCATGATGAGGTCCACTGAGGCGGCCATGAAGCACATCCCCACGGTGGCGAGCAGGACCAGAGCATAGAACTCCCCATGATGAATATTGTCCCGCTGGAGGTAATCCATCGACCCCAGCAGGCACAGGGCGGCGATGCCGAGGAAAATGAAAGTAAAAAACAGACTGAAGTGGTCGGCCAGAATCGCGCCGCCAAAGGCCAGGCCGGGAGACTCCGCGGTCCGCACCGCGGCCGCGGCTGCTGCCACTACGCCGAAGATCGAGAACCAGCCGAGCAGCGTCCGCCGCGAGGGCGGGAGGAACGGTTCAAACAGCATCACCAGGATGGCGAAGCCGGAAAGGATGATCTGCGGCAGGATGCGAACGAGATCGCCGGCTTGGACCGTGATCATCGCCCCTCCCCCGTTGGTTCCGTCGCGAAGTACGCCGGCCCGCGTTCCACGCTCTGAATCACCTGCGCGGTACTCAAATCGAGCCGGCGCAGGAAGGGCTGCGGGTAGATTCCCATCCACAGGATGACGAACACCAGCGACACGAGGATGATCTTCTCGCGGTCGTTCAGGTCGGGGATGGCCCGGTTCTTTTCGTTGGTCACTTCGCCATAAAAAACCCGCTGGTACATCCAGAGCAGATACACCGCGGCGAAGATGACTCCCACGGCGGCGAGCGCCGCATACCAGGGCCGAACGTGATAGGCCCCCAGGATGATCAGGAACTCACCCACAAAGCCATTGAGCAGCGGCAGTCCGAGAGAGGAAAGCGCCACGATGAGGAAGAACGCGCTGTAGGTGGGCACGGTGGTCGCCAGACCGCCATACTCCGCGATGAGCCGTGTGTGTCGGCGGTCGTAAAGCATTCCGACCAGAATGAAGAGCGCGCCGGTGGAGACGCCGTGGCTGCACATCTGGTAGATCGCTCCCTCCATCCCGGCCATATTGAAGGTGAAAATTCCGAGCACCACGAAGCCCATGTGCGCGACCGATGAATAGGCCACGAGCTTTTTCATGTCCGGTTGCACCATGGCGACGAGCGAGCCGTAGAGGATGCCGACGATGGCGAGGATGATGATCACCGGCGCCAGTTCGCGCGAAACCTGGGGAAAGAGCGGCAGGCAGAAGCGCAGCATTCCGTAGGTGCCCATCTTCAGCAGCACGCCGGCGAGGATCACGGAGCCAGCGGTGGGCGCCTCGACGTGCGCGTCGGGCAGCCAGGTGTGGAACGGAAACATCGGCACTTTGATGGCAAAGGCGATGAAGAACGCCAGGAAGAGAAGAATCTGCGCGTTTCCGGAGAGGGCAATGGTGCTCGCTGAGATTTGCCGCCGGATGACTTCCAGATCGAAAGAACCCGTTACGTTATAAAGGTAGAGAATGCCCACCAGCATCAGCGCCGAGCCGACCATCGTGTACAGAATGAACTTCACGGCGGCGTAAACGCGCCGCTCATGCCCCCAGACTCCGATCAGGAAATACATCGGGATGAGCATGACTTCCCAGAAAACGAAGAAGAGGAAGAGGTCCAGAGAGGCAAAGACTCCGATCATGCCCGTTTCGAGGGCGAGGAGGAAAAGGAAGAACTCTTTCGCGTGCCGCGTGATGCTGGTCCACGAAGCCAGAATTGCGAGCGGCGTCAGGAAGGCCGTGAGGAGGATCAACAGGAGGCTCAGACCGTCAATCCCCAGGTGATAGCTGATGGGTGGGGAATCGATCCAGGGCCGGAACTCGGTAAACTGCATTCCCGGTTGATAAGGGCTGAAGAGGATAAACATCCAGACGGCCAGGGCGAAGACTGCGAGTGAAACGCCGAGCGCCACTTGCCGGATGCGCCCCTCCGCTTGGCGCGGCAGCAGGGCAATGGCGAGTGCGCCCGCCAGGGGGAGGAACGTCAAGACCGTGAGTTGATGACTATTGAACCAAACCATTCTTCCAAGTCCAGACCACAAAACTTCCTATCCGTGGAGGAGGGCATAGCCCAGCCACAGCACGGCGCCCAGCAAGACCCAGGTGGCGTAACTGCGCAGGTTGCCGGACTGAATCCGCCGCAGCACTCCGCCCAGGCCCAGGGTGGCTTCCGCGCTGCCGTCCACCATCACGCCGTCGATGGCGGCGGCGTCAGTGGCACGCCACAGAACTTTGTCCGACAGGCGCTTGATGGGGTTGACGAACAGCCAGTCGTAGGCCTCGTCCACGTAGTACTTGCGGACCAGGAGTTGATAGATTCCCCCAAAGCGGGCGGCGAGCTGGCGGGGAATTTCGGTTGATTTGAGGTAAAACCAGAGAGCCACACCGATTCCCAGAAAAGCCGCCGCCACAGAAACGCCCATGATTTCCAGGTGGCTCAAACCGTGCTCGGCGGGACGCAGGTTCTCTGCAGCGAGAAGAGCCGTCGAGCGTGCAAAGACCGGATCGAGGTATGCGTCGAAGCGCTCCACGCCGCCCCAGGCCTTCGGCCAACTGAGGTAGCCCGCGACGACGGAAAAGAATGCCAGGACCATCAGGGGACGCGTCATTTTTGAACTGCTTTCATGGACGTGGCTCTGGACGTGGGGTTCCACGCGCGAGGACCCGTGGAATGTCAGCAGCAGCCCTCGGAACATATAGAAGGCCGTCATGCCGGCAGTGAACACTGCCAGCCAGAAGATGAGCGGATGTCCCAGCGGACCTTCATAGGCTCCCACCAGAATCTCGTCCTTGCTGAAGAAACCGGAAAACAAAGGGACTCCGCTGATGGCAAGGGTGGCGATGAAAAATGTCAGCCAGGTCGTGCCCAGCTTGGAGCGCAGCCCACCCATCTTGCGCATGTCGAGTTCGCCGCTCATGGCGTGCATGACGCTGCCGGCGGCGAGGAAGAGCAGGGATTTGAAGAATGCGTGGGTCATCAGGTGGAAGATTCCGGCGGCGAACGCGCCCACGCCGCACGCGACGAACATGTAACCGAGCTGGCTGATTGTCGAGTAGGCGAGCATTCGCTTCAGGTCGTTCTGCGTAAGAGCGATGGTGGCGGCGTAAAACGCCGTCAGCACCCCGACGGTGCCCACCACGGCCAGCGCCATGGGCGCGTGGGCGAAAAGAATGCTTGAACGTGCGACGAGGTAAACGCCGGCGGTCACCATGGTGGCCGCGTGGATCAAGGCGCTCACGGGTGTGGGGCCTTCCATGGCGTCGGGGAGCCAGACGTAGAGCGGCAACTGCGCGGACTTTCCCGCTGCGCCCAGGAAGAGCAACAGTCCGGCAGCCGTCAGCGCGCCTTGCATGGAGCCCGGAGGCATGGTGCCGATTCGGTCAAAGATGTACTGAAAGTCCGCGGACCCGAAACTCCAGTAGAGCAAGGCCACGGCGATGGTGAATCCGGCGTCTCCGATGCGCGTGACGACGAAGGCTTTTTTCCCGGCGTCGGCGGCCGACTTCTTGCGGAAGTAAAAACCGATGAGGAGATAAGAGCAGAGGCCCACACCCTCCCAGCCCACAAACATCAGCGGGTAGTTCGCGGCCGTGACGAGGATCAGCATCATGAAGAGGAACAGGTTCAGGTAGCAGAAGAAACGGTAGTAACCGCCTTCGTGCTCCATGTAGCCGCGCGAGTAGAGGTGAATCAGAAAGGCGACGAAAGTCACCGTGACGGTCATCACGAGGGTCAGGCGATCGTAGTAGAGCGCAAAGTCCGCGCGGAAAGGACCCGCCTCGATCCAGGTGAAATACGACTGGATGAAGGGCAGCGGTTCTGTTGCCAGGTGCGAATAGGTCCAGGCGGCCAGGAGCGCAAAGAGCGCGGCAAGGCCCGCCGCCCCGCAGCCGATGAGCGAGACGGTGGCCTGGGCAAATCGGCGGCCGAAGATGCCGTTCAGCGCGGCCCCGATGAGGGGTGGAAGCAGAATGAGCAGGAGTAGGTTTTCCATGCGAACGCTTCTTAACCTATCTTGCCGGCGCTGGATGAAGGGCCGGGAGCCGAAACGCGGGCCGATACCCGCCGCTACATCTTCATGGAGTCAAGCTCGTCGATCGTCAAGGTTGCCCGGTTGCGTTCCACCGCGATGATAATGGCCAAACCGACGGCGGCCTCGGCGGCTGCGACCACGATGACAAAGAACACAATGACCTGTCCGTTCGGGTTGCCCAGATAGCGCGAGAATCCGATGAAGGCCAGGTTGACGGCGTTGAGCATCAGCTCGATGCACATGAAAATCGTGATGATATTTCGCCGGACGACGAATCCGGCGGCACCCAGGCCGAACAGGATCACGCTCACCGCCAGGATGTGATGCAACGGAACCAACGCGTTCACCTCATAACTGCTTCTTGGCCAGCACCACGGCGCCCAGAACCGCCACGAGAATCAAAACCGACGTCACCTCAAAAGGCAGAACATAATTCCGAAACAGCAATTCGCCCACCGCGCGCGGGCTGCCATCAAAGGCCTGGGCCGCGGGCGCCGCGGCTCCCGCGAAGCGCCCCCAGATTGCGAAAAGAATCTCGGCCATGAACGCAGCGAGCAGCGGCACGCCCAATCTCCGCGCCATCGCGCTGCCAGCGGTGGGCGTTTCCTGCCGGGCGTTGAGGAGCATAATCACCAGAACGAAAAGCACCATGATCGCCCCGGCGTAAACGATGACCTGCACGACGGCCAGGAATTCCGCCCCCAGGAGGAGGTAGATCACGGCCAGGGAACAGAGCACCACGATCAGCGAGAGGGCGCTGTAAACCGGTGTCCTCTGCAGGACCACATTGAGCCCGGCGAGGATAGCCACGGCGGCGAAGATGTAAAACAGCGGAGCCATCGTTTATGCCGCTCGCCACGCGACGATCAGGCTGGTCGCGAGAACGTTCAACAAACCCACGGGAAGCAGGAAGCGCCAGCCAAAGGCCATGAGCTGGTCATAACGGAAACGCGGCAGCGTGCCGCGAATCCAGATATAGACAAAAAGAAAACAGAACACCTTTGCGCCGAACCAGAATACCCCTAGCAGGGCGCGAAGCAGAGGCGGACCAAACACCGGCCCCAGCCAGCCGCCGAAGAAGAGCAGCGTTGCCAGGCACGACACGGTGATGATGTTTGCGTACTCGGCGATGAAAAACATCGCAAACTTGAAGCTGCTGTATTCGGTGTGGTATCCGCCCACGAGTTCGGACTCGGCTTCGGGCAGATCAAAGGGCGTGCGATTGGTTTCGGCGATCGCCGCGGTGAAATAGAGCAGAAAACCCACGGGCTGCCGGATGATATTCCACAGTCCGTGCTGCTGGTTGACAATCTCGCGCAGGCTGAGGCTGCCGGAAACCAGCACCACTCCGACCACGGCGAGGCCCAGCGCGAGCTCGTAGCTGATCATCTGCGCCGACGAGCGCAGCCCACCGAACAGCGGAAACTTGCTGTTGGACGACCACCCCGCCAGCGCCACCCCATAAACTCCCAGCGACGTGACCGCCAGAACGTAAAGGAGCCCCACGTTTAGATTGGTGATCTCGAAGGGAATGCGGTGTCCGCCGAGGGTGATGGATTCTCCAAAGGGAATCGTGGCGATCGACGCGAAGGCCAGCGTGAAGGCCAGGAAGGGAGCGAGAAAGTAAACGACCTTGTCCACTTCGCTCGGGAGGATGTCTTCCTTGAACAAGAACTTCAGCCCGTCGGCAACCGGCTGGAGGAGTCCATGCGGACCCACCCGGTAAGGTCCCCAGCGCGACTGCAGGTGCGCCACCAATTTGCGTTCCACCCACACGGCGTAGGCGATGGCGGTAAGAAGCACCACCAGGACCACGACCACTTTCACCACGGTCAGGAGCAGGAAGAGCGGGAGATCAGAACTGGTGGCCATAGGCCTTTCTGGCTTCGTCCACGGAATTTAGAGAGACGCTAAAGCGACTGAGAGTTCCCGACGTAAACATTGTATCGCGGGAAGAAAAAACCAGGTCCGGACACTCGAGCGGCGGCGGAGCGCCCGCCGGCTGTGTGGCGACGGCGCGGCCAATCAAAACGTCGGGGAGCGCAATCGAATAACCGGGAACCACTGAGACGATCTCGCGCAGGACGTCGTCGGCCGACTGATAGGGCCACTGGTGTCCCAGCAGGCGAACCAGCGCGAGGATGATCTCCAGATCGCTGCGCGTCCCGGGCGTACGCAGCGTCTTCTTCAGCGCCTGGATCTGGCCGCAAGTGTTCGTCACCGTGCCGGCTTTCTCCGCGAAACTCGTGGCGGGGACAACGATATCGGCCAGGCCGGCAGTCTCGGTGGGGAAAAGCTCCGCCACAAAAAACAGCGCCAGCTTCGCCAGAGCCGCGGGGTCCACGCCAAAAGTCCTTGCGGGGTTTGAGCCGAAGACCAGCAGTGCCTTGATTTCTCCGGCCCGAATCCCATCCATGATGGTGCGCGCGTCTCGCCCCGCGGCGGCTGGGAGACTTGCGTTCCACGCCGAC
>JBEKUI010000215.1:0-11090 GCA_049515175.1 Terriglobia bacterium
ACCCAGTCTTCCAAACACTGCGGTAGCAAATCGATCTGATCGTAGTTGGCTCGTATCTCTTGGCTCATGCTGATTCACTTAGCACTCCACCTTCCACACTCCGAGTTTTGAGACAGGCTCTGGAGATCCTCTGCGGGCAGGGAGGCGAGGTCGGTTTTGCGGGGCAGCTGGCGGCGCAGGCGGCCGATGGCGTTTTCGATGCCGCCTTTCTGCCAAGGTTTATGGGCGTCGCAGAAGAAGGTGGGGAGGCCGAGGCGCTGGGTAAGTTGGTAATGCTGGGCGAACTCCGTGCCGTTATCGAAGGTGATGGACTGGCGCAAGGCGGGCGGCAGAGGCGCGAGCAGGTGGACGAGGCTTTCGAGCACGGGCTGAGCGGCTTTGTTGGGCTGGCGGGTGAGGCGCAGATGGCGCGAGGAGCGCTCGTGAGCGACCAGCACAGCCTGGCCGTATTTTCGGAAGAGCATGAGATCGGCTTCCCAGTGGCCGGGGGAGGAGCGGTCGTGGGCTTGGGGCGGGCGGAGGTGAATAGGCACGCGGTGCTGCAAGAACTCGACCGAACTGCCCCCGTGCCGGCCGAGTCGGCCCCGGCGGGACTTGCGGCGGGGTAAGAGGCGGTGCCAGTAATCCTTTTGGGCGGAGCGGTGGTAGATAAACCGGTAGATCGACTCGTGACTGATCACCGCGGGGCCGCGCACTCGGCGCAGCCGGCCGGCGATCTGCTCGGGGGACCAGCCCTGCTCCAGGTAGCCACGCACCGTGGCCCGCAGCTCCGGCGAGGCAGTGAGCTTGTGGGGTCGGCCCCGCTCGGTGAGCGCCTGGGCGCGCAGCGGAGCGTAACCTCCCTCCCAAGCCTTGGTGGGAAGGCTGTTGCGACGCAGTTCCCGGGAAATGGTCGCCGCCGACCGACCGAGACCAGCCCCGATCGCCCGTCGAGATTTACCGTCTGCATGCAGACGGTAAATCTCCACCCTCTCCTCCACCGTTAGTTGTGCATATCGTTTGCCCATCGCAACACCTCTTATACAAGGTGTTGCACTTGCAGCGTGAACTTAGCGAAGCCACGAGGTGCTAACCGCGGCTGGTGCAGACATCGTGGTTTAATGCCCCCGAACGTCCGAATATCACCAGAGCGGCGGCATGCCACACTGCGACGTCTTTGTGCCGTCCCGTATTGGCTGCGGAATGTGAATGGCTGAATTGCAGACCCGGCTGAGCGCGCCATGTCTGAACTACGCGCCAGCGTCCTTATTGTGCAAAGTAACTCGGGTCTAAGTTACCTCTCGGTCTCAAGGCGCTTGTAGGCGGGTGGATAACGGTTCGGAAGGCCGTAAACCGGATTCGAATCGTCCCTCACCTTGCGGAGAGCCGTGAGGTTCAGGTCGCCCACCAAAACACCTTCGGCATTGTCGAGTTCGTCCTGAGTGGACCCCTCGAAATCGAGGATGGAGCTGGTTCCGGAGTTGCGCGGAGCGCCGTAGTTCACGCGGACAATGAAGAGCCGGTTTTCGAGCGCGCGGGTCTGGTAGAGGTGAACGAGCAGAGGCCGGGAGAAATCGTCGGTGCAATAGGGATTGAAGACAATCTCGGCGCCTCCCAGGGCCAGCTCACGGGTGGCTTCGGGGTGCTGGATGTCGTAGCAGATTTCTATCCCCACTTTCACTTTCACTCCGCCGATTTCAACTTCCCAGACAGGGAAACTGTCGCCGTGGTTCACTCCCGAGGCGAGCATCCAATTCTGGAGATGGACCTTGCTATAGGTGCCCACAATCTGCCCGCGAGGATTCATGAGAATCGCGGTGTTGAACATCTTTCCTCCGCGATTCTCGTCCATGCCGAAGACAATCCAAATTCCGAGTTCTTTGGCGAGGGCGGCAAGGCGGTTTGTGGCAGGGCCCGGAATCGTTTCTGCGGCGGCCAGGATTTTCGCGCGCTCGGCAACGATCTGGGGCGCGTCCGTGGAGGTGCCGGGAGGCAAATCAACTCTGGCGTATCCCTGCACAGCCGCTTCCGGCGTGCAGACGATTCTGGCGCCGCGCGCCGCAGCCTCCCGGATCAGTTTCTCAGCTCGCGCCAGATTGTATTCCTTGTCGTAGAGTCGCGCGTTCATCTGGATCAGGCCGACCCGAATCGCCTCATCGGCCTTCGTATCGGCTGAATTCAAAAGAGTGGGAACCAACAGCAAAGCGGCTACCATGAGAGGGCGATGCATCCGTTCCTCCTTCGGCATCAAAACGATTTCTCCATGCGGGGAGCGCATATCCCGCCTCTGACGTATGAGTCCATCAGCCAGGGTGGTCGCTACATGGCCGGATTGCGGAAGCTGCGGACAGCGCCAGCGTCGCGTGCTGTGCGGCCGCGCAGGAAGTCAAAATCGCAGCCCTCGTCTGCCTGCAGGATGTGGTCAAGGAAAAGCTTTCCGTAGCCGCGATGGTAGTGTGGCTCGGCGGGCTTCCAGGCGGCGAGGCGGGATTTCAATTCCGCCTCAGGAATCAGCAATTCCAGCCGTCGTGCTTCCACATTGAGCTCGATCAAGTCTCCATTCTTCACTGCGGCCAGTGGGCCGCCCATGGCAGCTTCCGGCGCGATGTGGACGACGATCGTTCCGAAACTCGTGCCGCTGATGCGCGCGTCGCTGATGCGCACCATGTCTTTGACGCCCGCGTGGAGGAGTTTGGTGGGGATCGGCAGATGACCCCATTCGGGCATGCCCGGAGCGCCCTTCGGCCCGGCGTTCTTGAGAACCAGAACCGAATTCTCATCCACATCGAGATTCGGATCATCGACACGCGCGGCCATGTCTTCGCCGTTTTCGAATACGACCGCCCTTCCTTTGTGCTTGAGCAGTTGCGGCGACGCGGCCGACTGCTTGATGACCGCGCCATTGGGCGCGAGATTGCCGCGCAACGCCACTGTGCCACCCTGCGGCCGCAGCGGCTCACTGAGGGTCTTGATGACCTCGCGGTTGTAACAGCCGGCGCGCGCGATGTTCTCGCCCACGGATTTGCCGGTCACGGTCAGCGCGTCGAGGTGCAGCAGCGAGCTGATTTCCTTCATCACGGCAGGCAACCCGCCGGCGTAGCAGAAATCTTCCATCAAGTATTTGCCGGAGGGCTTGACGTTCGCGACCACAGGAGTTGTGCGCGAAAGTTCATCAAACTTCTCGAGCGGCAGGTCGATGCCCAGCCGCCCCGCGAGCGCGACGAAATGCACGATGGCGTTGGTGGAGCCGCCGATGGCCATGTCCACGCGGATGGCGTTCTCCAAGGCGGCGAGGGTCATCACGTTCGACGGGCGGAGGTCTTCCAGCGCCATCGCGACGGCGCGCGCGCCGCTCCCTTCCGCGCACATCAGGCGCCGGGAATCGGGGGCGGGAATATCGGCGGCGCCGGGCAGCGTCATGCCCAGCGCTTCCGCGATGCAGGCCATCGTCGAAGCCGTGCCCATCACCGTGCAGTGACCGGAGCTGCGTGAGACGCAGCTTTCGATCTCGCACCAATCTTCCTCGGTCATGCGTCCGGCGCGAACGTCTTCCCAGAAGCGCCGCGTGTCCGTGCCGGAGCCCAGTTCAATGCCGCGCCACATGCCGCGCAGCATCGGCCCTCCGGGCACCATGATGGCGGGAACGTCGGCACTTGCCGCGCCCATCAGTTGTGCCGGCGTGGTCTTATCGCAGCCGCAGAGCAGCACCACGGCGTCGAGAGGATAGGAGCGAATACATTCTTCCACGTCCATCGCCATGAGGTTGCGATAGAGCATGGTGGTCGGCTTCATCAGCATTTCGCCGAGCGAGATGGTGGGAAACTCCAGCGGGAATCCTCCCGCCATCCACACGCCGCGCTTCACGGCTTCCGCGACTTGGCGCAGGTGGGCGTTGCAGTTGTTCAGCTCGCTCCAGGAATTGCAGATGCCGATGACGGGCTTGCCTTCGAAGACTATCTCGCTGAAGCCTTCCGAGCGCAGCCAGGCGCGATGGCCCAGGCCCCAGCGGTCGCGCTTGCCGAACCAGTTGCGGCTGCGCAGCTTCGCAACTCGGTCGTCGGAATGAGAACTCATGAGAGAAGCTCCTCGAAGAAAGTGGAAACAGCAGGAGAGGCTATCACATTTTGAAAGGGTGGGAGGGTGCGAGCACCCTGTCTCCCGGTGGCGCCGTCAGCTGGAATCGAGTTGACCATAATCTTTGACCATGGTATAAGAATCCCATGGAGAAAATGGCCATTTCCAAATTCAAAGCGACATGCCTTGAGGTAATTAAACGCGTCGGGCGCACAAGGAAACCAATTCTGGTCACGAAGTTCGGCGAACCTGTCGCGCAGGTCGGCCCGCCTCCTCCCAAGCCCCGGCCCAAACGGTGGCTGGGAGACATGGCCGGCACGATGAAAATCGTTGGCGATATCGTCGCACCCGCGAGCGATGAGAACGATTGGGAAGTCCTTCGTAAATGAAGCTGCTCCTGGATACTCACATTTGGATTTGGAGCCGGGCAGAGCCTGCGCGTTTGAAGCGCAGGGTGGCGCGGGCGCTGGAAGACCCGTCGAATGAAATTTGGCTGTCACCGCTGAGCGTGTGGGAATTAACACTGCTCGCCGAAAAAGGGAGGGTCGTGTCCGCCACCGGCGTGGAAGAGTGGGTGCGTATCGCGATGGAGAAGATGCCCGTCAGGGAGGCTCCGCTCACTATGGAGGTGGCCCTTCTCACCCGCGAGGTTCGCCTTCCTCATCGGGATCCCGTGGACGTATTCCTGGCTGCGACCGCGCGCTTCTATGACCTGACGCTCGTCACCGCAGACCAACATCTGCTGGCTGGGAGTGGCTTTTCGGTGCTTGCCAACCGCTAGACCTTCCTTCGTAACCCTTCCCGGTTACACGTTCCCAAGGTGGAAGAGGGGTTCGACGCCCGAGGCGCGGGCCATCAGGGTCTTCTCTTCCTCGGCGCCAAGCGGCTGGAAGTTTTGCGCAACATCCATAGCGCGGCGGAAGTACTTCTCGTCGCCCGGCGGCACGGCAGCGGTGATGGGCTGCGAGAGCGTCCAGCGCAGCGCGAGCGCGGCTTCATCCGGCAGAGCAGCGGGCTCGTACCAGCACTTGGGCTGCGGGCGGTCACTCTCCTTCATATCTTTCGGCCACACCGTCTTGGCCATGCCTTTCAGCGCCAGGATGCCCATCTTCTTTTCCCTGGCGCGCTCCAGCACAGTGGGCCCGAATTTCGCCTGTGAGAAAAGAACGAAATTGAGCGGGAAGAGGATGGTATCGAACTCGAAGCGATCCAGCAGGGCGAGCGCCGTTTCCACCGAATGCGCCGAGAATCCAATATGGCGGATCTTGCCCGCTTTGCGTGCCGCGAGGAAAGTTTCCATGGCCCCGGTCGAACTGAAGACCTTGTCCACATCCTCCATCTTGGTCATCGCGTGGAGTTGGTAAAGATCGACGTGGTCGGTGCGGAGAAGTTTGAGCGATTCCTCGAGCGCCGCTGCAGAGCCTTCTTTGTCGCGCTTCTCCGTCTTGCACGCCAGAAAAGACTTCTTGCGGTAGGGTTCGAGCGCCGGACCCAGGCGCTCCTGGGCATTGCCGTAGGTCGGCGCCACATCGAAGTAGTTGATGCCGCGGTCGAACGCCTCGGCCACGATGTTGGCCGCAAACTTGGGGTCGGTGTCCATCACCACGATACCACCCAGGGCGATGATGGAGAGCTTCTCTCCCGTCTTGCCCAGCGTCCGCTTGGGAATCGTGCCACTCTTGGCGGCGGCCAGGGGTTCAAGCATCTTGCTCGAAGCGGCCAGGCTGGCGGCCGCGGTACTCTTTTTCAGAAACCCTCGTCGGTCCATTTCGGTTCACCTCTCCCGGATGTTTGCCAAACGCTCGGCAGACCTTTACTTTGTCGAGCTTCAATTTTCACACTTCCCCCGCGTGGGGTCAACTGGGCCGTGGAGTACGGCGCAGGGATGCCTTTGCACGCGGCGGAAAGTTGGATAAACTCTCTCCTTCTCCATGCGACTCGATTCCATCCGGCTGCACTGGGTCCAGGTTCCGCTGCACGAGCCGTTCCGTATTTCGAGCGGCGCAGTGTCCGTCAAAGATGCAATTCTCATTGAACTCCGCGCCGAGGAGGCTGTTGGCTGGGGAGAAGCTTCGCCCATGGGTGGAGCGTTCTATTCTTCCGAGACGCCGGAAGGGACTTGGGTGTTTCTCCGCGGGCGGCTCGTGCCGAGTTTCCTCGCGCGCCCGGAGATGGATCCCCGGCGTTGTCTTGAGCGGCTCGGCGAGTTCCCCGGCGAGCCGTTCGCGAAGGCCGGCCTGGAAGGAGCCGTCTGGGACTGGTGGTGCATGAAGAACGCTGTGCCGCTCTGGCACGCTCTGGGCAGCGCCCCGCACCCACTGCCCTCGGGCGTGGCCATCGGGCTGATGCCCACAGTGGAGGATTTACTCCATCGCATCGAGCGATTTCTCGCCGAGGGCTACCAGCGCGTTAAAATCAAGATCGAGCCGGGGAAAGATGTTGAGCTGGTGCGTGCCGTGCGCGAGAGATTCGGCGGCATCCCGCTCATGGTCGATGCCAACGCTGCCTACCAACTCGACGACCTCGCCATTTTTGATGAATTGGACCGGCACGACCTGATGATGATTGAGCAGCCCCTGGCGCGCGAGGCGCTGGCGGAGCACGCGGAACTCCAGCGACGCTTGCGCACGCCGGTCTGCCTCGACGAGTCGGCGGAAAGCGTTGCCGCAATTCGGGAAATCGCGCGGCTGCGCAGCGGCCGCATCATCAACATCAAGGTGCAGCGCATGGGCGGGCTCGGACCGGCTCTCCAGGCGCACGACCTCGCCCAGCAGGCTGGAATCCCCTGCTGGCTGGGGACCATGCCGGAACTGGGCATCGCTTCTGTGCAAGGACTGCACCTCGGAACCCTTCCCAACTTTCGCTACCCGACGGACGTGGAGGCCTCGCAGCGCTGGTTCGTCGATGACGTCGTCGATCCACTGATTACCATCGCGCCAGGCGGCTGGATTCATCTGCCCGGCGGGCCGGGAATGGGGTATCGTGTGGACCTCAGGAAAGTGGAGCGATACCGGGTGAAGACGGAGGAGTTCCCCGGTTGAAGGCCCGTATCTGAAGGCATACCGTCCTATTTGTGTTCTCGTCGTTTGGGGGACGGAGGATGGACGAACGCCGCGAGGGTGGCGGCCCGGGCGGAGAGCGCGAGCAGGTCGTGCAGTGCCAGTTCCAGGGCCAGGCGGCGCGAGGGGTCCCCGGCATCCAGACTGTCGAGGAGTCCCGCAGCCTCCAGATGGAGGTCTTGCGCGCGACGCCACAGGCGATGTAGTTTTCCGGCGAGCTGGCGGGAAGTCATAAGAATCTCGCTCTGCAGCACCCCTGTGCTCGGGGGCTCCCAGCAGAGGTCAAAGTCACGCTTCAACAATTACCATCGACAGCCTCGGCTCCCGACTTTAGACAAAATTGCAGAGGCTGGGTCGGATCGCGAGGAGTTACCGGATGAGTCGCTTAACTGCGGGTGAGGCTCAATGCCGCCTTTGGCACGGATTGATCCCCGCCGTTCCGGTCCCCTTCACGGCGAAGGGTGAAATCGATGCCGCCGCCCAGCAGAAGTACGTCGCGTGGATGGCGAAGCAGCCCATCAAAGGCGTGGCGGTGTGGGCACACACCGGGCGCGGGCTGCTCATGAAGCGCGAGCAGCGCATCGAGGTGCTGCGGAGCTGGAGCGAAGGTCTGGGTCCCGGCAAGCTGGTCGTGGCGGGTGTGGGCGGATTACCCGAGCGGGCCGAGGATTTTTCGGCGTATCTCGATTCGGCGCTGGGCATGGCCCGCGACGCCCTTGACCACGGGGCACACGCCTTCCTGATTCATCCTCCCCGGCTGTTTCATCACGTGGCGAGCAACGAGGATCTCCTGCTGACCTATCACCAGGCGCTGGCTTCGACAGGAGCACCGCAGTTCCTCTTTTATCTTTACGAGGCGGCAGGCGGGTTTCCGTATTCCTCGGAACACCTTCGCACGTTGTTCGCCTTGCCCGGAGTCGCCGGCATCAAATTCGCCACGCTGGACAGCGTGATGACCTTCCAGCGCATCACGGGCCTGATGGCGCGGGAATTTCCCAAGCAGCGGGGTACAGCCTGATGTGTGGCGCGCAGGCGGCGCTGATTGGCATGGGCGCTGCGTGCACGGCTCTGCAAGCCGGGATGATGCAGGCTTACTACGACGGGCAGGCGGGCGAGTTCCTGGTGCTCTCCGGCAAGGTCGATCGCCTATCGCAAGTGACGTTCATACCTCCCATGGAAGGTTATATCCGCCGGATGCTCTGGGCGCTGGTGCACCAGGGCGTGATCGGCCGCGAGTCGGCCCACGATCCCTGGGGCCCGGCGCTGCCCGAAAGTGAGTTTGTGGAATTGGGGAAGGCATTGGTTGAACTGGGAGAGGTCGAAGCTGGAGACTCTGCCAAGGCCTGAAGCGATGTGGGAATTTCTTCCGCCCAAAATCCGCCTGCAAGGCCCGCCGCAAGTACCGTCGGCACTGGAACGCCGTCTCCGCTCCGACTTCGAGCGCTTCCGCGAAGGCCTGCCGCGCCCCCTGGAGAGCTACGTTCGCGATGCTTACGGCATTGAGCTCGCGAGCGAATACGGGGGGCGGCCGATCAAGAATCCATTTGGCAAAGCCTCCGGCCAACTGTCGCTGACGACGCACCAGATCGAGCGGGACGCGGAAGCGGGTCTGGGATTCGTGGTGCTCAAGACGGTGATCGCGCAGGACCGCACGGGCGAGCAGACGATGCGGGAGTGGGCGATTCCCGAGACGCGTATGCTCGTCGAGCGGATTCGTGGCCGCAGCGGGGCCGAAGGCTGGACGGTCACCTGGAAAGGCCGCGGTTGGTTCGACACCTTTACAGCCTACTTGAATCTCTTTGATCAGGCGCTCCGAACCGGCCAAAGCGCCGGCATGGTCATCGCCCCATCGGTCAAGTATCACCTTCCCACTCCACATGAAGACTTCTGGAAGGAAGAGGAATACCAGTTCACGACCGCGGCGCTGGTGGAAGTCTGGAATCGCCATCACGGCGCCGAGGTCATGCCGCTCGAGAAGGATTTCAGCCCGACGCTCGCCGGTTCCGGCCGCGCCGCGCAGCAGGCCAAGATTCTGGAATGGCTGGAACGCGTTCCGGGCCTGATTCATGGCGCCGCGCCGGGGCGGGTGGCGGTGGGTCTGAAGCTTTTCAACGCCCTCTTTGAGGACGAATTCCAAGTACAGATGCTCGACCTCGTCGAATCCGCCTCAGCGGGCGACGGGCGCGCGGATTTCCTGGTCTATGCCAATCGTCTCTTCGATCCGCAGAAGAAGTTCGAGGACAAAGTAGGTGTGGCTTACGGCGGGCCCGACCTGAGCGACCGCAATCTGGCGGCGCTCGAGAAGCATCTTTCGCTGGGTGCGGGCGCCCCGACGGCCGCCGGGAGGGAACGCCGATTATCTCCGTTGCCGCTGAGTGCGACGGGGGACATTCAGTCCGGCCGTATCGCCGCCGAATATCTGCTGCGCGGTGCCACGAGCTTTCAGATGCACACCCTCTTTCAATTGCCCGACGGTGAGTTCGCGATGCGGGCGGGCAATAAGACCGAGAAAGCGCTGCATCGCCTGCTTTTCGACCCCCAGGAAGGTTTCCTGGCCTGGCTGCTCGATTTGCGACAAAGGTTTGGCTGGGAGCCGGAAGGCAGTGTGGAGACAGCGGCACGATGGTGCCGCGCCCACTGGTTGGAAATCGTGAGCAGCGTGCGAGCCTGAAACATCGAAGCAGTGAGAACTTTGGGATTGCAGCCTTGCACGTTACCTCGCATGAAAGGCATTGACTCAAACGCGGAAACGTTGGATGCTTCACACGACCCCGGCTGCGCAGTCATGCCGTGATGAAGTAAGACCTCCAACATGAAGATTCGGCTGCTGACACAATCAGACATCCCTGCGGGAATGCGACTCAAAGACTTGGCGGGTTGGAATCAGACTCCGGCCGACTGGGAGCGTTTTCTGCGCGCCAGTCCGGCGGGATGTTTTGCCGCCGAAGTGGACGGAAGTCTCGTCGGCACTTCTGCCACGATCGTATATGAAGATCGGTTCGCGTGGATCGGCATGGTCCTCGTGGACCCGGCGTTCCGAAGGCGGGGTATCGGCCCGCGGCTCCTGGAAGTAGCGATTCGACACTTAGACGTAATCGGCGTTCCGACCCAGAAGCTGGACGCCACGCCACAAGGCAAACCCATCTACGAGAAGCTGGGTTTCGTCACCGAATACGAACTGGAGCGCTGGGTGCTGCGTCGTGAGCCCGCCGTAACTCCGGCGCTTTCACCCTCCGGCGTCCCGGACCTCGATAAGATCATTGAAACCGACCGGGAAGTTTTCGGCGCCGACCGCGGCGATTTGCTGCGCTCTCTCCACGCCAATGCGCCGGATTTTACCCTGGCCATCGAACTGGAAAGCGGGATTCTCGGTTACGCCCTGGGGCGAGGCGGGTCGCGCGCCGATCACCTGGGCCCCTGGATGGCCTGGGACGAACCCACGGCGCGGGAACTGCTGGATGAGTTCCTTCGCCGCGCCGGACGCGACACGGTGTTTGTGGATTGCCCGAAGACCAACACAATGGTTCGCGACCTCCTTATTTCGCGGCGCTTCGTGATTTCCCGGCCTCTCACGCGGATGTGTCGCGGCCCCAATGGCCACCCGGGCCAGCCGGAGCTCGTCTGCGCTATTCTCGGACCAGAATTTGGATAGAAATAGAAACTGGAAAACAGAAACTGGTTGAATCCCCCATTGTGGAATTCCCAGTTTCCAATTTCCAGTTTCGATTCTCTCATGTACATTCGAACACCCTCACCGCCGGCTCGCGTCTTCTACGGCTGGTGGATCACGCTCTCCGCCTTCCTCAATCTCTTCTTCGCCGTAGGCATTGTTTATTATGGCTTCCCGGTCTTTTATCCCTCACTCGTGGACTCGCTGGGATTCACGCGCGCGCAGGTGACGCAGGGGTTTCTCTACGGCTTTGTGGCGGTGGGGCTGGCGCTGGGTTTCTTCGCCGGGGTGCTCATTGACCGCCTGGG
>JBEKUI010000216.1:0-8084 GCA_049515175.1 Terriglobia bacterium
AGGTCCACGTCTCGCCATCCTGACCAATGCGGGCGGGCCGGGCGTGCTCGCCACCGACACGCTGATCGGCGTGGGAGGGGAACTCGCCGAACTCGCGCCGGAAACCCTGGAGGCGCTCAACGGCATCCTGCCACGCGAGTGGAGTCATAATAATCCCATCGACATCCTGGGAGATGCGACGCCGGAACGTTATGCCAAGGCGGTCGGGATCGTCTCGAAAGACCCCAACACGGACGGATTGCTGACGATCCTCACCCCTCAGGCGATGACCGACCCCACTCAAATTGCCGAACAGTTGAAGCCTTTTGCCAAGCTGGACGGCAAGCCGATTCTCGCGAGCTGGATGGGCGGAACCGGTGTGGCCGCCGGCGAACATATCCTTAACCAAGCCGGAATCCCCACGTTTGCCTATCCGGATACCGCGGCACGGATCTTCCACTACATGTGGCAGTACACCTACAACCTGCGCGGCCTCTACGAGACTCCGGCGATGCCGACGGATTTCGAGCGGACCGCTGCCAGCCATGCGGAGGCAGCCCGGACCATCGAAGAGGCGCGCAAAGCGGGGAGAACAATTCTCACGGAAGTCGAGTCCAAGAAAGTTCTCGCCGCTTATGGAATTCCCACCGTGGACACCCAGATCGCCCAAAGCGCCGATGAAGCCGCAACGATTGCGAAGAAAATCGGGTATCCGGTGGTACTGAAGCTCTACTCGGAAACCATCACCCACAAGACCGATGTGGGCGGCGTCAAACTCAACCTGACAGACGCCGATGCCGTCCGCAAGAGCTTTCGCGCGATCGAAGCTTCAGTGACGGAGAAGGCTGGGGCTCAGCACTTCCAGGGCGTGACCGTGCAGCCGATGATCAAGCTCGACGGCTATGAGATCATCATCGGCAGCAGCCTGGATGTGCAGTTCGGTCCCGTGCTGCTGTTCGGCTCGGGCGGGCAACTTGTGGAGGTCTTCAAGGATCGTGCGCTCGCGCTCCCGCCGCTCAATTCCACGCTGGCCCGGCGCATGATGGAGCAAACCAAGATCTACACGGCGCTCAAAGGCGTACGTGGTCGCAAGGCCGTGGATCTGGCGGCGCTCGAGCAGATTCTGGTGCGCTTCAGTCATCTCGTGGTCGAGCAGCGCTGGGTGAAAGAAATCGATATCAACCCGCTGCTTGCTTCCGAAGACCGCCTGATCGCGCTTGACGCCCGCGTGGTGCTCCACGGCCCGGAAGTCACCGAAGACAAGCTGCCCAAGCTGGCGGTGCGGCCCTATCCCACGCAATACGTTGCGCCGTGGACAATGAAGGACGGCGCAGAGGTCATGATCCGGCCCATCATGCCGGAGGACGAACCGATGCTGGTCAAGTTCCACGAGATACTTTCCGAGCAGAGCGTCTACATGCGCTACTTCCACATGATCGCCTTGAGCCAGCGCATCGCACACGAGCGGCTGACGCGCATCTGCTACGTGGACTATGACCGCGAGATCGCCCTGGTGGCCGAGCAGAAAAATCCGGCGACGGGTGAGCGTGAACTTCTGGGCGTGGGACGCCTCACCAAGGAGCCTGGCACCGACGAAGCGCAGTTCGCCATCCTGATCGCCGACCCGGTCCAGAGCCGCGGTCTGGGCAGCGAACTCCTGCGGCGGATTATCGACATTGGACGCCACGAAAAAGTGCGGCGCATTACGGCTGAAATCCTGACCGAAAACTACGCCATGCAGAAAATCTGCGAACGCCTTGGCTTCCACATGGAGCGCGACGTGGAAGAAGGCGTCGTCAAAGCGCAGATTGAACTGTAGGGGCCGAAAACAGGAGTCAGAAGTCAGGAGTCAGAATTCAGAAGGTGAATACGACCGTAGGGGCAGGCCGCGTGCCTGCCCTTTACGCTTTCGGCGGACTGTTAGGAGCTGACGGTAGTCGGCCCACAGCTCACAACCAACACCCAACAACGAACAACTGACGATGGACAACAGGGAGCCCACCATAGCTGCTATAATCTGCAATCGCTGCACAATTGCCTAGGGATTACGGCATTCATGTTCAAAACCATCGAGTGGACGGATGACGGCGTGCGGATGATTGACCAGCTCAAGCTTCCCACGCAGGAAGTTTACGTCACCTGCCGCACTTACGAGGAAGTGGCGGAGGCGATTCGCTCCATGGTGATTCGGGGCGCACCGGCCATTGGCGTGGCGGCGGCGATGGGAGTCGCTCTGGGCGTGAAAAACTCTGGTGCGCGGACGATTCCCGAACTGCGCAAGGATTTTGAAACCATAGCCGAGACGATTTCGAGAACCCGGCCCACCGCCGTCAATCTTTTTTGGGCGATCGAGCGGATGCGCGATGCGTTTGAGGGGTTCATCACAACAGGAACGTTTCCGCCGGAGAAGGTGCGGGGGGGCGTTTCGGGTTTGGATAGGATAGCGCTTATGATTCCGCGCGATGGCTCGGATTCGGACATGATCGCCGCGCTGAAGTCCCGAATGGTTGTCGAGGCGCAGCGCATCCTGGCCGAAGACATTGCCATTAACGAGGCGATGGGGCGGCACGGCGCGGCGCTGATGCCCGATTCGGGCACGGTGCTCACGCACTGCAATGCTGGGGCGCTGGCGACGGGCGGTTACGGCACGGCGCTGGGAGTGATTCGCGCCGCGGTCGCAGCGGGGAAGAGGATCGACGTCTTTGCCGACGAGACGCGACCTTTTCTGCAAGGAGCGCGGCTGACCGCCTGGGAACTGGCCAAGGACTCGATTCCCGTAACTCTCATTACCGATAATATGGCCGGGCATTTCATGAAGTCCGGCCAGATCAAAGCCGCCATCGTCGGCGCCGACCGCATCGCGGGGAATGGCGATGTCGCGAACAAGATAGGCACGTATTCAGTCGCAGTACTGGCCAAAGAGAATCAGATACCGTTCTATGTCGCCGCCCCACTCTCGACGATTGACATGAGCCTCGCATCCGGCGATCAGATACCCATCGAAGAGCGAACTCCATCCGAAGTGACCCATTGGGCAGGCATCGCCACCGCTCCCGAGAATGTCCCGGCGCGCCACCCGGCGTTTGACGTCACTCCCCACCGCTACATCTCTGCCATCATCACCGAACGCGGGATCGCCCGCGAGCCTTACACCGACAGCCTCCGGTCTCTCTTTTCCCAATGATCGCTCCATGGCAGGACAGGCTTCCGGTGCCATCGCCGCATCGGATTGGCACGATTCACGCGCCGCGAAATGGCAGTTGCCAGCGTGTCCTGTTATGCGAGAATTTCCGCTACTTCCAGGAGTAAGCTGGAAGGATTCATCCTACGGAGCTGCATCTCGTCGTGAGCCGCAATCATCGATCGCTGAAAGAAAAAGTCTGGGATCGCCGACTCGTGTCGCGGCTGGCGCGTGACCTCGCCTCGCTCGCGGCGAAGGAGTTGACGCGCACGGGCGGTGCGGTGCGCGATCCGGAGTTCTTGCCGCACATCAAGCGGTTGGTTCGGGGGGGATTTGCATCAGCGGACGTCGTCCCGGTTGTTTCCGAGGTTGTGAAATCAAGCCTGCATTTGTGCCATCCGAGATTCTCGGCGCAGCAGGTGGCAGCCCCGGTGCCGGTGGCGGCGCTGGTAGAGTCGGTTGTTGCAGCGCTCAACAACAGCGTGGCCGTGTGGGATATGTCGCCGGCAGCGACGGTGATTGACAGGGAGGTGATGAACCTCTTCAAGCGGCTGTTTGGTTTCCCTTCGGGAGCAGAGGGTTCTTCCGTGGCAGGTGGCGCCTATGCCAACCTGACCGCATTCCTGGCGGCGCGCGCCAAGCTCGCGCCCCACGCCTGGCGGCGAGGTCAAGCACACATCGCCATCCTGGCTGGCGCGCAAACGCACTACTCGGTCAGCCGTGCGGCGGGCATTCTTGGGCTGGGCGCGGACTCGGTCTTCACAATTCCGACCGACGCCCTTCATCGCACTGATCCTACGGCAACTCGTGTTGTTTTCCATGCCGCGCGCAAGGCAGGGTTTCGTAAGTTCATCCTCGTTGCCACCAGCGGATCGACTCCCACGGGAAGCTGTGACGATCTTCATGCCCTCGCCAAGATTGCGCGACGCGAGGGCGCGTGGCTGCACGTGGACGCCGCGCACGGCGGTGGATTGATCTTCAGCCCGCGGTATCGGCACTTACTGCGGGGGATCGAGTGCGCCGACTCCATCTCCTTCGATCCGCACAAGATGCTCTTCATGCCGCTCTGCGCGAGCGTGGTTCTCGTGCGCGATGGGCGCTACCTTCGGAATGCCTTCGAGCAGAGTGCGCCCTATCTGTTCGGGGGCGGCAAGCGCGAGTTCCCGGACATCGGGCAATTCACCATCGCCTGTTCGCAGCGTTTCGACGCGCTGAAGACCTGGCTGACTTGGAAGGCGTACTCAGGCGCACTGTGGGACGAACTCATCTCCAGTGCATGCGATGTCGCCCATGCCGCCTATGAATACTGTTTGCGCTCGCGATTACTGGAGCCTGCCCACGAACCGCAAACCAACATCTTCTGCTTCGGCCTGCGTGAACGGCCTCGATCGCTGAAGGCTTCAGACCGCTTGCATTGGGCGATCAAGGACGCGGTCAACGCGAGCGGGGAGGCCTACATCAGCTCTACGGTGCTGGGAGGCCGACGCCTGCTGCGCATGGTGGTGATGAATCCGCGTACGACCGCCAACGACATCATTGGCGTTCTGAAAGTCGTGGAGCGCGTGGCACGCCGAGTGAAGTAGCGTCGGCCTTCCGGCCGACACATAGGTCATTGGGGAATATCCGCCCGGAGGCGGACGCTACGAGCTTTCCGCGCAATCAGCCAGGTGACGGTAAGGAAGCAGCCTGCGGAGACGGCATTCGCAGCCACGCCAATCTGCAGCCCGTGGCGGAGTTCGCTGATGTCGGAGACCTTGCCCACCAGCACTGGTGCCACGGCGTCCCCGAAGAGGTGAATGACAAATAGATAGAGCGCGAAGGCGAAGCTGCGGGCGCGCGGCGGCGTCAGATCGTGGATGACGGCGGTGGCCGGCCCATGGTAACAAGTGAGCAGGAAACTGGCAAAAAAGAAGCAGATGAAGAATACAAAAAGCGAGTCGGTGCCCACCGCAACATAGAGGAACGGAGTTCCCAGGAGCAGCGTGGCACCAATCGTCAGGGCGCGGCCGAAGGGCCAACGCGCCTGCAACGAATCCGCAATAAAACCTCCCAGTAAGACGCCACCGATCGAGCCAACAAGCACCACGGCGCCCATCCAGGTTGAGGCTTGCGCCACCGTCAGGCCGTGGTAGCGAAGGGCAAACGTTGGGCCCCAGGTGATAAAGGCGGTGCTGGAGAAAACCACGAACATTCCTCCTGCCAACACCATCAAGAACGCAGGAATCTTGAGCAGGCTCCCAATGGATGGAGGTTTTTCGGATGGAAGTGCCACCGGCACGTGCAAGTGGTAGGCCGCGAAGGCGAGGACGAAGCCGGGCAGACCGACGAGAAAGAACGCGTATCGCCAGCCCACCCACTGAGACAGAAGGCCACCCGCCGCGAGGCCCAAGACGCCGCCCACCAGCATGCCCATGTTGAACACGCCCTGCACGCGGGCACGGAAGGAGTGCGGGAAGGAGTCGGAGATCATCGCCGTGCCCGCCGGTGCATAGGCACCCTCGCCGACGCCAACCAGGGATCGCGCGGCCAGCAAATTGGAAAAATTCGTCGCCACGCCGGAGAGCATGGTGGCGGCGCTCCAGAGGAACACTCCGAAGGACATGATCTTCTGACGCGGCCCGCGGTCGGACCAGAACCCGAAGGGCAGGACGGCCAGGGAGTGGACGACGATGAAGACCGAGGCTAGAAACCCCAACTGGAAGTCACTCAAATCGAACTCATCCTGCAAGAGCGGAAACATAGAGAAGACGATCAAGCGGTCGAAGTAATTGAGGAGATTGATAAGCGTCAAGACGACGAGAATTTTCCACTGCCAGGAGGCGAAGCGGGGCCATTCGAGGCCGAGGCGACGAAAGCCGGCTGGGGTTTCGTCCAAGCCTTTTTGAGGGGTCGAGGTCATGTCTGACATGGTTCTCTTGGAACTCGCGGCAGGGCTAGCGCACCCCTTGGGAGAGATGCATTGACTATTTTAGGCGGACGAAGACCCGACGTCGAGGCTTTTCGCAGATCCTGAATCGTGGGGTTTGATGCAGGCCTCACTCGTAGCGCAGGGCCACGATACGATCGAGCCGCAACCGCGTGACCCGATTGGGTCACACCCGGCGCGGCGTCCAACGAAGTCTCGATTAAAGAGTGTCTATTCGTGGCGCAGGGCCACGATGGGGTCGAGACGGGCGGCTTTCAGCGCCGGCCACATGCCAAAGAAGAGGCCGATGCTGACGGCCACGGCAAGACCTGCCCCAACCGACCAGAGCGGAACCGTGGAAGGCAGGGAAGGCACCAAGGTGCGGACCAGGAAGCTGAGCGTGACTCCCCCGAGGACGCCGAGCATGCCTCCGGTGAAGGTAAGCGTCATAGCTTCCAGCAGGAACTGCCAGGTGATGTCGCTGCGGCGGGCGCCGATCGCCTTGCGCACGCCGATCTCACGCGTACGCTCGGTGACCGAGACGAGCATGATGTTCATCACGCCGATGCCGCCGACTAGCAATCCTATGGATGAGATGACGATGGTTATTAGTACTACCGTCCCCATGATGTCGCGGAATTGGGTAATCATGGATTCGGCGGTGGCGATCCCGAAATTATCCGGGTCCGAGTACTTCACATTGCGGCGGCGGCGCAACAGGCTGCGCACTTCATCCGTGGCCTGGTTGATCTTTCCGGGAAAAGCCATCGCGGTGATGAAGTTGTCCTTCGACTGGGGATAGATCTTCTTGAAGGTCAGGTAGGGAACCATCACGAGACGGTCACCGCCGTTGTCGCCCAGAACCTGTTTGCGCTTCGCCAGAGTCCCGATGACTTCGAAGTTTTTGCCATCGACACTGATGACCTTGCCGATGGGGTCTTCTCCTTCGAAGAACCGGGTCGCCACGTCCGCACCGATGACGACGACGTCGCGCCGGTGCATGTTGTCGATCTCGTTAAACAGCCGGCCGTCTTTCAGCTCGCAACCGATGTTCCCGAAGAGAGACGGCGTGCCGCCGCGGAACTCGGTGTCCACCATCTCCTGACCTTTGTACTTGGCAGGGACGGCCGGGCCCCAGCGGAAGATTTCCGCAGAGGCCGTCTCCACCGCCGGACAATTCTCTCCGATGGCTGTCATGTCGTCGAACGTCAGCGGTTTACGGATCCATTCCTCACGCGTTGTCTGGTGGAAGCCGGGATCCCATTTGAAAATGAAAAGCGTCCGCGTGCCAAAGCCTTCTGCGACATCGACGACCTGCTGGTCGAGCCCCTTGAAGATTGAGGCCACGCCGATCACCGTCATGGTCCCGATCATGACACCGAGGATGGTCAGAAAGGCACGGAACTTGTGGGTGCGCAGCGTGTCGAGCGCCAGGAGGAGGTTTTCCCGAAATTGATTGCGACGAACGTCCACGCTTAGTTCTCCGTCCGCAAAGCCTCGATGGGGTCGAGCCGGGCCGCCTTGCCGGCGGGATAGATGCCGAAGAAGAGTCCCACCGTTGTCGAGAGCACCAGCCCGATCACCACGGCGTTGAGGGGTACCGAGGAGGTGAACACGATGTTGACCAGGCGGCTGATGATCAGGGCGAGGAGCACGCCCCCCGCGCCGCCCGTCCCGGCCATCACACTCGACTCGATGATGAACTGCCAGAGGACGTCGCGACGGCGCGCCCCCAGCGACTTGCGAATGCCGATCTCGTGCGTCCGTTCGGTGACGCTGGCCAGCATGATATTCATGATGACGATGCCGCCGACCACCATGAAGACGGCGACGATGCCGATGGTGACGGCAAATACCGCTCCGGTCAGGCGGTCCCACGCACTCATGAGCGTTTCCGAAGCGTTGATTCCAAAGGTGTCATCCTCCGCGTAGGGGATGTGACGGCGGGCGCGGAGCACGGCTCGAGCCTCGTCCTCCAAGACCGTCATCTGCGGGGAGCTCCATGCCTGAACACTGACC
>JBEKUI010000217.1:0-8078 GCA_049515175.1 Terriglobia bacterium
ACCCCTGCTTTTCAAAGCGGGGGTTCCTCTCAGCGTGTGGTGGATGCCAGCGAGAATGTTATTTGAGATTTCGGAAATCAGGCTAGCGGAAGATTAACGATGCCAAGGCCAAACAACCCAAACAAGAACTTCAAGACTTAAAGCAGGAGGGTGACATGAAACCAAGTACTAACGACGAGGCGAAAGGCAAGTTTCACGAAGTGAAGGGCAAGATCAAGGAGAAGGTGGGAAAAGCTACCAACAACCCGGATCTGGAGGTCGAAGGTAAGAACGAAAAAACAGCCGGCAAGGTTCAGAAAAAGATCGGCCAAATTGAAAAAGTTCTGGGGGTTTAGCTGCGATGTGCGCGATCAAGGCAGGTGACCTTTGGCGAGGGTGCCATATTTAAACACTCGCGGGTGGCGCATACATGCCGTTCTGTGGCATGTGTGCGATTAACGGAATGCTTTCCGGCACCTCGATGGAATAGGCAAACGATGTTGCGCCGGTGCAATCATCCAGAACGGCGCGACCTGTTCCCGACGAAGCCTGCGTCGCAGCACCACCTTCCCTTGCTTATCCACTCCATGTACCTGAAACACCTGCTTGGCAATGTCCAAACCGATCGTCGTAACCGTCATAAATGTCCCTCCCTTCTGAGCGATGGAGCTTACCTTGAACTCCACCGTTGCAGAAACCGGGATGGGTCCATTCCATTACGTCAAGAGGAGCACCCATGGACGGAGTCCTCTCCTCTCTCTCCAGAAACTCGTTCAAGCTTGGGCCTCCGTTACCTGGAGTCCAAGTTGGGCGGCTCTTTTTCGAAGAAACTGGAGTTGTTGCTGGCGATATCTCTGCTCGTCGTACTCAGTTCCTTTGTCGATGTATCGTTGACCGTACTTCAGCATTCGATATACGAGCCGGGCGAGTCGGTGGGCCATGGCGGTGATGGCTTTCGGGGCACCCAACCTGGTGCGCAAACGGCGGTACTGAGCCCCCAGGTAGCTGTGGCTCCGGATCAGGGCGTTGGCGGCCATGCGGAGTGCCGTGGCCGCGCGGTTGACCACATGCCGCGTGCCTCTGCCCAGCACCTTATCTCCGGTAATACGACTGTCCGGACATAATCCCAGCCGCGAGGCGAGGTGCGCCTCGGTTTTCCACCGGCTCATGTCCAGTCCCACCTCACTCAGGATCGTCTGGGCGACGATCACGTCGATGCCGTCGATGCGTGTCAGGTCCACTCCGGCGATGCGCTGCAGTTCGCTGCTGAGATCGAACCGGGGGGCATTCTTGGCGGCTTTGACCTTCTTTCGCCGGGGCTCCCCCTCGGGCGGCTGGGGTGGAATGTTATCCGTGAAACTGGCCAGGTGATTCTGCAATTGCTGGTCACACTCGGCGACCCGCCGCTGATAGGTGTCGTACATCTCCACTTCCTGCCGCAACACAAACAGCAGTTCCGGACGCCAGTTGCCCTCCAGGCTTTTGGCAATCTCCTTCCGGCTGGCTTGAATCTGCGGATCACAGAGTTGGGCCAACCTCCAGGGATCGCGCTCTCCGGCCAGGATGGCTCGCACGATTGCCTGCCCGGTCAGCCCGCTCAAATCGCTGATCACGTTCGCCAACTGCACGTTCATCTGCGTCAACACTTTCTGCATCCGCTGAATGCACGTCGCTCCCCGGGGCGACCGCTGCCACCCGATAGGCCCCATAACCCTTGTCGTGAAGTGTGCAGGAACGCGTAGTGCGGGAAATCCGCACGCTACGTGTGATGTGGCGGGGACTGGAAACGGGGCTCTGGAGGCATTTCGGAGCTACCGCGCCAGTCCCCGACCCTACCACCATCTGCAATTCATTGCTGCCGGTTGTCCACTGAGCGGCCCCGGTAATTTTGAGCCACGTTGAAGGTTAGTTTCCGGCCGAAAACTCGCCTTGAGCTTGGTACAAAAAAGCCGGTCCGATCAGTGATGTAGACTGTCTCAATTCAGTTGGTACAAAAACTCGGGCGGGTCAGTCGGCAGTCTTCGATCCAATGTTCCGCATCGCCGTTCTGCCAAGGACTTCTAAAGACGGAGGTCCGCCAGGGTCCATCGTTAGAGACCGAACGGCTCTCAAGACCTCGAACCAGTGCTTGGCATCGCGATCGAAGGTCAGAGACCTGGGCTCCGACCCAAACGAAAACGCCTCCTGCAACTTGCTGGCCAATCCTCTCGGTCACCTGACACCATTGGAGCGTCATAGCCAATCCAACTTCGTCCGGAGTATTCAAGATGACGTTTGATCCTGAAGGACTGCAGTTCTTGGTCTCATTCTAGAGGTACCACCATGGGATGAGTTGGCGTGGGGCCGATCGGCCGTCAATACAGAGGGACCTCCTTCGCCAACCGAGCTTCTATGGAGCCAAAGGAGCGCCGGAGCGGTTCATGGCAAGAGCCATTGGGAACACGTAGAATTCTGCGTGGTTCTTTGGAGCAGCCATGGGCCCCACGCCAGCGGCAGCGTCAAGGAACACATTGATTGCACACGCGTCCAAGCCCCGGAAGCCATGTAATACGAGCGGGCGTAACGTCCTGGCGGGACGCGCTGGTCCCGCCGCGAGCACCAGTGGTCCGAACGGTACCCTGAACGGTTTGTAATGCTGTGCAATTCCCTTCCCTGGATTGTTTAGCATTACACTCGAATCGCCCCCGAAAAGGTCGATATCACCAGTCACTTCAAACACTGGTCCCTCGACTGTCTGCTTCGGTTTCAGGACGAGCTTGCCGACATGCTCATGGATCGCCTCTTTCGCAAGCTTCGGGTCGCCCTGGAGCAGTTCCACAAGACTGCCGGCCTTGCGCAACACGAATTGCCGAAGCTCATCGTGGGACCACTGCGGCTGCTCAGCCCGCTTTGGTGCATTCAAGACAGTGGTAATCTCATTGATGCGGCCTTCGACGCGTGCTAACTCCTGGGACAGGAATGGTGAGGTCCTCTGCACCGCAATCGCCTCGACCAAGTTCCGAGCCCTCTCCGTCGCCTTCTCCAGTTCGACACGTAATTGGGGCTCATTGATGGAGTCAGCCGTCTGGCGGATTTCGCGTGCACGGCATTCCAACTGCTCCTTAAAGCTTTCTAAGGCACCTTCTAGCAGTTCCGGCCGACGAAGATTAGATGCAAGGGCGTTGAGTAACTGTTCTTCCAGCCGGTCACGGCGTATGTATAGCTTGTTGGAGCAGATGCCCCGATAACGCGCGCTTGGACAGACGTACTTCACATATGCCCCACCTCCACCGCCGATCACCATATTTGCACCACATTCGCATTGCAGCTTTCCGCTGAAGATGTAGGTCCTACTTTGCGCCGTCCGGTTCATTCCACCGAGACGTTGGAAGCCCCCGTGTTCGTTGATTCCCCGAATGTGCGCCTCTACCTCGTTCCAGAGTTCCTCGGAGATGATGCGGAGATTCGGATGTTCGGCACGGACATGCTCTGGTTCGGGCCGCCGTCGCATCACTTCTCGGCCTGTCTCCGGGTTTCGTACCTTGTGGGTGCGGTTCCACACGACTACCCCCCGATAGCGTTCGTTCCGCAGCATGTTGCGAATCCCGGAGGGGCACCACGCCCGAATCGACGATTTCCGGGGCGGCTGCGGCGACCGAATGCCGCGCGCGTTTAGATACTTGGCTATTGCCCCCAATCCGTGCCCCGCCGCATACATTTCGAAAATCTGGCGAAGTATGACAGCTTGTTCCTCGACTATTTCAAGCCTGACTCCCAAGATTGCGGCGCGACCGTACTCACCGCGCCGAGTGGGGTCCTCTACGGGAATGTTTCGATAGCCGTAGCACTTTCCGCCAGGATTGTAGCCAGCAAGAACCCGACCTTCTTGCCCGCGGTGAACCTTGTCACGGACACCGACGATGTATTGCTCGTCAACGAGACCGTGAATCGTCAACAAGATTCGAAAATCAGGCACCCGCGAATCTAGCCGCTGACTGACAAAATACAGGGACACGCCGTTATATTTGAAGATCTCGGCCAATTTGAGGACGTCTGGGAGATTGCGCCCAAACCTGCTGGTGTCATCGATCAGCACACAGTCGAATGGGCGGGGGGACCGCTTCGCATCTGCGATCAGCGACTCAAGTCCACCGCGTGAGTTAAGCGTTTGCCCAGTAAGCTCTGCGTCCGAGCGCACGTAGTCTTCGGCGATCGTCCAACCTGCCAGGGCTGCGTACTTGCGGCAATTCCGCACCTGGTCGTCGATTGAAGCGGGGCGTTGCAGATCACTACTGTAGCGCGCATAGGCCGCGCATCTAAGATTCTCCTGCACGCCCGAGTTTTCCCTATTCCCAACCATAGAACCATCAGCGGCTGGAATTTGCCAGCCTCCTCCTGTTTAGGGGGCAGGTAGTCAACTCTCGCTTCTGGCGACCCAGCCGTTCAATTCGCGGCGATCGATCTCAGTAGCACCGAGGCTTGGAGGTGTCGCGACTGCGCACTGACTCTCACCCCGGCGCTGACACTCCCGTGGAACAGTGAACATCTAATCCCCCCTCGTTCTGACGCCGTCGGCGACGCCGTGTACCTAACCCGCACTCATCGTTACGACACCCGAAGGCGTCCTTCATATAAAGGGCTCGATATTCACGATTCTTGCCTCCCAGGCGGTTCTTGGCCTCCTGCGTGTTCTCGAAGGAACTCCTGAACGAGGCGCGGCACAATCCAGTTATCAATAAGCGCTTTCAGCCGAGTATCTGCTGCCTGCCGGTCGGATACAGCTGGTATAACCAGCCGCGGTTCAATCCTCTTTGGTCTGGGAGACTCCTTCATCGGCCGGCGCAATTGGCGCTCGCATATCTCCATCTCGGCGGTAGCTAGGCGGTCGTCTTCTTCTGTTTGTTTCAGGCGTATTTCCACCATGTTGCTGTTCCTCCACCTGTAATATACCTAGGCGAAAGAACTTTTCCGCGGGTTTTTTGAGGATAGCGGGATTGCGGCAAAGTGAGACCGTCCTGCTAGTCCTACGAGCGAGCGGCAGGCTTGCGGGCTCCTGGAGGTTGCCCTGCCGAGTTGCCGTTGAGGTTAAAGAAAGTGGTAGGTATATCCCGCCATGTTGCCGTAGAATCCGGCATTCAAATGGCCAGGCGGCACAAGGACGTTAACGCTTCGAAACTCGCAAGGAAGAGGTGGGCGAAGATCCCCAAGAGAGAGCGGGCCAATCTCGTGCCGCGCACTGGTGGCCGGCCACGACGATATCCTCCATGCCCACTTTACGGGTCGCACCGCTTTTCCCCACGCAACGGACGCTGTCCCTGCGGATACACCAGGACGACAACGGACTAACTTGTTGACTCTGCGTCCAGAGCAACGGTCTGCCCACACAATGATTATCTCTTTACAAATCGTGCGCACGATTATACAATCATTCGCGAATTGGCGTGGCGCGACAAGCCGCAATGGAGGCGAGGCAAATGGGAATGCAACGTGATTTCGCCATCGTAGCTGACCGGACCTTCATCTTGGCAGTCAGGGAGGTGGGTTACGCAAGCCCAGCTGAGGCGATTGCGGAACTCATCGTCAAGTCCATCTAGGCCCAAGCGAGAACGATACGAGTGTCCATTGCGGAGGACTCCGCAGAAAATGGAAATGGTGTCATGGTTTCGGTCCTAGATGATGGTTGCGGAATGAACGCCGGCACACTTAAGGCCTTTGCAGTTCGGCGGGACGGAACCACTTGACGACCGCTCGGGACAGGGGCGCTTTGGGATGGGGTTACCCTCCATTTCGCTCACCGAAGTCGCTCAAACAGTAAGACGATTTGGGGGAGGACAGTATGGCAAGACCAGAAAAGCCGGTAGTCGGAAGAAAAAAAGGGCAGGCGGACCTATTTCTGTTTGACCCGGAAACGGGCCACCGTGGCCCAACAGAACTCAAGAGGCGCCATAAGGACAACGGGATGGATGTCCTCAGGAAGGAACAGATTGAGAATGTCGCCGCATATGAGAAAGTGTACGGAATGCCCCCCTGCGTCATGCGCTACCTCGAACATGACGGGGAAAGAGCTGACAGCGATGACCACCCATTCATGCTCCTGACCTATGAGCAGGACCGCATATACACCTCAGTGGAAGCCGTTAGGGAAGTGTTCGAAAGGACGGCCACCGTCACCGAAGCCGGAAACAGGGCCTACCTTGAGGAATATCGCTCCGACAAACGCGAGGACTCTGAGAAGCCGGCCCTTTCTGAGGATGAGATCGATGAGACCGTGGAAAAATCCGTCAGCGGCCGGGACAGGGTTCGCAGAGTACTGGACCTTGAGGCTGCCCAAAGCCATGCCGAGGAGCTCAGCCAGGTCGTCCCAGGCATGGTCAACATTGACAAGGCGCAGCTTCCCGACACAACAGAGTATGAGTGCAGGTACGGAACGGCTCGCACCGAGCTTCATGGAAAGCTATGGTTTCACATGAACTACAGGAGAGATGTATACCTCAAGGCCGCCGAAAAGCTGGAATCCAAACTTCGGGAATTGGGCGAGATCATTCCTTTAGACGTGATCAATGCACCTATGTCAGTGTTGAAAACAATTTACAAATGACGGGACGGGGCCGGCCCTCCCCCTCAGCCCATCTCCCCCCCTTGCGGACCTCACCTGCGTCTCGATTGCGATGACGCCCCGCCCAGTCCCCGGCCTCCACGCCAGAGCGACGATTAGCTCGATCTCCACTCTCCGCCTCTCCGCCTGCCTCGACCCGCGACCCCTCGAGCCTGAAGGCAAACCAGGATGGTGATTGCCCAGGGATTCTTGGTCATCCCGCCCACGCGAGTGAGAGATATGAGTAGGCATACGCAGAGAATGCTTTTCGAGGGGAAGGCTGTTTCCTAAACTTCCTAAGACATCCAGCAAAAACGGCATGGGCAAATGTGCGAGGAAAGCCTACTAAAATCCCGAAGTGGTGAAAAAGCGCGTTGACAGCAAGGGGGCTAAAATGTTATCGCTTTCTATGGGAAATCTGCCAAGGTTGGCACCGAATCCCACCCTCTCCGCCAAACTTCTTAGCAAGTAGCGCGGATCTCCGTCTTTGAGGTCCGCGGCTTTTGTGGTGTTCACGTTCGCGGCGGGTGGCGCAGACCTTGCGTTTCAGGTCTGCGCGCCATCGGCGCACTGGATGCAATCATCGCAGACCCAAGGGTCTACGCGAGCCGGCGACTGGAGCGAGTGCCCAATGGATACCGACAGCGCGAGCCTACCGCGCCGTGATGGCAGCGAAGCGCTCGACCTCTGTCGCGTTTCCCACAGCGCCGAAGGCCATCGGCCACGGGAAATCAGGTACATCATTTAAGCGCGAAGCGGCTCCACGCTCCAGATCCGCACCCACAAGCAGCGGCAGCTTGGAGTCAGTTTGCAGTTGGTTGGTGACTCGGGCTACATCCGTGGCGGAAACACGAAGCAAGCCTTGCCGGTTAATGTGCGCGGCCAAGACGACCGATCCGATATGGTATTTCTGCAGCTCATCTCGGAGGCTTTTGTAGTCTGCACTTTCCAAGCTCGGGTAGTCGGCATAACAGCGCACTTGGAGCATTTGGCCGACCTTTTCTTCGAGCGAAAGTCCTTTCAGCGTCTCATCAACCCATTCTTGATCTTGCTTGGTCGGTGGTAGAGGAGTTGAACCTGCTTGCTGGCTCTCCGCTTGCGCAAGGAAGACCGACAACAGGATGGCAAAGCCCAGGATTATTCTTCTAATGGCCCACTGCCATTGGCCATTTTGGAGACCATGGAGGAAGGTGTTTATTGGAGGTTCCCGATAGCTCATGAGATCCGCGATCTGTCGCGTCGGCATCCCCATCTCAGTGACCAGTGCCTGCTATGGTGACTGTTCTCTGCGGGGAGAACGGCACCGCTGCGCTAGGTTGCCGAACGCCTCCTCGATGTGGCTCTCTGTGAATTCGCAGATTACTCGGCCAAGTCTGCGCCGCCCGCCCTTAGTGAAAGAAGCCTATGCTCCAGGCCACAGCCAGGCCCAGAGCTATCATCACACCCACGGTTAGGTTCCAAAGCAATGGAAGGCGGCCCTTGGGGTACAATCGCTTGTATTCCAACTTGACCTTGCTAACCTTGC
>JBEKUI010000218.1:0-8075 GCA_049515175.1 Terriglobia bacterium
CTTTCTTTGCGCCCGTCCACATGGTTTTGCGCATCGTGGTTCAAACGCCCCCGGCGTGGCAAATCGTTCTTTCCCTTCTCATCAGCGTGCTAACAACGGCGGGGATTGTCTATCTCTCGGCGCGGATTTATCGCGTCGGCATCCTGATGTATGGCAAGCGGCCGTCCTTGGTGGAACTGCTACGCTGGCTGCGTTACACGTGAGGGAAGAAGTAAGCCCCCGCAGTCATAAACCGCCGCTACAGTTCGCGTCGTCAAGCTGCCGCTACAGGCAGACACTTGACACAAGCGCCGGCGAAACCGCAAGCTGGATCAGCATGACACTCACTCCGATTACAGTGGCCTGTCCGGCTTGCGGATCGAGCGACATTTTCTATTCCTGCAAGCCGGAGTGCTGCTTCAACCACGTCTGCAATCATTGTTACACGACGTTCGAGCTGGAAACCGAGCGCGTGGGTGAGTGCGACGTACCCTTTGATGCGCCCCCCGAACCCGATTCGACCCATCCCACAGCGCCCTGTGCGCGCTGCCACGAGTGCCGTGTCTTTGCCATCAGCCGGGACGCGAGCAACTCCTCCACCTGCCTGTGCGTTTCCTGCAAGGCTCTGCTGAGGATTGCGATCACCAACATCCAAAAAGGCTGAGGCAGCCCGGCGGGACGGGAAATCCGGCAACGATCCTGGGCGGGGGCGATCCCGCTTTTAGCGCGCAGGGCAGCAGGCGCCGCGTGGGATCGGCGAGCCATGCGGACAGGTGAGGGGATGGTGGAGGAAGGTGCAGAGCTTCTCCGTGACTTCCGGCCCCAGCGTATGTTCGATGCGGCAGGCGTTCGCGTCGAGCAGCGACTCCTCCAGCCCGAAGGTATCCGAGAAGAGCCGCTCGGCGAGGCGATGGCGGCGGATGAGGCCGCGCGCGCGGGGCTCGCCCTGACGGGTCAGGGTCACCGCGCCGCCGTCAAACTGCACCAACTGTTCCTGCTCCATCAACAGGAAAGTGGCGCGGTTCTTTTCGAACTCCGGAACATTTCCCAGGGCGACGATCTCCTGCCGGAAATCTTCCCGCGCGTGCCACACTGCCTTCAGGAGGTTGTCGATCAACTCCTCCTCGCCGGCCGGAAGGCCCGCGACCTCCGCCAAGCGGCCGTGATGAAGCTCAATGCGCCGCTCCGCCATGCGCCCGATTTCCGGGTCGTGTGTGACCATGACGATGGTGTGCCCGTCGCGATGCAACTCCGTGAGGAGCCCCATCACGATGGCTTCGTTCACTTCGTCGAGGTTGCCGGTGGGTTCATCCGCCAGAATCAGGTTGGGCTGGTTGATCAGCGCCCGCGCCACACAGACGCGCTGCTGCTCGCCGCCCGAGAGCTGCGAAGGCAGGTGGTCCATTCGGTCGCCCAGGCCCACGCGACGCAGGGCCTCCGCCGCCTCGGCCTCGTCGGCCAGGCTGTGAAAGTACTGCGCCAACATCACATTCTCGACCGCCGTCAGGTAAGGAACGAGATGGAACTGCTGGAAGACGAATCCCACCTTCTCCGCCCGGAAGCGCGCCAGTGCGCCGGCGGAAAGCTCGGCGAGATTTTCGCCGCCAATTGTTACTCGCCCCTCGCTCGGCGTATCCAGGCAGCCGAGGATATTGAGCAGCGTGCTCTTGCCCGAACCCGAGGGCCCCATCACCGCCAGCCACTCGCCCTTCTCGGCCGCGAGCGTGACTCCCCGGAGCGCCGCCACGGAGTTGTTGAATCTCTTCGTCAGCCCGTCGATTTCGATGAAAGCCAAGATCTACTCTCCCTTGAGGACCGCAGCGGGCTCGATGGCGCGCGCGATTCTGACCGGAAGCGCCGTCGTTGCGACCGCCAGCGCCGCCGTCGCCACACAGACCGTTGGAAGCGTCCACCAGGCCGGACCGATCGCCACCTCGAACAGCCGCTGGCCGAGGATCCGCGCTGCCACAAAACCCACTCCAAAACCTGCCAGTCCGCCCAGCAAGCCCAGCGCGGCGCTCTCGCTCAGAAAGAGTCTGGCGATCAGGCGGTCGGTCGCGCCCAGCGCCTTCATGACCGCGATGTCCCGCTTCCGCTCGAGCACGATGGTGGTCATGGTGGCCACCATGCAGAGCGCGACGATTCCGATGATCAGTGCCGTGAGCGACACGAGCAGCCCGCGAATTGTGCCCAGAACTTTTCCTTCCGATTCGACCACGCTGCGCACGGCGCGTACTTCGACTCCCGGCAACTCCTTACCCAGCGCCTGGACGGTCCGCTCGATCTCCGCCGGGTCGCCGGGTACATTCAGTTCCACCAGGCTGATCCGCCCCGCGAGGCCGGTCATTTGCTGCAGCGCGTCGAGCGGCACGAACACCTGATCGTCCTCCGCCGCGCCGGTGGAAAGAATGCCGGCAATGGGGAAGACGTGCTGCGCGCGCGTGGCGTCGCCAGCGGGCGCTTCATCCGGCGCGAGGCGAATTGCGTCGCCCGTCCGCGCGTGGAGCCGACGAGCCACATGCGCCCCCACCACGCAAGCGGCATTTCCTCCAAGTTCCGTGCTTCCCTCGATCCGCCAGCCGGGGTAGATGGCTCGCAAGGCGCTGAAATTCGTCCCCACGGCGACCACGTTCTCAAATTCTGGCAAGCGCGGGTCGGCGGGAACTCTGCTTATCCGCATGACGGCGTTAAGCATGGGCGCCACAGCCATGCCGCTGCGCCGGCCTGGCCCGGCGGCCAGGCGTTCGAGGACCGCCTCGTCCATCAACGGGGCCCTTTCGGAAGCGCCTGCGGCGCTGCCCGGCGCAAGCACCACGTTGGCGCCGTACGACTGGAACTCTTCAGTCATCTTGCGCTGGATGCCGCTGTGAAGGTTAAGCAGCGCCGCCGCCAGAGCCGCTCCCACCAGAAGGGAGGTCAGCGCCAGCGCTGCCTGGGAACGCTTCCCGGAGATGGACCGAAACCAGATTCTCCAGAACAGCGTGCGGCTGCCACTCGAATGCCTTGCGTCGCGATTACTCATTGCGCAGAACCGTCAGGGGAGCGAGTTTCAAGCCGCGTGCCAGCGGCCAGGCGCTGCCCACAAGCGTCACCACAAGCGCCAGAGCCAGCGCGGGCGGCAGAATAATCCAATGGAATCCCGCCGCTGTGCCGAACACCTGCGCCGCCAGGTGCCGGGCCATGAGACTGCCGAAGAAATAACCCGCCAGACCTCCGAGCAAACCCACCAGGGCGGCCTCGAGGAGGAAGATGGAGGCCACGCGCGTGTTCGTTGCGCCTAGCGACTTGAACAGGCCGATCTCCACGCGGCGCTCGAGCACCGTGGCAAGCATCGTGGAAGCCACCGCCAGCGCCGCAGCCACGAGGGCCGCCCCGCCGAGAAGCGCCATCAGGATGCCGACGCGGCCGAGAATGCGGCCCTCCGTCTCCGCCACACGATAGACGGGCCGCGCCTCCGCGCCCGGTATCGCCTGCTGAATCTGATAACAGAGGGAGCTCACGTAGGGCGTGCAGTACCAGCGATCGAATTCCTGCGCGCTCAGCCGGGTGACGTCGGAGCGCGCGAAATCGTCCTCCGGCTTGGTCAGTGCGCTCACCTCCGCCCGGCGGAACTTGCCCTCCAGGCGTGCGATCTTCTGCGCGGTCGCGAGCGGAACGAAGACTTGATCCTCCTCTTCGCCGCCCGTGGCCAGCACGCCGCGGATCGCCAGCACCACGGTCGGTTGTTGCAAAGTGCCAGCGGATTCGAGACGCGATGGCTGGGCGGAGTCACCGTCCGGCTGGAAAGTGATTTCACCGCCCGGACCTACCGCCAGCGCTGCGGCCAGTCGGCGGCCCACGAGGCAACCTGCGGCGCCGCCGTCCTCGGGCCAGCTTCCCTCGACTTTCCAGGTGGGATGGAGTTTCCTCAAGCCGGTGCGCAGCGACTCCGATTTGTCCACTGCGATTTCCTTGTCGAACCACGTACCGACCAGCGCCGCCGGGCGTCCCCCAACCCTCCCCCGCAGATCGAGCCGGGGAGCAAACCCCAGAATGTTATTGCGCCAGAAGATTTGCTTGAGCTTCACGAGGTCCGCTTCCGCCAGAAACGTCCCCGAGCCCGCCGGGCGATAATCCACACCGCCGACAGAAACGCTCAGGCTGTCGCCCGCCGGAGTGAGCGCAATGTTCGCGCCGAAGGAGCGCAGTTCCCGGCCCACCCGGTCGCCGACGTCCAGGCCCATCGTGGCCACCGCCGTTGCTACCGTTATGCCCAACGCCACGGCCGCGAAGCTCAGCAGCTTGCGGCGGCGACGGCGAACCAGGCTGCGGTTGATGATGCGAATCAGCATGGGGTTACTGGAAGTACTGGGCGCCGGTGGCGAGCGCCTCTTCAGTGATGATCAGGGTCTCGCCCTCGACGCGATAATCGATGTGGATGGGATTGCAGCCTCCCGCCAGGCCGATGGTCGGGGCGTGAATCGCCGCCGCGCAGTGGCGGCAGATGACGTTGGCTCCGTCCTGGTAATAGCCCTGGTTGCCGCAGATCAGGCACGCGTCGAGCCCTGCCCGGACGCTGTCCGTGCCGTCGAGCAGGGCGATGAATCGCACGCTCTTTCCTCCTGCCTGGGCGGTGAAGCGGTGCAACTTGTGGTCCGCAAGACGAGCGACTGGAACGTGAAATTCGCCCGTCTGAACCTCCACGATTTCGGCCGGCGTTAGTGTCTGCGCCGACCGCGAATAGACAAACTCCGCGCTGATCGTAATGATGGCCAACACGCCCACGGCGAGCCCCGCCGTCTTCCAAAACCGCTCGCGGCGCCGCTCGGCGAGACACTTGCGCCGTTCGGGCGAGGAGATCAGGCCGGTCCCGGTAACCGTCGTGGCGCTTCCCAGCCGCTGCGCCGCGATGAGGAAGAGGGAAAGGACGACGACCAACACAAAGAAGAAAGCATCGTTGTTGACGATGGGGCCGATGAGAGCCATTTCGCGCGGGCTTGCGGGAAGAACGCGCGCCTCCGAAAGCTCGTGAATGCCGGAAACGAAGAGTTGCGCCGCCACCAACAGCAAAACCAGCGTGGTCACGGCGAAGAAGCGCCGGAAATTGACTTTCAAGCTGCCCTTGAAGAGCGCTACGCCCAGTCCTACGGCGACCGCCAGACCCAGAACGCCTCCCAGGAAGTCGAGCAGCTCGCTGGTGCGCAGGGAAACGGCGGCGAGGAAGAGCACCGTCTCCACTCCCTCGCGAAACACCATGAGGAAGACGAAGAGAAAGAGTCCCGCGGCGGCTCCGCGCGAGGGTGCCGCGGCGAGTTGAGTGAGCCGGGCCTCAATGTCCTTCTTCAGGTGCTTGCCGGTGCGCCACATCCAGAGGGCCATGCTGGCAACAAACAATGCTCCCGCCAGCATCAGCCAGCCTTCCATGACGTCTTCGTTGATTTCGGCGCGCTTGAGGAAGTAGGCGCCGGCTAGGCTGGCCAGAATGGCGGCGGCCACGCCCCAATAGACCACGCGGGCCCAAGCCGCCCGCCCCGTCTTCTGGAGATGGCTGAGGACGATGCCCACGATGAGCGCTGCCTCCACCCCCTCGCGCAGCGTGATGACGAATGATTGAAACATGAGTTCCGTATTGGCCGGGCCGAATCCGTTCCAATGACTATAGTTGCATGAGAATGCTAGTCACCTGAGGGTGGACTGTCAAGGGTTCATTGATAAATAAGGGGTTAGTGAGGTGATTGCAAGTCCTAGTTGCAACCAAGTAGCAACTTGTTGCAAGAGGGTCATGCGCCGAAGGAAGTGCGAAACGAGGAGAATTTCGTCCGGGCAGACCTGCCTTGCCGGAGAGCATCGCCGCCGCGATTTCAATGCGCCACCTGTGCGGCGCTGCCGGAGGGAAGGAATCGGAAGGAAGCGATAATCTTGTTGAGCACTGCCTGCTGAAACTGCAAGTTCTCCGCGGAGGTCAATCCCACCAGGCCGAAGACAGTGTTACCCAGCGCGACGCGCAGCGAGATGCCTCGCCACTCCGCGCCATCCAGCACACCGCTGAACTCGCGGCGCAGGGCGGGGTGGCCATCGGCCTCCAGCGAGGATTCGGAGAGCAGTTTGTAGTCGTGATAGGTGTTGCGCAGGTTGGCATCCGTCGCGTTGGCCTTCAGGTTGGGGGCCCCACTCCAGACTTGCCGCTCCGCAAAGAGCACGGTGTGCTCGTCCTCCGGTCCGACAGCGACGATGGCCCGTCCGGTCTCGCGCGCGGCGTTCTCGTGGACTTTCCATCCCGGCGGTTTGTAGAAACTGAACTGAAACGTCTCGTTGATGTAGGTGTTTCCCTCCACGCGCTCGCGAATTTCGGTGGGAAGAGGTTCGTCGAGCGGGCGGCTGACGGGCGGAGCCACTGGCGGTTTCGGTCCGGGCTCGACCGCAGCGGCAGTGGGCGAGGACGGCACAGAAGGCGCAGCCTGGGCGTTGGATCGTTCGACCACTGCGCGGCTGGCGGCCTTCGCCGCGGGATTCTTGCTGTCGCCGGCGCTGAAACTTATGGATTTGACCGTCTCGCGCTTGATCAGCGCGAAACCGAAATCCGTTTCCACCCGGAACATTCCGTTCTCAAATCCCACCACCGTGCCGGTGATCTTCTTCCCGTCTTTGAGCGTGATCTCTTCCCCGCGCAGCCTACTCACCGCCGCCAGAACGAGACACACCAGCAACAATCTTCCGATCGCCCGCAAGCCCATCACCCGCACCGATTGTGGGTCCGCCTTCACCAGCTTTCCTCGATGGAGGATCTTCAGCCTCCTGAATCCTGACTCCTGAATCCTGCCGTCTAGTATTTTCTCAGAACTCCAATGACTCGTCCCTGAATTTTGACATCGCGCGCGGGAAGGATGATGGGGTCCATCTCGGCGTTGGCGGGCTGCAGGCGGACTTTGCCGCCGGGTTCGCGGAAGAAGCGCTTGAGGGTGGCGTCGGTGCCGCCGGTGAGCGCCACGACGATCTCGCCGTTTCCCGCGGTATCCGCGCCCTCGACGAGGATGTAGTCGCCGTTGCAGATGTGGTCTTCGACCATGGAATCGCCCTTGACGTGCAGCACGTAGATGCTGCCCTTACCGCGCGTGAAGTCGCCGAAGGAAAAGGTCTCGGGGTTAGGAATCGCCTCGACGGGCTGGCCGGCGGCGATGCGACCCAGCAGCGGAAACTCGAGGTGGCCGAGGAACGCTGCAGGAACCTCGCTCACAGCTCCGGCGGTTTCCCGCTTACTCGAGGTCTTGCGAGCCGCAAAGGGCCGGAGGGCGGTCTTGGCGAAGGGCACCGAGCCCGGCACCGCCACCACCTCCACCGAGCGGCTCTGATTGTAGCCGCGCCGGATGAAGCCCTTCCGCTCCAGCGTCTGCATGTGCTTGTGCACCGTGGCGAGTGAGGAGAGTTCCAGCGATGCGCCGATCTCCTCGAAGCTCGGCGAGTAGCCGTGCTTGTTGATGAAGCCCACCAGGAAATCCAGCACCTGCTTTTGCCGCCGGGTCAGAGCCATGAGTGCACCTCGAATTCCGTGATAGCTCGTTACGCTGAGAAGAGTTCCAGGCCGGAGCCGCCTCGCCCGGCGCAGCCTATCTTAGGCGAATAAAAAGCGAATAGCAAGCGAAAAAATCCGCCCGCCCCGGCGACTGTGTGACCGTGCAGAGTTTGTGCGAAATGTGCAGAATATTTGAGAAAGCTCACTCCGAAAGGGCGCTACGCCGCCCAATCCTTGCAAAGTAACTCAGCTTGTTCGAGAACAGTCTGCGTTGCCTTCTCTTGCTTGTCCGGAGGATAGCCATACTTGCGAAGGATGCGTTTAACCATCGTGCGGAGTTTGGCGCGGACGCTTTCCTTAACCGTCCAATCTATCGTGACGTTCCGGCGGACTGTCTCAACCAATTCCCGCGCAATCGTCCTCAGGGTGTCGTTCGCCAAAACCACATCTGCCTGATCACAATTGATTTCTCCTTGGCGATCTCAGAGATGTGAATATCAAGCTAGCTCCGGTTCTGCCACTAAGTCTTTGTAGGTGATGGTGTTGGTGCTAAGGCAGGCGCGCGTGAGGCGGTGGAACAAGCTCCTCTCCTGCCAGCGCCGATTCA
>JBEKUI010000219.1:0-8064 GCA_049515175.1 Terriglobia bacterium
GATTCTCCTTCGCCAGTACCTTCGTAATCGCCGCCGTCAACGTCGTCTTCCCATGATCAATGTGACCGATCGTCCCAATGTTCATGTGCGGCTTCGAACGATCAAATTTCTCCTTGGCCATACTTCATCTGCCTCGCTCAAAGAATTCGAAAAGCACTCCGCCCCTTACTTGCCGACGGCCCGCCCCTGCACGCGCGCGATGACTTCCTCGGCAATCGCGGCGGGGGCTTGTTCGTAACGCCAGAAATGCATCGTGTAAGACGCGCGGCCCTGCGTGCGCGAGCGCAGGTCCGTGGCATAACCAAACATTTCCGCCAGGGGCACGGTGGAGCGGATGATCTGCGTGGAGGCCCGCTTCTCCATGCCTTCGATGTGGCCCCGGCGCGAACTCAGATCGCCCAGGACGTCGCCCATGTATTCCTCAGGCACCACAACTTCCACTTTCATCACCGGCTCGAGCAGGACGGGCTTGGCGCGTCGCGACGCCTCCTTGAAGCCCAGTGAACCGGCAATCTTGAAAGCAATCTCCGAGGAGTCCACCTCATGATAGGAGCCCTCTTCGAGCGCCACCTTCACGCCGGTCATCTCGTAACCGGCCAGGATGCCGCCTTCCATGGCCTCGCGCACTCCCTGATAAACGGCGGGAATGTATTCCCTGGGAACAACTCCACCAACAATCTCGTCGACGAAGAGCAGGTTCAACTCGGCGTCAAATTTGTTGGTGGATTTTTTCTTGGTGAGGTCGGCGATGGCGTTTGGATCGGGATGGGGCAACGGCTCAACCCGCAAGTGAACGTGGCCGTACTGGCCGCGGCCTCCGGTCTGGCGGACGTACTTTCCTTCCGCCTCCGCGGCGACGCTAATCGTCTCGCGATAAGCAACCTGGGGCCGGCCGACGTTCGCACCCACGCTGAACTCCCGCATCATGCGGTCCACGATGATTTCCAGGTGCAGTTCACCCATGCCCGAAATCAGCGTTTGGCCGGTGTCGGGATCGGTATGGACCTTAAAGGTGGGGTCCTCCTGCGTCAGCTTGGAAAGGGCCATACCCATCTTGTCCTGGTCGGCTTTGGTCTTGGGCTCGATGGCCACCGAGATCACCGGCGCCGGAAAATCCATCGCCTCAAAAACAATCGGAGCGTCCTCGTCGGAGATAGTGTCCCCGGTGGAAACCGTCTTGAGACCCACCGCGGCCGCGATGTCACCGGCCCAGACTTCCGTGATCTCCTCGCGCTTGTTGGCGTGCATTTTGAGCAGCCGGCTGACGCGCTCGCGGCGGTCCTTGCGCGCATTGAGAACTGACTCGCCGACTTTGAGCGAACCGGAGTACACGCGCAGGAAGGCGAGCTGGCCCACATAAGGGTCCGTCATGATCTTGAAGACAAGCCCGGAAAATGGCGCATCGTCGTCGGGGGCGCGCGTCAGGGTCTTCTCGCCGTCCGCCGACTGGCCCTCCGCGGGCAGAATATCAAGCGGCGAAGGAAGGTAATGGACAACTGCGTCGAGCAGCGGCTGAAGCCCCTTGTTCTTAAAGGCGGCTCCGCAAAGCACGGGGAAGATCTTCTGGGTTATCGTTCCGCGCCGCAGGGCAGAACGAATCTCTTCGGACGAAACGCGCTCGCCGTGGACGTATTTCTCGAGGATGTGGTCGTCGACCTCGCCCAGGGTTTCAATCAGCTGCTCGCGGAAGCGGTGGGCTTTCTCGAGGTATTGGGGCGGAATCTCAGAGACATCATAATCCGCGCCCAGCGTCTCGTCCCTGTAAACGTACGCCTTTTCCTCGATGAGATCGATGATGCCCTGGAACCCGTCCTCAGCCCCCAGCGGTAACTGGACCGCGACCGGGGTGGCATGCAGTTTTGAGCGGAGCTGTTCGAGGCAGCCTTCGAAATCGGCGCCCACCCGGTCCATCTTGTTGACGAACACGATGCGCGGAACGCGATACTTATCGGCCTGCCGCCAGACAGCTTCGGTCTGCGGCTCGACGCCCTCGACCGCCCCTAAAATGGCAATCGCTCCGTCAAGAACCCGGAGCGACCTTTCAACTTCCGCCGTAAAATCCACGTGGCCCGGCGTGTCGATGATATTGATGCGGATGTCGTTCCAGAAACACGTCGTGGCCGCAGAGGTGATAGTGATGCCGCGCTCCTGCTCCTGCTCCATCCAATCCATCACCGCCGTGCCTTCGTGCACTTCTCCCAGCTTGTGCGTGATCCCGGTGTAATAGAGGATCCGCTCCGTGGCGGTCGTCTTCCCAGCATCAATGTGGGCCATGATGCCGATATTCCGAGTTTTCTCCAGCGGCGTCTGACGCGGCATAATTCCTTACCGAAACAAATTCCCTTGTGATCCAGGTCCCGCCGGCCCAGATCACGTTCCACTGTGGCTTGTTGAGCAAAGGAGCTCCGACGGAACGGAGCTCGAAGCGGATCGTGGTCCTGGGGGGATCCACCTCCCGCCTCACCAATGCTAATTCGTCAGTTGACGAACTACCAGCGGTAGTGGGCAAAAGCCTTGTTGGCCTCGGCCATGCGGTGCGTTTCGTCGCGCTTCTTGATCGCCCCGCCGCGATTGTTGGCGGCATCGAGCAATTCCGCCGCCAGGCGCTCTTTCATCGATTTCTCGCCCCGCTCGCGTGCATAGCCGATAATCCAGCGGAGACTTAACGAGGCTTGACGATTCCGGTTCACTTCCACCGGGACCTGGTAGTTGGCCCCGCCGACGCGGCGGGTTTTCACTTCCAGGACCGGCTTTACATTATCAACGGCCTTCTTGAAGATCTTCAGCGGATCGTCGTTGGCGCGCTCCTTGATCGTATTCAGCGCGTCATAGACGATCTCCTGCGCCACGGACCTCTTACCCTGGTACATGATGCAGTTGATGAACTTCTCAACCAGCGGATTGCCGTAGATCGGATCCGATGCAACCTCGCGCCGTTCGACTGTCCCCTTACGCGGCATAAACTCCCTTAATCCTCAAATCCCTCAGGACGCCTTGGGCCGCTTGGCACCGTACTTCGAGCGCCCCTGCCGGCGGTCACTCACTCCCGCCGAATCCAGCGTCCCACGAATCACGTGATAGCGAACTCCGGGCAGATCCTTTACACGCCCCCCGCGAATGAGCACGATGGAGTGCTCTTGCAGGTTGTGGCCCACCCCCGGAATGTAAGTCGTGACCTCCACGCCATGGACCAAGCGCACACGCGCAACCTTGCGCAGCGCCGAATTGGGTTTCTTGGGGGTCTGGGTGTAAACCCGAATGCAGACTCCCCGCTTCTGCGGACAACCTTCCAGAGCCGGGCTGGAGGTCTTATACCTCGGCCTCTTTCTTCCCATCCTTACGAGTTGATTGAACGTCGGCATATCTAATTTCCTAGCGCACCTTTACCCCTCACCCGGCAAACCCCCGAGCGAACATGCGGGGCAGTCAGTTGTTCCGGTGCAAACCCTACGAATATAACAGGCATTCAGCGAAAGTGTCAAGAGCAGTGGCGAAAGAATCTCGAAAAAACTCAGCGCATCTCCAGAATTTCTTTCTCCTTCGATCCTGCTTGCGACTCCAGCTTGCCGATGAATTCGTCGGTGAGCTTCTGGATATCCTCCAGTGCCTTCTTCTCCTCATCCTCGGCCATCTTCTTATCCTTGAGGAGCCTCTTGAGCTCGTCGTTGCTGTCGCGCCGGATATTGCGCACCGCCGTACGGTGGTTTTCCAGAACCTTGTGGAGGTGCTTGACGAGTTCCTTCCGCCGCTCCTCGGTGAGAGGGGGAATGGGCACGCGTAGCACCTTGCCGTCATTCACGGGATTGAGCCCCAGGTCGGATGATCGAATCGCCTTGTCAACGGCGCCGATCAGGCTGGGGTCCCAAGGCTGGACGGTCAGGAGCGTCGGCTCGGGAACTCCCAGCGTAGCCACCTGGTTCAGAGGCGTGGGCGTACCGTAATACTCGACCTTGATGTGGTCGAGCAGGGCCGTCGAGGCCCGTCCCGTCCGCAGTCCCGCCAGTTCCCCACGGAAATCATCCAGGGCCTTTACCATCCGGGTCTTCGCTTGCGCCAGTGTTTCTTTAAACATGGAAACCGCCCCCTCCTGGAGTTTTAGCGGCCCACTGAGGAACCGATCTTCTCACCCAGGATGACACGTTTCAAGTTGCCGGGAACGTTCAAATCGAAAACGATAATCGGCAGATTGTTGTCCATGCAAAGCGAGATCGCCGTCGTATCCATCACCGCCAGTCCCTTGGAAAGAACCTCCAGGTAGGAGATGTGTTCGTAGCGTTTGGCCGTTGGGACTTTCTTGGGATCGGCGTCGTAAACGCCATCGACTTTCGTCGCCTTCAGGATCACTTCCGCCTTGATTTCCATGGCCCGCAGCGCCGCGGCAGTGTCCGTGGAAAAGTATGGATTGCCGGTCCCCCCCGCCAGAATCACGATGCGCCCTTTCTCCAGATGACGGACCGCCCGCCGCCGGATGAAAGGCTCGGCGATTTCGCGCATTTCGATAGCGGTGACGACACGGGTAAACGATCCGCGTTTCTCGAGAGAATCCTGGAGGGCCAGGCCGTTGATGATCGTCGCCAGCATCCCCATGTGGTCGGCGACGACGCGGTCGATGCCGCTCGCCGAAGCTGCCACCCCGCGAATGAAGTTGCCGCCGCCGATGACGATGGCAATCTGCACGCCTAAGGTATGGACTTCGTGGACCTCTTCGGCGATGCGGGCGGCAACCAACGGGTCAACCCCAAAGCCCTGATTGCCCATCAGGGCTTCTCCGCTCAATTTGAGGAGAACGCGGCGAAATGCGGGATCGCTCATAAGTCCTGGCTGAAAAGAATGTGGCTGACTTACGCTGGCGCAGCGCCTTCCGTGGTCTTCAATCCCTCGCCAACCTTGAAGCGAGAAAAGCGCCGGACCGTGATGTTCTCGCCGAACTTCGCGATCTTGGAAGCGATCAGCTCCCGAACCGTGGAGGTGCCGGTCAAGTCCTTAATAAAGTGCTGCTCGTAGAGGCAGTTGTCTTCGTAGAACTTTTCGAGCTTGCCCTCCACAATGCGGTTGATCACTGCTTCCGGCTTGCCCGTGGATGCCGCCTGCGAGCGCAAGACCTCCCGTTCGCGCACCAGCACGTCCTCGGAAACGTCTTCCTTGCGGACGAAACGCGGATCGGTGGCACAGATCTGCATGGCGATGTCATGCACGAGCTGCTGAAACTCCTCGTTGCGGGCGACGAAGTCCGATTCGCAATTGACTTCCACCATGACCCCGATCTTACCCCCGGCGTGAAGGTAGCAGCCTACGCTGCCCTCGGAAGCGAGGCGGCTGGCCTTCTTGGCCGCGGTCGCTTGCCCGCGTTTGCGCAGGACCGTGAACGCCTGCTCGATGTCCCCGCTCACTTCCTCCAGGGCCTTCTTGCACTCCATCATGGGAGCGCCACTCATCTCCCGCAGCTTCTTTACGACCTCGGCTGAAACACTCATTCGATCTCAGAACCTCCACACACAAAAAGGTAGGCGCCAGTACTTCGGCTCGCCTACCTCGCGCGATCCTTGGCATTTTCGCTGCTAGGAACGGCCTGCCACAGGGCTTTCTCCGTTGCCCTCGTCCGAGCCCCGCCCGCCCCGGCGCTTGATCTTGGGGACGCGCACGCGCCCATCCGCCAAATCTTCGGCCTCCCGGACCGCGACGGAGCCGTCCACCGGAGCTCCGGCCTCGACGCTTTCCGCGAAAACTCCTTCCGCACCGCCCAATTCGTCGGCGGTCAAAGCGGCAGCCTGGCGAGCCGCATCGAGCTCCTCGGCGGCGCGCTCGGCGGCAATCTTCTCTTCCTCCAACTGCTTTTGTAGGGCGGAATCCTTGCCTTCCAGCACCGCATCGGCAATCCGCGAGGTGAAGAGCCGAATCGCCCGCAGCGCGTCGTCATTGCCGGGAATCACCCGGTCGACCATGTCGGGGTCGCAATTCGTATCCACGATCCCCACCACCGGAATCCCCAACTTGCGGGCTTCCATGACCGCGATCTCTTCCTTGCTCGAGTCCACGACGAAGAGGCAATCCGGCAATCCCGGCATGTCCCTGATGCCGGCCAGGTTCTGCTCCAGATGCTTGCGCTCGCGCTCCAGGCGCTGCACCTCTTTCTTGGTCAGCAGCTCGTACCGCCCGTCACGGCTCATCTCGTCCAGTTCCTTGAGGCGCTGGATGGACTTCTGAATGGTGGCGTTGTTGGTCAGCAGTCCGCCGAGCCAGCGGTGATTGACGTGGTACATGCCGCAGCGCGCCGCTTCCTCGGCGATCGCCTCCTGCGCCTGGCGCTTGGTCCCCACAAAAAGGATTGTTTTGCCCTCCGCGGCAAGGTCGGCCACGTACTTGGCCGCTTCCTTGAAAAGCTTGAGGGTCTTCTGGAGGTCGATGATGTAAATGCCGTTCCGCTCCCCGTAGATGTACTCCTTCATCTTGGGGTTCCAGCGGCGAGTCTGGTGGCCGAAGTGAACTCCAGCCTCCAAGAATTCCTTCATCGTGATGTTCGACAAAACTCCTCCTCAATACAGTGACAGGTGACAAGTAACTTGTGACGAGGGGGCAACGGTCAGCTTGCTTGCTCGTCACTCGCCACTCATCACAGCTCTTACCGCTTCGAGAACTGGAAGCGCTTCCGGGCACCCTTCTGGCCGTACTTCTTGCGTTCCTTGGCGCGGGGATCACGCGTGAGGAAACCACCTTGCCTGAGGCGTGAACGCAGCTCGGGATTGAAAATAATGAGCGCGCGAGCGATGCCTAGCCGAGCGGCTCCGGCTTGCCCATGGATGCCCCCTCCGCTGGCATTAATCATGACATCAAACTTTCCCGCCTGCTCGGTCTCCGCTAGTGGCTGCTGAAGCTCCTGTCGGACCGCTTCGGAAAGGAAGTACTGCTCCACCGGGCGGTCGTTTACCACAACCTTGCCCTCACCCGGACGCAAAATCACACGCGCCACCGACGTCTTGCGCCGGCCGGTGGCACGGAATTGGACTGAATCCGTCACTCGAACTCCTTAGAACTCAAGATGCGAAACGGGGTTGTTCACTACCGCTTCGGGGATAGGGGCTCCGGGTTCTGCGCCTGGTGAGGATGAACCGGTCCGGCGTAGACTTTCAGCCGCCCGGCCACGTGGTCTCCCAAGCGCGTCTTTGGGAGCATACCCAGAATTGCGTCGCGAACCAGCCGGTCGGGCCTGGTCGCCAGGTACTTGCGGGCTGAGATTTCCTTCAGCCCGCCGGGATACCCGGTAAAGTGCCGATAAAACTTGTCGTCGAGCTTCTTGCCCGTCAAGCGAATCTTCTCAGCATTGATGATGATGACGCCGTCGCGATGGTCGGCATGCGGAGTGTAATCCGGGCTGGTCTTGCCGGTCAGAACCTGCGCCGCCTGCGACGCCAGCCGTCCCAGCACGTTTCCCTCTGCGTCAAGAATCCGCCACCGGATCCTTCCTCGACGCGTCTTGGCAAAGTAAGTCCCCACTCCACTCTCCGTTTCCACTGTCAGATTGCAAACTTCTATTTTTAGCGGATTTGACACGACTTGTCAACCGGATTCCCGGTCGGCCGGCCCATGGCCATCGCTCGCGCCGCGGATTTCCTTCGTCTTCGCCGCTGGGCACTCGAAGAGGAGAGCTCCGAATCTTCGGCGGCTCCTCCTCCTCCAGATGAGCCAGCCAGTAGCCCACGACGATCCTCGTCTTGGCCGCGTCTATCTGTGAGTTCAAAGCAATACCGAATCGGGCGGCAGTTCGTACACAACCCCTCTCGCCAGATGCCAGTTCTTCCTGATAGAATTACCTGAGAGGATCAGTTGACCTCTTTATGCTTGAACCATCCTGGAATATTGATGTTGTGCTGACCGGCAGTTGGCGGGGAGCTTCGTCGGTGCTTCTGTCGAACGGCAAGCATCACATCATTGTTGATACCGGCCTCCCCCATGAGGCCTCCCATTTGATCGCCTCATTGAAGGCCAAGGGGCTCCACCCCTCCGATATCCAGACCGTGATCAATACGCATCTGCATGTCGATCACGTGATGAACAATTGCCTTTTCC